>JANYEI010000205.1 GCA_025363205.1 Frigoribacterium sp.
ACTTGGCAAAAATGGCGCCGTGGAGCACAAGTCAGCGCCAGAACTGCCCACTCGCAGACGGGGTTCCCGATCAATGCCGCCCTGCTTCCGCGCACGCAGGCTCGCAAGTTAGGCGTGCAGGTTAGGCGCGACGGCGGCGCAGCACCGCGTCGAGGTCCGTGTGGATCTCGGGCTGTTGCTCGATGAAGCCCATGCGCGCAAATCGGCTCGGCGCGTGAGCGGCGGGTCGGATTGGAGTGACCTCGGGGGCCGCGTGCGCCTCGCGGAGCCGGCGCTCGGCATCCGCGGCGGCCTGGCGCAACTCCGCGGCGGCCTCGAGCGAGGCGACGAGCGAGCGCTCGGGAGCCGGTCGTGACAGGTACAGCGGCTTTGGCACCGGCACCGGCGTCCAGGTGACCTGCACCGGGGCTGCGGGAGCGACAACCGCTTTTGGAGCTGCGACTACGGCCACGGGCCGGGAGCGCAGGCTACGGGCGAGTTCGGCACGGGCGCGGGCGACGGATGCGATCTGCCCGAGCATCGCAAAGCAGCCGAGTGTCACAGCCGAACCGCCGGCGAGAAGAGTCCAGGCACCGGAAGCGACGAACTGTGCGATCCCGAGACCGGAGCCGGCAAGCGCGGCGAAGAGGATCGCCGCGGTAACGGCGCGCGAACGACGGAGTCGTCGCGAAGCAGGCGATGTGATCGCGACATCCGCGGCGAGGGCTGGCTGGGTCTCGGCAAGGCGACGAGCGGCGGTACGAGCGACCGCAGCAGCCTGCGCCTCGGCGATAGCAGCAGTACGCCGCAGCTGATTCTTGAGCACCCGCTCCAGCTGGGCTGCATTGCGCGCAGTCGTCTCAACACGCACCTCCTGCGGCACCTCGGCGGTTTCGGCCATGATGCGGAGGGTCTGCTGGAGGCGAAGGGCGTTGCGCTCGGTCGCGAGGTACTCGCGGCGACGCAGCCAGGTTGGCACAAGATAGGTGAGCCAGAGCACGGCAGCGAGAGCAATGATCACGCTCGATCCGAATCCTGCTGCACCCATAGCCCTACGGTACGAGGGCGAGGGCGATTCACGGCCGATTATCGAGGGTGTGTCCCGCGCTGAAGCGAGGCATCCCAGTCGGCCTGGGGCACCGTGCCCGCACCAACGGGAACGCGACCATCGAGCCAGCGTCGCAGTACACCGACCGGAATCTCCTCCGCGACGAGTGCGAAGCAGAAATGGTCGCGCCAGTCGCCATTGATATGAATGTAGCGCCGTCGCAGCCCTTCGTAACGGAACCCGAGTTTCTCCACAACCCGAAGGCTCGGCGCATTCTCGGGACGGATGCAGATCTCCATGCGGTGCATCCCCACCTGGAAAAAGGCATAGTCGCTGGCAAGCGCTACCGCCGCCGGCGTCACGCCCTTCCCCGCAAACCGTTCGGACACCCAGTAGCCGATCGTCGCCGACGAGAGAGAACCGTAGGTGATCCCTGACACGTTGAGCTGGCCCGCGAACTCCCCGTCGTATTCGATGGCGAACGGCAGGCCGAAGCCGGCGCGGGAATTGGCCTGGAGGCTTCGGATGCTCGAGCGCACATCAAAACTCATCGCGCCATGTGGGTTGGTCGCCTCCCACTTGCGCAACCATCCGCGATTCTCCAGCAACTCGCGCTCGAGCACTCGCGCATCTCTCAGACGGATCGGGCGAATAGTGGTCTTGCCCTCGCGGAGGGTTGGGATCGGGGTCGCCACCGCCTCAGTCTAGAGCCGGGTTACCCGTGCGCTGGCTCCCCATCGTGGTGACGCTACTCGAGGTTTTTGGCGAAGTCCTTGAGCCAGGGACGAAGATCCGGGCCGAGGTCGTCGCGGTCGACGGCGAGCTGCACGATGGCTTTGATGTAGTCGAGCCGGTCCCCGGTGTCGTAGCGGCGGCCGCGGAAGACGACGCCGTAGACGCCGCCAGCGATGCTGGGGTTCGCGGCGAGCGTCTGGAGGGCATCGGTCAGCTGGATCTCTCCACCCTTGCCCGCGGGCGTGTGCTCAAGAATGTCAAAGATTTCGGGCTGCAGTACGTAGCGGCCGATGATGGCGTAGTTGGACAGGGCCTTCTCGCGGGAGGGTTTCTCGACAAGGCCGGTGATGCACACGACGTCGTCGTCGTCAGTCGGCTCAACGGTCGCGATTCCGTACATGTGCACCTGCGCGGGGTCCACCTCGAGCAGTGCGACGATGGTGGCATTGCGCTTGCCCTGCTCCTCGAGCATGCGCGATAGCAACACATCCCGCTCGTCAATGATGTCGTCACCGAGAAGCACGGCGAAGGGTTCGTGGCCCACGTGCATTCGTGCGCGCAGCACAGCGTGACCGAGTCCCTTGGGATCGCCCTGGCGCACGTAGTGAACCTCGGCGAGGTCGGTGGCATAGTTCACCTTGCGCAGTCGCTCGATGTCCCCCTTCATGAGCAGGGTCGCCTCGAGCTCGCCCACGCGGTCGAAGTGGTTCTCGAGCGCGTTCTTATTGCGTCCGGTGATCATCAGCACATCGGTGAGACCGGCCGCGACGGCTTCCTCCACCACGTATTGGATCGCGGGCTTGTCGACGACGGGCAACATCTCCTTCGGCATCGCTTTCGTCGCTGGCAGGAATCGCGTTCCGAGACCCGCGGCGGGAATGACAGCTTTAGTGATTGTGAAGGCCATGGAACCTAGGGTATACGGCCCATATCTCGACGGTGTCAACTGCGCCCTAACCGTAGACTTGCCGGAATGAACGGGGTAACGGCATGACGGGAGACGAGAGCCACCAGAAGCGCGCCCTTCGTGCCGAGCTTCGAGAACGGCGACGGATCATGACTGCCCGGGAACGTGAGCAGTCCACCGAGCAACTGAGTGCCCATCTCATCGAGCTCGCCACGCGACTGCACGTGCGCTCGGTGGCGGCCTACCTGCCGGCAACCGAGGAGCCGAACATCCGCCCCTTCCTCAACTGGGCGGACGAACAGCAGATCCGCATCCTCTTTCCTATTTCTCGCGACGATGGCCTGCTCGACTGGACTGTTGGCGACGGCGAGACCGAGGTCGAGGGCCTCTTCGGCATGCTGGAACCCGTTGGCGAGTTGCTCGGCCCGATTGCGATCAACGATGTGGACCTCATCCTCGTGCCAGCGGCATCCGTCGACCGCACCGGCATGCGGATGGGCTGGGGTCGCGGCTACTTCGATCGCACGCTGGGATCGATGGAAAAGTGCCCACCGGTCTATGCTGTGATCTTCGACCGGGAATTCGTCGATAGCGTGCCTAGCGAAGTGCACGACAAACGTGTGGACGGTGTCATTACCCCCAGCGCCATCACTCGCTTCTAACTCCCCTCTACGCTCTAAGGACCTCTGTGCCCACCTATTCCTACCGCTGTGCGAACTGCGACGTGGCGTTCGACCAGTACCAGGCATTCACGGATGAGTCCCTCACCGTGTGCCCCAACTGCGGCCAGTCGCAGCTACGCAAGGTATTCAATTCGATCGGTGTGAGCTTCACCGGATCGGGTTTCTATCGCAACGACAGTCGCGCCGAGAAGTCGAAGGACTCGAGCGGATCGTCATCGACTCCGTCGTCGGAGTCGGCTTCGGCACCGAAATCGGAAGCTCCGGCCGCGAAATCCGAGTCGAGTTCCTCACCGGGCGAAACGAAGGCCCCGAAATCCCCCGCCCCGAAATCCGGCGCTGCACCGTCGAAGTCCCCCTCCGGTCCCACCGGTTCGTAGTACTCGAATCAGAAAAGCAAAGGAGACGCCGTGCTCACAGGTTTTAAGGAATTCATCCTCCGAGGTAACGTGATCGATCTTGCCGTGGCTGTCGTTATCGGCACCGCTTTTACGGCGATCGTCAACACCATTGTCACGAGCATCTTCACCCCGATCATTGGTGCGCTCTTCAACGCCAAGGACCTGGAGGGCGCGCTGATCGTGATCATCCCCACGCTCGGTGGCGGCACGGCGAAAATCCTGTTCGGCGCGGTGATCGCCGCGATAATCCAGTTCGTGATCGTGGCCGCGGTCGTCTACTTCGCCCTCGTTCTTCCCATCAATCGGTTGAACAAGATCAACTTCCTCAGGCAGAAGAAGGAAAATACAGCGACGCCGGATAATGTGCCGCCGACCGAGACCGAGTTACTCACCCAGATTCGCGATCTGCTTGCCGGCCGGCCGTCGCCCGAGGGTGACCACACTCTGCCGACGAGCACCACGACCGGTGGAGCTCACGCCGCCCAATAGCGGCTCCTCGCTGCGCCGCTTGTGAGAGCCGGGCAGTACGGACGCTAGTGGGTTTGGCCCCAGTGCGGCGGCTTGTCTGCCGTCAGACGCTCATCGTTTTCATTTTCGGCATGCCGCGATGGTTCTTTTTGCGGGTGGGGGTCTGAACCGGCGATCGCCTCTGTCGTCACGCGACGGCGCGGGCGTTCCCGCGGCGTCGGCGCGTCGTGCTTTCCCACGTCAACCCGGGTGAGCCGCGCCGCCAACCGTGCCAACGATCGGGATCGGCTGGGTGTCTGGCGCTGAGGTCGCGCCAAGCATCGTCACGATACGATCGGCCACGGTGTCGGGTTCGCTGAATAGCTCGAACGCGTGCACCCGCAGGTAGTGCCATCCGAGGCGCCGAAGCATTTCGGGGCGCAGCCGCAGCGACTCGCGCAGGCTCGTGCCGTGCAGTACGGAATCGGTTTCGATGGTAAGGCACATGCCCTGGTGGGATGCCACAAGCCCGAGTTTTCCGCGGTGACCGAGGGCGACGCGCAGACCACGCAGCTGCAGCCGCCTTGCGAGGTCGACGAGCATCGGCTCGCTGTCATCCGTTGCGGCATCGAGGGCGTTACGGGCCGTCACATCGGTCAGGATCTCGGCGAGTGCGATCGCGCCGAAGTGCATGCGGTCCTCGTCGATGTCCTGCGCTTCGAAGCACGTGACGATCACCATGGAACGTCGCGCGCGGGTCATGGCGACCGCCAACAGTCGCTCACCACCCGGGCGCCCCAGAGCGCCAAAGTCCGACAGCACGCGGCCATGGGGGGTACGGCCATATCCGATGGAGAAGATCACCCGATCGCGGCTCTGAGCCACGGCCTGCTCGATCGTCGTGACCGTGAACGGCTCCGGACGATCGCCGAGCACGAAGTCGCTGAGCTCCGGTCGGCCGGACGTGGCGGCCAGCACCGCCTGCTGAACGCGCACGGCATGGCGCGCGCTGGCGGTGATCACCATCAGTGACTCATGCGGGCGTGTCGTTGCGTGCTCGATCACGAGCTCGACGGCACGGTTGACTTCGGCGTCGACACTTTCGACTCCGCCTGACTCCGGGTCGGGCATCCCCGATCCATCGGCCAGGAAATCCAGGCGGATGCTGCCGTGACCGAGAAAGCTGCCCGCCCACGGGAACGACTCGATCTTGCCGGCGTAGAAACGCCGGTTGACCAGTTCGGCGAGATCCTCGCCGCCTGCGCGATAGCTGCGCGTGAGGGCGAGAGACGGCAGAAGGGACCCGAGGCGAGCAAGGGCGGACTCACCGTGCAGTGCGTCGAGCGCCTCCGCGTCGAGCTGCGCGGTGTCGTCGGTGCCCGCGAATCCCACGGTGAAGGGGGATGGCGTCTGGGTCACCGGATCGCCGAACGCAACGGTCTGTTTACCGCGGCGGATGGCACCCAGGTTCTCTGCAAGCGTCGTCGCACCGGCATCCACCAGAATCACGGTATCGAACGAGAGCGTGTCGGTGATGCCCGCCACCTCATAGGGAGACGCGAGCCAGACCGGCGCGATCGTGCGCGAGAGATGCGGGGCAGCCTCTTGCAGGTCGCGGGCATCGATCGACGGGCCACGCAGCGCGGTCTTGAGAGCGGATGCCTCCTCCGGCCAGTCCACGAGGCCGATGCTCCAGTTCTCGGCGAGCTGCCAGCCAAGCAACTGCGCGCTGCCGGCGGCGTGGGCTTCGTCCACAAGACGGAAGTCCGCCTCAAGTCGATCGAGCACCGAGGTGTTGGCGTTCAGCAGGGCGCGATCCGCCTCGAGCAGCGACTCGAGAGCCGACTGCCACCAGGAGAGCTCGAGCTCCGCGGCGACTTGCTCATCGGGCACGTGGCGCGATGCCAGGTCCTCGAGCAGCGGGTCGAGCTGGAGGCGGCGAAGGGTGCCACGCAACGCGGCGCGCTCCTGCAGGTTGTTCAGTACATCCGATTCCGCAGCGAGAGCCGCGAGTCGTTCGGTGAGAACGTGGATCGGCAGGTGGATGAGCTGGGTTTCGCGCGTCACCGCACCGAGCGGCTCGTCGAGGAATTCGAGGTCCTGCGCCACCTGCTGGTACGCCACCCGCACGTCGGCGATGCCGACCGGCACCTCTGGCGTGACCCCGGCGGCGACGAAACGCTGCCAGAGGATCCGCTGCTGCTGGATGTGCTGCAGGCTCTCGTTGATGTCCCCGATGTGCACGCCGGGGCGCACATACTCTCGAGCGAGCTTCTTGAGCCGCCGCCGATTCGCCGAGGACATTTCCGGCGAGTCCTTGCGGGCGGATGTCGCGGCGATGAGCTCGCTGAGCGAGCGGTCGAAGACCACCGGAAGAAACCGATCAAGGGTGTCGCGGATGTCAATGAGCAGGCGAAGGTAAATGCCTAGCTCGTTGATCGTCTCGAACGGGCGCATGCGCGTGCCGGCAATAAGGTCGCTCGCACGCTCGAGCAGTCGCGGCACCTCGGTGTGGTGCAATTGCTTGGCGATGGCGTGGGCTCGCGCGGCAGTCTCACTCGTCGCGAAGCTGGCTCCGTACCAGGGCGAGTCTCCCGGACCGTAGCGGAATTCGCCGAGGCCGGCAGCTTCGACCATCGCGCGGGCTGCGCCGACGCGGTCATCCGCCATGAGTTCGACGGATTCGCGCGACAACCGCGCAGTGGTGGCCGGCGGATTAGGAAGCAGGGCGAGGCGGGAGAGCTCGGTGAGGCAGTCGAGCACTGAGACGCGCAGAGCCGGATCGGTGCGGGCGACGGCGCTGCGGTAGTCGAGCAGCACCTTGCGCAGGCGCACGAGTGCGTCATCCACCTCACCGATCTGCGGCGCGCGTGCCTTCTCGTTGCGTCCGATCGAGCGAATGAGATCGCGGCGCAGCGTGCCTGGGGCGACCGCGAGGCCGGCGAGAGAAACATCCCCGAAGCGCTGGGCTATACCCGCGAGGGAGGACCGGCGGGCGCTCACAACCAACACACGCTTGTTCTGACTCACGAGGGCACCGATGGCGTTGACGATGGTCTGGGTGGCGCCGGTGCCGGGAAGAGTCTTGACCACCACGGAATTGCCGGCGGCGATCTGGGCGATCACGTATTCCTGCTCGGCATCCGCATCGAGCAGAAGGGTGTCGGTTTCGGGGGTGCGCAGGTCGGGGCTGGGCGGCGCGACCGGCGAATAGCTTTCCTCGATCGCCCACTTGGCTGAGGGGTTGCCGGCGAGGGCATCGAGCACCGGATGCTCGAGGTCACCGGCATCGGACTCCATCGCGCGCGCGACATCGGCGAACGACGATACGACCAGTCGCGGCTGCACGTTGAACCACTCGAGGTGGGAGGTGAGACCGCGCAGGCGGTCGATCACCGGGTTCGGCTTGAACGATCCGTCTTCCTCGGCGAGCGCGACGAAGGCCTCCGCATCGAGCGAGATCTGGAACTGCGCTTCGAGAGCGCGGGACAGCTCCGGATTGAGGAACGGGGCACCCTTGAGCTTGAGCTCGAAGTTGCTCCCATAACGACGGATGGCGAGCGGGCGCAGTAGCACCGGCGCCCGGAACTGCACGCCCTCATGTTGCCATTCCGCGATTCCGATTCCCAGGTGGATCGAGTCGATGCCCCGGGCGGTGGCGAGCTCGAGACTCTTGTCGGCGATTTCTGCGGCGGCTAGCTTCGCGGCACGCAGGGCGATGTCATCCCGAATCAGGTTGGAGAGCAGCGTGGACTTGCCGGTGATGAACTGCGCGAGGCCGCCCGGATGGGTAGCGCCGAGCTCAATGCGTGTGCGGGGGCCGTCGACGAAATGCAGGAGCGGGGAGCTGCCGCCAATACCCGCGAGTTCGGATCGCCAGCCCTGCCAGGTGGGCTCCGCCACATTCGAGAGCGAGTAATTGGGATCGCCGAGGGTCAGCGCGTGGGGCGCAGTCACTTGCCGCTCCACACGGGCATGGCTGTCGTCCGGCTCCGCGAAGAAGTCATGATCCTGAGGTCTATTGGCGCGCCACACAGGGCAACCTTAACGGGGGTGTCCCGGAATCGCGGGAAATGCGGGGGAGTTTCGCCGCGCGGCGAAGCTGACCGCAAACAATTACAGCGTGTGAAACGTAAGATACCGGCCATGCTCTTCCTGGCAATCCGCGCCGCTTCGTCAGACCTCGTCCAGGCCGTGACGACGGCACTTGTAACCATTCTGGTCCTGATCGCAATCGTAATGATCGGCGGGTTCACCATTCTCGCGCGGCGGAGACGCCGCATACCAGTGGTTTCCGACGCCGGCACCGAGGGTGCGGGCGCGGCCGACGGCGATCTCGCAATGCGCGCAAACATCCTGCTTGTGCGCCTGGATGACGCGGTCACGCAGGCTGATGACGACCTCGGTTTCGCGATCGCGCAGTTCGGAGAGGATCGCACTCGCGATTTCGCCGCGGCCCTCGCGACGGCTCGGCGCGATCGCACCGAGTCATTCCGGTTGAAGCAACGGCTCGACGACTCCGAGGCCGACACGACGACTCAGCAGCGGGAATGGAATGCCCGCATCATCCATCTCTGTGAATCATCGCAGCAGGAACTCGCCGCAGAGGCTGCTGCCTTCGATGCTCTACGCCGCCGCGAAACGGATGCCCCGACAGAGCTGGCAACCGTGCGAATGCTCGTGGTCGCGACCTCGATGCGGGTGCCGACAACGGCGGCCGCGCTCACCGTGCTCGCCACCCGCTACTCGTCCGCCGCAATCGCGACCGTGAGCGGCAACGTCGCAGCGGCGCGCGAGCTGCTGACCGCCGCCGGCCAGGGCGCGGAGGCCGCACTCACTCAACTCGCGGATCCGTTGGCAACCGATGTCGCCGACCGGGTACAGGAGGCTCGAGTGACGGCGACAAGGGCTGTGCGACTCCTGGACGCGGTGGACAGCTTCAGCGCATCGCTCGCCGAGCAGTCCGACCGACTCACGCTGCTCATGACCCAGAGCCGAGCCGACCTCGCGGAGGCGCGATCGGCGCGGGACGCGGCGCCGGATCCAGACTCCGGCGCGGCAATCGGGGCCGCCGTCGCCACGATCGAGTCCGTGCTCGGTTCCCTCGCTCCCGGCGACCCCGCCGCATCCCTCGGCCTGCTCGAGTCTGCCGTGGCCGAGCTCGACAGCACCCTCGCGACCGCGCGCAACCAAGCGCAGCGACTCGAGCACGCGAGCACGGCGCTCGTCGGCGTTTTGGTGAGTGTTCGCAGTCAGATTGCCGCAACACAGCACTTCATCGCCAGCCGGCGCGGCGGCGTGGGAGCGGATGCCCGCACCCGCCTCGCCGAGGCACAACGGCTGCTCGAGGTGGCCGAGGCACAGTCCGACCCCGTGGCCGCGCTCGACACCGCCCGCAGCTCGGCGACCTACTCGCGGGATGCGGATGCGCTGGCGAGGTTCGACGTCCACCGCTGACGTCGGCCGCTGACGCTGTTGGCTGACCCTGTGGCTGACCCTGTGGGCGGCCTCCGCGCTCGCGAGTGACACGTGCGCCCGAAGTTGCGGGTGCGCGTGTCACTCGTCGGCGCGCAGCTGAGCGCGGGTGTAGGGGCGAGCCCCACGAGGCCGGTTTCAACAGGAGAGCTGTCGCTCGCTACTCGACCAGCAGCGGGGCTACCCTATTCGGCACCCATCCGCTCCACCGCGAGCAGCACGCAGGTACACAGAGCGTCGATCGCGGACTCGAGGTCGGCCTGCGACGGGAAGGTCGGCGCAATGCGGATGTTCGTGTCGTCGGGGTCGTCGCCGTAGGGGAAACTCGATCCGGCCGGCGTGACCGCCACGCCGACCTGCCCCGCCAGCGCAACCGCCGCCGAGGCCGCACCGTGGGGAACATCGAGACTCACGAAATATCCGCCGGTTGGCGTCGTCCAGGTTGCGACTCCGGCGAGCCGACGCTGGAGGATCTCGAGCACCGCGGCAAAGCGCGGCTCGACGATGGCGCGGTGGGCGCGCATGTGGCGGCGAACGCCCTCGGCGTCCACGAGCATCCGCAGATGGCGCAGCTGGTTGATCTTGTCAGGGCCGATCGTCTGAACGGCGGTGTGGCGCTTGCGCCAGGCGATGTTGCTCGGCGACGCTCCGAAGAACGCAATGCCGGCCCCGGGGTAGGTGATCTTCGAGGTAGACGCGAAGACGAAGGGACGGTCTGGGGTGCCGGCCGCCGCAGCCGCAGCGAGCACATCGATCACGGCGGGCTCGTCGTCGGTGAGGTGATGCACGGCGTAGGCGTTGTCCCAGAACAATCGGAAGTCGGGGGCGGCCGTCGGCATGCTCACGAGCGCCTCGACCTCCTCGACACTGAAGCTCGTGCCGGTGGGGTTCGCGTACATCGGCACCGCCCACATGCCGCGGATGCCAGCATCCAGAGCGACGAGGCGACGGATGGTATCGAGGTCCAGGCGTCCGTCGACACACGGCACCGGGATCATGCGGATGCCGAGGGCCTCGCAGATCGCGAAGTGGCGGTCGTAGCCGGGAACGGGGCAGAGGAACGACAATCCCGGCACGTCCCGCCACGGGCCCGCCCCGCCGGGCACCCCGTGGAGGAGCGCAGTGACAAAGACATCGTGCATGATCGCGAGACTCGCGTTGCCGGCGGCGAGCAGCTGGTCGACCGGAATCGCGAGCAGCTCGGAGAAGATCTGGCGAAGCTCGATCAGCCCGTCCGGACCTCCGTAGTTGCGCAGGTCGGTACCGGCGGCATCACGGTAGTCACCTTCGCCCGGCAGTCCGAGCAGGGCGTGCGACAGGTCAAGCTGGGCGGGAGACGGCTTTCCCCGCGTGAGGTCGAGCGCGAGGTTCTTCGCACGGAGTTCGGCGTACTGCGATTCGAGGGCTGTGCTGATTTCGCTCACCCCTCAAAGCTACTTGAACTGCGGCCGGTTGAGTGTTCCCTGCGAATCTCGCTCGCTCCCCAACGATCGGGTTATCGTCGGCGGAATCATCCACTGACGAAAGGATCCGACAATGTCGCAGCAGGAGAACATTGCGAGCCAGCAGGCGTTCGGAAGCGCCGTCAACAGCGGTCGGCTCGACGAGCTTGACTCCCTCGTCGCCGCCGATTCGGTCGATCACGACCCGGCTCCCGGCCAGGGATCGGGGCCACAGGGCTACCGAGACATGTTCGGAGAACTGCGTGCCGCCTTCCCCGACCTGCACATCGAGGTCGATCGTCTCGTCGCCAACGAGACCGACGTCTCCTTCGCCTACACGCTTAGCGGAACTCACGACGGAACCTTCGAGGGGCACCCGCCGACCGGCAAATCTTTCTCGGTGCACGGTCTGCAGATCAGCCGCTTTGAGGACGCAAAATTGGTCGAGCGATGGGGCAGCAGCGACCAGCTTTCGCTGATGCAGCAGCTCGGTCTCGCCTGATTCCCAGGCCAGAGTGCCGGCGTGACTTTTCATCAGGAGACGTGACCGAGGCCGATTACGCCACTGCGTGGCTGCGCATCACGATAGGCATTCGTTGCGACACCCGTCCGCCATTCACCGCTTCGCCGTCACGTGCGCAATTGAAAGAGCCGGCGAAACACCGATCACCCGCGTCGTGAGCTCAGTGATTTTCGTGCCGCCGCGCACCCTCCGCGCCATCGAGTGACACGCGTGCCCGAACTTTCGGGCGCGCGTGTCACTCACCGGCGCGGTGGGCGCGGCGCGGACCACCCGGGGCGCGGGGGCGCCGTGCGACCGGGCCTTCCCGAGCACACGCTCACGTCACTAGCCCGCGACACGAATTGACGTTGACTGGGCAAATAAGGCGGCAACGGGGGGCCCTTGAGCGCAAATTCGCCCACTCGCGGCCTTCAGTTAAGGACTATGCGCGCACGACAGGCACCCCGAGAAAAACGGGCACTCAGACGGTAGCGGGCACTCCGACAAAAACGGGTATTCAGACGGCGACCGGCGCCTTGATCGCCGCATGGTGCTGGTAGTCCAGCACCTCGAAGTCTTCGTAGACGTAGTCGTCGATGCTGGCGCGCGGCGCTAGGCGAAGCGTCGGCGCCGCAAAGGGCTCGCGGCTGAGCTGCTCCGTCACCTGGTCGATGTGGTTGTCGTAAATGTGGCAGTCGCCGCCGGTCCAGATGAATTCGCCAACGCCGAGGCCGACCTGGGCGGCGATCATGTGGGTGAGCAAC
>JANYEI010000246.1 GCA_025363205.1 Frigoribacterium sp.
CCACCGGCTCGAGGCGCACGATGACGGCCTTCGACACCGGGGTATTGCTACCCACCGCCGCACTCGATAGTGGAACCAGCACATTGGCCTCGGGATAATACGCCGCGGCGCATCCCTTCGCCGTGGGATATGAAACGATGCGGTAGCCGCGCAGCACGCGATCCGGCTCATCTTTCCACTCGCTGAAGATGTCGACACGCTGGCCGTCTTCGAGATTCAGCTCGATCAGATCGTCGGGGTTCACGAAGATCACGTCCCGACCGTTCTTGATGCCACGGTAGCGATCGTTCAGGCTGTAGATCGTGGTGTTGAACTGGTCATGTGAGCGCATAGTCTGCAGAATCAGTCGACCGACGGGCCGCTCGAGCGCCTCGAGCTCGTTGACGGTGAGCATCGCCTTGCCGGTCTTCGTGGCAAAGGTACGCGAGTCGCGCGGACCATTCGGCAGGATGAAGCCGCCCTTTTGGCGCACCTGAACGTTGAACTTCTCAAAGCCGGGCACGACATGACTGATGTGATCGCGGATGAGGTCGTAGTTCCCCTCGAATCCGGCCCAGTCCACGGGCACGGAATCCCCGAGTACGGCCCGCGCCAGGCGGGTAACGATAGAGATCTCGGACAGCAGGCCGGGAGCGACCGGCGCGATCCGGCCATGGGAGCCGTGCACTGCACAGACAGAATCCTCGACAGAGACGAACTGAGGTCCGGTGGCCTGGAGATCCACCTCGGTGCGGCCCATCGTCGGCAGGATCAGCGCCTCCGTGCCGATGACCGCGTGAGAGCGGTTGAGCTTCGTCGATATCTGCACGGTCATCTCGGTGCCGTGCATTGCCTTCTCGGCCGCACCGGTGTCCGAGATTGCGGCGACGAGATTGCCTCCGAGGGCAAACCAGACCTTCACCTCGCCGCGTTGCATCCCCTCGATCGCCTTGAGGGCATCCGTGCCGTGGGCCCGGGGCGGTGCGAACGAGAACTCCTTCTCGATGGCGTCGAGGAACTCATCGTCCATCTGCTCCCACACCCCCATGGTGCGGTCACCCTGCACGTTGCTGTGGCCGCGGATCGGGGATGCTCCGGCCCCGGGCTTGCCGATGTTGCCGCGGAGCAACAGCAGGTTGATCAGATCTTTCAGGGTGTCGACCGACTTCTTGTGCTGGGTAAGACCCATCGCCCAGGTGATGATAACCCGATCGGCGGCGATGTAGCGCTCGGCAAGCTCGTCGATCTCTGCCGAGGTGAGGCCGGTGGCGAGCAGCACGGTCGCTTCATCGAGGTGGCCAAGATGTTCGGTGAGGGCATCGAGACCGAGGGTGAATTCGTCGAGAAAGGCGTGGTCGAGCACTGTTCCTGGCTTCGCCTTCTCCGCGTCGAGCACGCGCTTCGAGACGGCCTGCAATAGAGCCATGTCCCCGCCAGAGCGGATCTGCAGGAACTGGTCGGCCAGCGGCGTGCCAGATCCGATGATCCCCCGAACCTTCTGCGGATTCTTATAGCGCATGAGACCGGCCTCGGGCAGTGGATTCACCGCAACGATGCTCGCTCCGTTGCGCTTCGCCGCTTCGAGGGCGGTGAGCATGCGCGGATGATTCGTGCCCGGGTTCTGCCCCATGATGATCACGAGATCGGATTTCTCGAAATCATCGTAGGCAATTGTCGACTTGCCGATGCCGATGGTCTCACCGAGGGCAGTCCCGGTGGACTCATGGCACATGTTCGAGCAGTCCGGCAGGTTGTTGGTGCCGAAGGCCCGCACGAAGAGCTGATAGACGAAAGCTGTCTCGTTGGCAGTTCGGCCGCTCGTATAGAAGGCGGCTTCGTCGGGTGAGGTAAGACCGTTGAGCTTCGTCGCGATTATCTCGAATGCACGTTCCCAAGACACCGGTTCGTAGTGGTCAGCGCCGGCAGGACGGTAGACCGGCTCGACGAGTCTTCCCTGCATGCCGAGCCAGTACTCCGACCGCGACAGCAGGTCGTCGATTGAATGTTCCGCCCAGAAGCTCGTCGGCACGGTGATCGGGGTGGCCTCCCAGGTGACGGCCTTTGCACCGTTCTCGCAGAATTCCGCGACCGACCGGTGTTCCGGATCGGGCCAGGCACAGCTCATGCAGTCGAAGCCGTCTTTCTGGTTCATCGAGGTGAAAAGCTTCGCCGTGCGGGCGACGCCCATCTTCAGGAGCGCGGGCTCCATGGAGTGGAGGATGGCCGGCACTCCGACAGCCCAGTCATGCACTTTACCCACGTGCAGATCGGGATAGCCAGCGTCCGCATCCATTGGAGTCTTGGTCATCGGATTGCCGCCGTCTCAGTTAGGTTCA
>JANYEI010000018.1 GCA_025363205.1 Frigoribacterium sp.
TTTCTTCACGGCCCCATCGTTTAGTGGCCTAGGACGGCGCCCTTTCACGGCGTTAACACGGGTTCGAATCCCGTTGGGGTCACGAAACATAGCTAGGCCCTGTAGCGCAGTTGGTTAGCGCGCCGCCCTGTCACGGCGGAGGTCGCCGGTTCAAGTCCGGTCAGGGTCGCAAGGCACGGTCATCTCTCGCCAGACGGCCGTGCCTTATTCCGTACCCCGTCCTGGTTTTTATGGGATGGGATGCACGGCTCTGTAGCTCAGTTGGTAGAGCGTTCGACTGAAAATCGAAAGGTCACGGGATCGACGCCCGTCGGAGCCACTGTCCGATCTTCCGGCTTCTACGGGAGGTCGGACTTTTTTGCGGTATCCATGCACCGGAGCCGGCCGGGGCTGTCCAGTGAAGTGAGAGGCTCCTCCCACCCCCGATGTTCCGGGGACTGCCCGCCGTTGGATCGGCAGGCGCCGCGGACGGATCGAGCCGAACAATCCATTCCTCGGCCCAATAAATTTTTGGGTCAGGGGATCGGCAACCGTAAGCGCCACAAAGGCGATCTGCAGGCTTCCCCCGGGGCCGGTTCGGTACTGCGCGATCGGATCTTCTTACCCGATCCGTACACTCCGGTCACTCTCCGCTAAGACTCGCCTGCTTGACTCAACTCATGATCAAAAGTGCCCTTCCCCACTTCCACGCAGGAAGCGGAGTGCCACTCGTCGTCGTGCCAGGGCTCTCGGGCCGAACGGGCGCCCCTTCGCGGCTTAATGCGTGGATGCAGCGCAAGGCGATCGCCGACTTCATCGGCGATCGCAAGGTATTCAGCATCGATCGACCGTACGACCTCGACCCGGGCACGACGATCGCCGACCTTGCCGCGGAATATGCGAGGACCATCACGTCCCTGTTCGACGAACCGGTAGACATCCTGGGCATCTCCTCCGGAGGAACGATCGCCCTCCAACTCGCTGCTGACTTTCCCGAACTGGTGAGGAGACTCGTGCTCGTGTCATCTGCCCACCGGCTCAGCGATCAGGGACGCGAAACTCAGCGCACGGTCGCAGCGCTGCTGCGGGCGGGGCGCGACCGACGGGCCGCTGCGGTCTTCTTCGGCAATACCGGCGCCACCTCGTTCGAAAATATCCTCCGGTCGATTGCCGGCCTGATCGCTCCCCGCGCCATCATCGGACGTCGCGACCTCGACCTGCTCGTCATCCTCGACGCCGAGGATGATTTCGATCTCGACGAACGCCTCGAGTCCATCGAGATGCGTACACTCATCACCGGCGGCGAGTTCGACAGGTTTTATTCATCGGCCCTGTTCGAGCACACGTCAGAGCGCATGCCGAACGCGCAATTGAGCGTGCACGCGGGGGGCGGCCACCTGGGCACGCACGGCAATCCACGACTCGTGCGTGAGATCCTGACATTTCTCGAGGCTGCTTAGAGCGGCTCAGGATTCACCGTCGCCCGTCCGGCTTCTACGGGAGGTTGGACCTTTTTGTGCAGCTCAGACCGAGCGACCCACCGCACTGGATTCCGCCCACAGGTTGATCCCCATGTCGATCGCGTGCTGGTCGATGGCGGTCAGCTCTTCGGCGGAGAACTCGAGGTGAGCTATTGACGCAAGATTCGCCTCGAGCTGTCGCACCGACGATGCACCGACCAGCGCCGACGTCACGCCGGAGTTACGCAGCGTCCACGAGATCGCGAGCTGAGCGAGGCTTTGCCCACGATTCTCGGCAATGTCGGTGAGCGCGCGGATGCCGGCCAGCGTTGCATCGTTGACCATGTCCTTCTGCATGGAGCCTTCGCGTGCGGCGCGAGCATCCGTCGGGATCCCGCCAAGGTATCGATCGGTGAGGAGCCCCTGGGCGAGGGGCGAAAAGGCGATGCAGCCGACCCCCAGATCGTCAAGTGTCGCGAGCAGGCCATCCTCGATCCAGCGGTTGAACAGCGAATAGGAGGGCTGATGAATCAGCAGCGGCGTGCCAAGGTCGGAGAGGATCTCTGCGGCTTGGCGGGTGCGCTCCGGCGAGTAGGACGAGATGCCGGCGTAGAGCGCTTTGCCGGAGGTCACGGCCGTATGCAGCGCACCCATGGTCTCTTCGAGCGGAGTGTTGGGGTCTGCTCGGTGCGAGTAGAAGATATCGACGTAGTCGAGGCCCATCCGCGAGAGACTCTGATCGAGGCTCGCGAGCAGATACTTTCGGGATCCGAAGTCGCCGTACGGCCCCGCCCACATGTCGTAGCCGGCTTTGGACGAAATGACCAGTTCGTCGCGATAGGGGGCGAAGTCGCGGCGCAGGTGCTCCCCGAAGTTCGCCTCCGCACTGCCGTAAGGCGGACCGTAGTTGTTTGCAAGGTCGATGTGGGTAACGCCCAGGTCGAACGCTCGACGCAAAATCTGCTGCTGGCGCTCCATGGGCACGTCGTGCCCGAAATTCTGCCAGAGGCCGAGCGAGACCGCGGGTAGCAGCAACCCGCTGCGTCCGGTGCGGCGGTAGGTCATCGAGTCATAGCGGGAATCTGAAGCGAGATAAGTCACCCGACGATGATGCCACGAGCCAAGCAGATCACGGAACCGAGGGGATCACCGGGGCTACGAACGCAAATGTCATTCCGAGCAGCCAGACGAGTATCAGCACCACCGGAAGATGGAAGATGAACTGTAAAAAGGTGAAACCCACCAGGTCGCGTGCGCGCAGTTTGAGCACCGCAAGCAGAGGCAGCATGAAGAACGGATTCACCAGGTTGGGCAGGGCCTCGGCCACGTTATAGATCTGCACCGTCCAGCCCAGATTCATCTGCACGTCTGTAGCGGCCTGCATCACGTAAGGGGCTTCGACCAGCCACTTCCCCCCGCCGGACGGCACAAAGATTCCTAAAATGACGGTGTAGACCGCAATAATCACAGCGAAGCCGCCACCGCCGCCAATACTGGTGAAGAATTGCGCCAGATGCTCCGAAAGGCTCAGCCCTCCGTTGCCCACCGCCCTGGTCAGAATCGCCGCCATCGCCGCATACAGCGGGAATTGCACCAGGATACCGGCCGTTGCTGGCACCGCTTTCGAAACCGCCTGCAAGAAATTACGCGGAGTTTTGTGAAGCACCAACCCCAGCATCAGAAAGACGAGGAGGTAGCCGTTGAGGTTACTCACCACCGCGAGCATGGGTTTGGTCAGAAACTGAGAAACCAGCCAGCCCAACGTCAACAGTCCGGCCAGGATAGGCAGGATACGGCTGTATTCCAGCCATTCTCCCGGTCGTGATCGCGGGGCGGAAGGCTCGGGCTGGTCGTCCAGATCCACCCCGAGGTCCCGGGCAGTGCGGATCGCGTCGCCCCGGGGGGCGGAGAGGTGGGCGATCACTACTGTCAGCGCGATGATGGCGGCACACATGGTGAGGGACTGCCACGTGAAGATGGTGGCGCCAAAGTCAAGAATGCCGGTGATTTTCAGGAGCGCCGGAGGAAGGGACGCGGCCGTGGCCTGCAGCTGGGCGGCGGAGGAGGACATTCCCAGCGCCCAAACGGCGCCCAGCCCCATGAAGGCCGCTGCACCGAGCGCGCGATAGTCCACCCGAAGGTCTGTTCGACGGGCAATCGCTCGGGCGAGGAGCCCTCCAAAGACAAGGCTCAGTCCCCAGTTGAGAAAAGAGACGGACATCGACAGGAAGGCCACAAAACTCACCGCGGTCGCCGCGGTCTTCGGCACGGCCGCGAGGAAATCGATTAGTCTCGCTACCGGACGGGACGTGGCCACGACGTATCCGGTCAGAACCACCATCGCCATCTGCAGGGTGAAGGCGGTCAGATCCCAGAAGCCATTGCCAAATGAATCGACAATGACCTGCGGAGAAGACCCATTCGCCAAGGCAGCGATGGCCACGATAAAGACGCCGGCCAGGGCAAAAATGTAGGCGTCCGGAAACCACTTTTCAGTCCAGCGAGCCAATGACTGGGCGGTTCGCGCCAGCCCCTTTTCGGAGTGCTTTTCATGCTCGACAGTAGTCATAAGACCCGATCCTCTTTCCGCTGGCAATGCGTCTTTCTGAGGCAATCCGACCCGGTGTGAGCTGCCCTGCGCAGGGAAAACAAGAGGGTGATCGGTGTGAATGTGGGCGTGAACTGCACGCTCGTTGCTGCGTCTTCGGGCTTTCATCCTTGCACTGGGATCAAACGCGGTGCAACTATCGACCGCATCCGCCCGGTCGATCGGACGCGATAAAGTCAGAGCATGTGCGGACGCTTTGCGATGGACAAGAGCACCGACGACCTGATCGAAGAATTCGTCGCGATCGGCGGGGACTTCCGCGACTGGCGGCCGGGATGGAACATCCGCCCGACCGATCCCGTCGCCGTCGTGCTCGCGTCGATGAAAGACGGCGCAGCGCCCACCCGTCGACTCGAGGTCGCCCGATGGTCGCTCACGCCCAACTGGTCGAAGACTCTCAAGATGAAGGTGCCCACCTTCAACGCGCGCAGTGAAGGAATCACCGAGAAGCCCTCCTTCAAGGCCGCCATTCGATCGAAGCGCGCCCTCATTCCCGCCGCCGGCTACTACGAATGGCAGACCGACCCGGTCACGAAGAAGAAGACGCCGTTCTACCTTCGAGGCCCCGAGGGCGAAATGATGGCCTTCGCTGGCATTTACTCATGGTGGAAAGACCACTCGCTAGCCGATGATGATCCGCAGCTATGGACGCTCACGACCACGATCCTCACCGCGGATTCCGTGCGCACCCTCGACCATATTCACGACCGCAATCCGGTTCCGCTCCCCCGCGCGTTCTGGAACGACTGGCTCGACCCACGCATCGAGGGGACCCAGGAGTTCGTGGATGCCGCCGTCGCCGCCGCCGTTCCGGTGGCAGAGTCCCTCGAGATCGTGGAGCTCGATGCGGTGACGGATGACGAGCCGACGCCGAAGGCCTGATCCGGTCTCTACGTCTCGTGCATCGTCACGTCTCGCGCCGGAAGGCCCGGACCAGCGCGACTGTAACGAAGACCGCCCCGGCCAGGCCGAGCAGCAGCGCCGTCGGCTCTGGCCCTTGCGTACAACTGCTCGCGGCAGCATCCGCTGAATCCTGGCACGAACCGGTCCGGAACCCGAAAATGAGCGCCAGGCTCAGCGGTGCGGCAATCACCGCGGCGATGAGCCAGCCCACGTGTACTCTCGCTCGAGACCTCACCCACGCAGCTTTGCACTGTCACTGTGCGCCGTCAACGCTAGCGAAGGAGAACCTTTTTCAGGACCCTCGCTCGGCGGCGACGAGATTCCCGATAGAGGCCGTTTTCCTGTGGGGTGGGACTACCGCTCCCCGGTGAGCGACTTCTTCGTCAGTGACTTCTCTGGCACCGGCTCGATGCCAGCCGTGCGACGTGCGCGGAAGTACTGCGCCGCCTCGTCCTGCCGCGCACGCTCAGCTCCCGACGCGATCGCGGCGCGCACGTGCTCCGGCTCGAAGCCGAAGGCATTCACGAGGTCGAGCGCGTGTGGACGCAGCCGCGGAAGCAGGCGATCGTCGATGTAGTCGGTAATCGCCGCGGCACGCTGGGCAGACAGGCGGCCATTGATGAGATACCAGGCGAGGTTCTTTTCGATCAGGGTGAATCCGAACAGGTCGCGAAGCCAGGTGAGCACCTCGACCGTCTTGGCATCGGTGACGCCCTCGAGCGCGTCGGTAAATGCCTCCCACTGCAGCAGTTCGGCGTGGGCAAAGGCCGCTTCGATGAGCTCGTTCTGGTTAGCGTTGAAGAGCGCGGCCGCTTCGGTCGGCGAGGCCTTTTGCGCAGCGCGCAGGCGTCCCGCGAGAGAAGCGACCATCATCTGCACTCGGTCCGTGAGCAGTTGGCGCTGGGATGCCGCGTCCCGCACGAACCCGACCGACCGGGCCGTCGAGCCGAAGTCCGCCACCGTCTGCACGAGTTTGCGCAGGCCGGAGCGATTGACGGCCGCATCGCTCACCTGGCCGGCGACGTAGCCGGCCAGAGCGCCCGCATCCGCATTCTTGAATTTACGTGAGTAGTCGCTCAGCAAGCGCTTGGCGACGAGCTGAAGCAACACATTGTTGTCTCCCTCGAAGGTCACGTAGATATCGAGGTCGGCGCGCAGTTGGGTGAGACGGTTCTCGGCAAGGAATCCGGCGCCCCCACACGCCTCCCTCGCCGCCTGGATGATCTCGAGCGCGCTCCAGGTGCTGAGCGGCTTTAGGGCCGCGGCGAGGGTCTCGAGATCTTCGCGGTCGGCATCCGTGGCCCGCTCGCCGGAGAAGACACCATCGAAAGCGGTGAGCAGCTTCTCGTGCGCGAAGGACATCGCGTAGGTTGTGGCCAGCTTCGGCAGCAGTCTGCGCTGGTGACGCTGATAGTCGAGAATCACCTCTTCCTTCGTGGGGTCGGCGGCGGTGAACTGGCGGCGCTGCGATCCGTAGGTGATGGCGATAAAGAGGGCGAGCTTGGAGGCGACGACGGATGCCCCGTCGAGCGAGACGCGACCCTGCACGAGCGTGCCGATCATGGTGAAGAAGCGACGTCCGGGACTGGCGATAGCCGAACTGTAGGTGCCGTCTGCGGCGACGTCACCGTATCGGTTGAGCAGGTTTTCTCTTGGCACCCGAACACCGTCGAAATGCAGCCGACCGTTGTCGATGCCATTGAGGCCACCCTTGAGTCCGTCATCCTCGCCACCGATGTTGGGTAGGAAACCATGGGCGTCGCGGATCGGCACATAGAAGGCATGCACTCCGTGGTTGACGCCCTTCGTCACCAGCTGTGCAAAGACCACCGCGGCGATGCCGTGCAGGGCGGCGTTGCCCAGATAATCCTTCCAGGCGGCACGGAACGGAGTATTGATCACGAACTCCTCGGCGTTCTCGTCGTAGGTCGCGGTGGTGGCGATGGCTGCGACATCCGATCCGTGACCGGTCTCGGTCATCGCGAAGGCGCCGGGCACTTCGAGGCTCATGATGCCGGGCAGGAACCTCTCGTGGTGACGCTGTGTGCCGAGGTGCAGCACCGCTGCTCCGAAGAGACCCCACTGCACGCCCGACTTGATCTGGAGCGAGGGATCGGCGGTGACGATCTCCTCGAAGGCGGCGATGTTGGCCCCGTGGTTGTCTTCACCGCCGAGGGCAGTAGGAAAGGCCTTGAGCACCGAACCAGCGTCGGCGAGGAGCCTCAGTTGGCCGAGCACTCGCTCGCGCTGGTGCTCGAGGCTGAGGCTGTCATCGCGATGGAACGCGGCGCCCTTCATGAGCATGCGGGACTCGCGACGCGCATCCGCCCAAGTGCCTAGGAGGTACTCGCCGAGCCAAGCGGTATCGATACTGCCTGGCGTCGGGAGGCTTGATGCGGCGGTGGTCAGGGTGGGCGCGGTGACGCGGTCAGCGAGGTTGGTCATGGTGGATCGTCTTTTCCGTAGGAGGTCTTTATCAACGTTACGAGCGGCCGCGAAGTGCGCAAAAGAGGCGGTGTGGCCTGCACGAAAGGCACGTCGGTTGATGAGCATCCGTTGTAGAAATCCACAGTCAGAAATGCCCCGGGGAATGCGAACACCTACTAAGCGGTTGGATTCGCCATGGCTACTCTCACCCTGACCACCGATGCTTTCGAAGACACCGTCTCCTCCGGAATAACCCTTGTCGACTTCTGGGCCGACTGGTGCGGTCCATGCAAGATGTTCGCGCCGATTTACGAGGCCGCGAGCGAGAAGAACCCCGATATCGTCTTCGGCAAGGTCGACACGGAGGCCGAGCAGGCGCTCGCGAGCGCTGCCGGCATCACTTCGATCCCCACGCTGATGGCGTTCCGCGACGGCATCCTGGTGTTCTCACAGCCCGGCGCACTGCCTGCCCCGGCACTCGATGAGGTAATCAACGCGGTGAAGAGCCTCGACATGGTTGAGGTGCACAAGAAGGTCGCCGAGCAGGAGGCCGCCGCCGCGGCATCCGCACAGTAACGGATCTCCCGCGCTGGATCCCGAGTTTTGTGGGCCTGAAGTCTCGGCAGCCTGCTGTTGCTGTGGTGCTCATGGTGACGTGCCTGTGCGCAGGGCAGGTTCGGTGCGAAATGCAGGACCTTCTGTGACGGAAGTGGCGGATGAGGCACTCCAGACCCACCAGCAACGGATGTTCCTGCATTTCGAACAGGCGGGGTGTCGACGGCATCGCTGCGGGTTGGTGCGACCGGCAGTTAGTCGGTATCCCAGCGGTCCGCCGCAGTGGCGTGGATGATTGCGAGCAGCTCAGCTCGCAAGCCCGCGTTGTCGGCGATGCGGGGGAACAGGTCGGCCTCGAGCGTGCGGGCCGAGCCCCACGCTGCCTCTCCTGCCGGCGTGCGTGTGACCACGTGGCGACGACCATCGTCGGGATGCTTCTGCCGAGCGATATAGCCCTCCCGCTCGAGCCCCTCCAGGGTGCGTGACATCGTCTGCGCTTCGACCCTCGCCACTTTCGCCAACTCGGTCTGGCTGAGGGGTCCCGGGCCGAGCACATGCAGCACGATCAGTCCGGCGTGGGAGAGCCCGAGCTGTTCGAGCGCTTCGACCCACGCATGCTCGACCAGCCGAGCCGCAGTAGACAGCAGGCGGCCCGTTGGCCAGTCGTGCATCATCCCGACCGGATCCGTCATCGCGTGACCGCTTCCATAATTCCCAGTTGGGGCTATCGTCAATTACTAAGCTAGCTGATGAATTAGGGAGTACCCCGTGGATGAACCCCGTGACACCCTGCGACAGGCCGTCGTGCTGGTCAGCGCCATCATCGCCGTGGTCGGTGCATTCATCGGATCCGGGGCGGCGGGCGGAACGCCGATCCAGAACGCGGCTGGCGGCGCGCTCGCGGCGGATGCCACCCCCATCGCCCCCGGCGGCCCAGCCTTCGCAATCTGGACTCCCATTTACGTCGGACTTCTGGCCTACGCGGTCTGGCAGTCCCTGCCGAAGCAGCGCACCGACGAACGTCAACGGCGACTCGGCTACCCGATCGCGGCATCCCTGATCCTCAACGCAACCTGGATCCTCAGCATCCAGTTCGGCTTCCTCGCCGCAAGCGTGCCCATCATCGCCGCCCTTCTCGCGGTGCTGATCTGGGCCTTCCGCATTACACTCGACACCCGTCCGAAGAATGTCGTCGAAATGATCGTCGCCGACGGCACAGTCGGGCTTTATCTCGGCTGGGTCTGTGTGGCGACGGCCGCTAACGTCACCGCCCTACTCGTGGCTGCCGGATTCCGTGGCTTCGGACTGGGAGCGGATGCCTGGGCCGTGCTGATCGTGGCGGTCGCCGGTCTCGTGGGTGTGCTCGTCGCGATCCGCGGAAAGGGTCGACTCGCGCCGGCCGTCTCCCTCTCCTGGGGCCTCGCCTGGGTAGCCGTCGCGCGCCTCACGGGCGACCTGCTTTCGGCGCCCGCGGCCATCGCCGCCATCATCGCGGTCGCCGCGGTGATCGCTGCCACGATCACTCTGCGCATTCGCAACCGATCCCCGAGAGCGGTCGTCGCGTGAGCGAAGTCGCCGCCGGATCCTCCCGTCGGCGGTGGGCGGGGCTCGTCTTCATCAGTATCGCGGTCGCGCTGATCATCGTCGACTCGACGATCGTGAATGTATCGATCCCGTCGATCATCAAGGATCTCGACATCAACTCCACCCAGGTGCAGTGGGTGCAGGAGAGCTACACACTCGTTTTCGCCGCGCTGCTCTTGGTGTTCGGTACCCTCGCTGACCGCTTCGGGCGACGCAGGATGCTCATTATCGGCGTCATAATCTTTGCGCTCGCGTCGATCCTGGCCGCGCTCGCGCAGACCGGCGAGCTGCTCATCGGTGCTCGCGTCATCCAGGGCATCGGTGGCGCGATGGTGCTACCGACCACGCTGTCGATCATCAACGCCACCTTCCGTGGCCGGGAGCGCGGCATCGCCTTCGCGGTCTGGGGCTCCACAATCGGTGGGATGGTGGCCGTCGGCCCGCTGCTCGGCGGCTGGCTCACCACCTACTTCTCCTGGCGCTGGGCGTTTGGTATCAACATCCCATTCGGCATCCTGATCGTCGTCGGCACACTGCTCTTCGTGATCGAGTCGCGGGATGGCGCGGATGCGCGCCGCATCGATGTCGTCGGCGCCGTTCTCTCGATTGTGACCAGCGCCTCGCTGGTGTTCGGACTCATCGAGGGCCGGACCTATGGCTGGTGGCTGATGAACAAACCGCTGAAATTCGGCGACTGGACCTGGCCTTTCGCCCTGTCGATCATCCCGCTGATTTTCACTGTCACGATCGTGGCTGGCACAGCCTTCGTGATGTGGGGCGTCTATCGTCAACGCAACGGCAGGACAACCCTGCTGGCATTCAGCCTCTTCCGTATCGCCTCATTCCGGAACGGCAACATCGCAGCGCTGATCGTGTCGCTCGGCGAGTTCGGAATCATCCTCTCACTACCGCTCTGGCTCCAGAACGTGCTGGGCTACGACGCACTGCAAACCGGATTCGTGCTGCTCGCCCTCGCTATCGGCTCTTTTGTCGCAAGCGGGTTCGCGGGTGCCTTCGGCAACCGAGTCTCGCCCGTCACGATCGTGCGAGTCGGACTGGTCGCAGAGATCATCGGCGTCGTTGGCCTGGGTTTCGTGATCTCGGCGACAGCCAGCTGGCTCGCGATCGTGCCGTTCCTCTTCGTCTACGGCTTCGGCGTCGGCCTCGCCACGGCCCAGCTCACCGGTGTGGTGCTCAAGGACGTTCCGATCGCAGCGAGCGGCCAGGGCTCCGGCACCTCGAGCACGGCCCGCCAGATCGGGTCGGCACTCGGCATCGCGATTCTCGGCACGATCCTGTTCACCTCTGCGGGTACGGCCCTCGACGCCCGCCTCACCGACCTCCCCACCGCGCAGCGCACGCAGATCGTCAACGCTGTCGTGGATAGCGCCGGCGCCGCCATCCCCGGGCTAGAGAAGCGGAGTGCGGCAATAGCAGAAGATGCCCGTATCGCTTTCAGTGATGCCACTCGTTTCGCCGCCTTCTCGGCTGCAGGATTCCTTGTGCTGGGGTTTTTGGCGACCCTGCGACTCAGCGGTGTTTCCCGCAATCGCGAAGAGGAACTCGTGGCAGCGGCCCCCTCCGAGGGAAGTCTCGCCTAGCTCTGTCTCCGGTGGCCCCCTAGAAACTCGGCATGACTATTGCCCGAATTCCCGCTAGGCTCTCAGGGTATCGTTTTACGTTCGCCCGTTCGCCCTTTCGGTCCACCCAGGCCGCTTAGGTCGCGACTAACAACCCATTACCCGATTTAGTACCTGTAACCCGACACTGCAGGATAGGCCCGATGTACCCGACATTGCGTGCTTGGCGACCCCTCCAAGCGATCTCTTTTCTTTCCACTCTTGCGCGCGCCCGGTGGGTGGCTCATGACCAGTGAGATCCGAAGCGGCATCCCCACGCTCGGCACGCATGCGGTCTCGCCCCGCCGTCAAATCCGTCATACGAGCCCCGTTGACACGCATTCCATGCCGGCGAATAGCCGAGCGGTCATCGCGCAGGCGCCGCACAGCGCTAACTCCTGGGGGCGGCACTTTCGCCGCAACCTCGTGCTCACCGATACGGCCATTGTCGTTCTCGCGACCGCAGCGTGCCTACTCGGCCGATTCGGGCTGAGCGCTGCGGAAGTAGATGTCATCGGCGTCTCGGTGCAGTACGTGACCGTGGCGACCCTCGTCGGCATCCTCTGGCTGGTAATGCTCGCCGGCTACCGCACACGCAGCGTGCGCGTACTCGGCATGGGCTTCGCGGAGTACAAGGGCGTCGTGAACGCGAGCGTGCTCACCTTTGGCATCCTCGGCATCCTCTTCCTCGTCTTCCAGGTGCAGATCGCGCGCGGCTTCTTCATCGTGGCCCTGCCGGTCGGCCTCGGAGCGTTGCTGCTCGATCGCTGGCTGTGGCGCCGCTGGCTCAACCACAAGCGCCTCGCCGGTCACTACCTATCCCGCGCGATTGTCGTCGGTGACGCGGATGACGTGAAATACGTGGTGAGCCAGGTCGACAAGAAGTCCGGAGCGGCCTACCGAATCGTCGGCCTCTCGATCCCCGAAG
The DNA here is from genome assembly GCA_025363205.1 of Frigoribacterium sp. Classification (GTDB taxonomy): domain Bacteria; phylum Actinomycetota; class Actinomycetes; order Actinomycetales; family Microbacteriaceae; genus Lacisediminihabitans. The sequence continues at coordinate 12,064 of JANYEI010000018.1, forward strand.
GACAGCACCTGAATGCGACCTTCGCCAAGAGCGTCGTCCCCGTGATCTCCCGCCTCGAGGATGTCGCGGACGCGGTGCGCGCAATCGGCGCCGATGCAGTGATTGTCGCGGGCAAGCCGGGAGGGTCGAGCAACTTCATCCGCGACCTCGGCTGGGAGCTCGAGGGAACCGGCGCGGAACTGGTCGTGGCCGCGAGCCTCACCAACGTCGCAGGCCCCCGCATCCACTTCCGTCCAGTCGAAGGACTTCCGCTCATGCACGTCGAACTCCCGCAGTTCGAGGGCGGCAAGCACCTCTTGAAGCGAGTCGTCGACGTCGCGCTTTCCGGCCTCGCCCTGCTGGTGCTCACGCCGGTCTTCGCGATCGTCGCCGTGGCCATCCGCCGCGGCAGTTCCGGCCCGGTGCTGTTCCGGCAAGAACGGGTCGGCCGCAACGGCCAGACCTTCAGCATGCTCAAGTTCCGCTCGATGGTTCAGACCGCCGAGACGGACCTCGCCGCCCTCAAAGAGAATAACGAGGGATCCGGACTGCTGTTCAAGATGAAGAACGACCCGCGCGTTACCGAGGTCGGACAGGTGCTGCGCAAGTTCTCGCTCGACGAGCTCCCCCAGTTCTGGAATGTCTTCGTCGGCCACATGAGCCTCGTCGGCCCGCGCCCCCCGCTCGAGAGCGAGGTGCAGGGCTACGAGCGCCACGTGCACCGTCGCCTGTACATCAAGCCCGGACTCACCGGCATGTGGCAGGTCAACGGACGATCCGACCTCAGCTGGGAGGAGAGCGTGAGGCTCGACCTCTACTATGTGGAGAACTGGTCGCTCACAGGGGACCTCATCATCCTGTGGCGCACGTTTAGGGTGCTAGCACACCCGGTGGGAGCGTACTGATGAAATTCATGGCAGCACAGGCGCCCCCCTCGCCGCTCGCCGACCGTCTCGCGGCGGGAGCGGCGTCCGAAGTAGCGCAGCCGATCGCAGTCGATCCCGACCTCGGCGCCCCGGCCCAGATCGCCGAGACGGCGGATATCGACCCGCGCGCCACCATCGGCGACGGCAGTCTCGTCTGGCATCTCGCCCAGGTGCGGGAGTACGCGCGAGTCGGTAGCGGGTCGATCATCGGCCGCGGCGCATACATCGGGCCGGGCGTCATTGTCGGGAAGAACTGCAAGGTCCAGAACTACGCCCTCGTCTACGAACCCGCGCTGCTCGAAGACGGTGTCTTCATCGGTCCGGGCGTCGTCTTCACGAATGACCTGTTTCCGCGCGCCGTCAACGTCGACGGCTCTCGCAAGACAGACGCCGACTGGGATGCTGTCGGAGTGACAGTGCGCACCGGTGCGTCGATCGGCGCTCGGGCGGTGTGCATCGCGCCGATCACGATCGGCCGCTGGGCGCTTGTCGCCGCCGGATCCGTCGTCACGAAGGACGTCGTCGACTTCGCCCTCGTCGCGGGAACTCCGGCTCGCCGCATCGGGTGGGTCGGCCGAAGCGCAGCTGTGCTCCGTGACGAAGGCGACGGCATCTTCGTCTGCCCGAAGACCGCCGAGGTCTATCGCGAGAGCGACGGAAGCCTCCGCCTCGTATGATCCAGGCAACGCCTCCCCGCTGGATTACTCCGCGCCGCGCGATCGTGGCCGTGCTCATCGCCACGGCCATCGTGGTGGCGGCAGCAATCAGCTTCTCCGTGCTCCCCGGTGCGTCCACGGCGCCGCCGGCCGCGCCGATCACAGCCGTCACGACCAAGCCGGTGCCCGTGTCGACGACCGGGCCGACGATTCCCGATTCGACCGTTGCACTGGGGGTCACGTCCCGGTCCAGTGGCAACAGCAATGACACGACCCGCACATCGACAGAAGTCCAGGGCTCTGGAGCATCGACCTCTCGCATCAATCCTGCATCGTCTGCAGTTGCCCCGCTCCTGAGCGGCTCCGCACCGAAGACGGCGTCAAAGACCGGATCCCTCGTCAACGGGTTCCCCGAGACGATCCCGGTGGCCGTCGCGTCCACGATCGCTAATTCCTCCGTCGCGTCAAGCGGCGACAATGTGCAAGTGACCCTAGTGGCGAAGACCTCGATGTCGGCCGCCGACCTGCTCGATTTCTACCAATCGGCATTCGCGAAGATCGGGCTCACCGCCACCGAAGTCCCCGCCGTCGGCGGATCGACGGCCTTCTCGTTTACTCACACATACGACACCGTCACCCTCACCGCGACGTCAACGAAGTACGGCGCGAACTATTCGCTCTACGCCGTGCTTCGCGCGACATCCTGATCGCCCTCTAAAGTCGAGTTCATGTATATCTCGCTCAACGAGCGCGGCGATGGCGAGCAGCCCTCGAAGGGTAACGCGCAGGTGAAGCGCCGCGTTTCTTCCGTGGTGATCACGCTCGGCGTAGTGAGCATGTTGACGGACGTCTCGTCCGAGTCCGTCGCCGCGATCCTGCCGCTGTACATCACGAGCGCCATGGGCCTCTCGACCATCGCCTACGGCTTCATCGACGGCCTCTACCAGGGCGTGAGCGCGGTGGTGCGGATCGGCGGCGGTTGGGCATCCGATCGCGTCGACCAGCCCAAGTGGATCGCGTTTTTCGGGTACGGGATCTCCGCCCTCACGAAGGTCTGGCTGTTGTTCGCCGGCGGGTTCGCGATTATCATCGCGGTCGTCACCGTCGACCGGCTGGGCAAGGGCGTGCGCACGGGGCCGCGCGATGCCCTCATCACCGCATCGTCGGATCCGTCCAACCTCGGGCGGTCATTCGGCGTCCATCGCATGCTCGATACGATCGGGGCGGCGGTGGGACCCCTGCTCGCCTTCGTGATCCTCTACTTCGTTCCCACCGGCTACACCACCGTGTTCGTGGCATCGCTCGCGTTCGCGATAGTCGGCGTCCTCCTCCTCGGCCTGCTCGTTCCCGACCGGCGGCCGCGTTCGGAGCGCGCTGCTGCAAACTCCGAACCGCGCCGGCCGTTTCGCTGGCGCAATCTCAACGATTCACGCCTGCGCCGACTGATGCTCGCCGCCGGCGTGCTCGGACTCCTCACCGTCGGCGACGGATTCATCTATCTGGTGTTGCAGGCCAGGGGGTCGTTCGCCGCGCAGTTGTTCCCGCTCCTCTACGTCGGCACCAACGTCGCATTCTTCGTGTTCGCCGTGCCCCTCGGCAGGCTCGCGGACCGGTTCGGCCGGGTACGGGTCTTCGTGATCGGCCACGGGGCCCTGCTCGCCGCGTATGCCCTCACCGCCCTGCCCGTCGGCGGAGCGACGATCACGATCCTCTGCATGGCGCTCCTCGGCTTCTTCTACGCCGCGACGGATGGGGTGCTCGCCGCCCTCGCCGCCCAGTTCTCGCCCCCCGACAACACCGCCAGCGGCATCGCCGCGACCCAGACCGTCGTCGCGGTGACCCGGCTCATCGCGTCGACCAGCTTCGGCGTTCTCTGGTTCGCCGTCGGCCGGGTGGATGCGATGCTCATCGTCGCGGCGGTGCTCGCGCTCGCACTCCCGGCCGCCGTCGTCATCCTTCGCCCCCTCGACACCGCGGCGAAGACCACATGACCTCTCGCTTCAGGGTCGTCATCGCCACCGTGTTGACGATTGTGCTGCTCGGTGGAGCGACGGTCTACGGAATCGTCGCGTTTTCCGGCTATCAGTCCAAGCAGGACGCGCCGAGCGAGGTCGACACCACCATGGCGGCGGCGGCGGCGGTCGACGGGGCCTCACGGATCGTTTTCCGCAACACCGCGTCCGGCGCGGGCTACGGCCTCGAGTCGAGTGTGCCCCTGGCGGATCCGGGCGGGACCCGCGCTGTCGGCACCGTCGCCTGCGACCGGGTCTACTCGACCGCGAAGTTCTCGATGTGCCTGCGCATCGACCGGGGCGCGCTCACCACCTTCAGCGCGACCCTCTACGACTCTAGGTGGCAGGCAAAGAAGGCGTGGGCACTTCCGGGTATCCCGAGCCGCACCCGCATCTCAGCCGACTCGAAGCTCGTCGCATTCACTTCCTTCGTCACGGGCGAGTCCTACGGCAACGTTGGTTTCGCCACCGCGACCCAGATCTCCACTACCGATGGCCCCGACTACGGAAATCTCGAGGCCTTCGCCCTGATGATCGATGGCCAGCGCAACACCGCCGCCGATCGCAACTTCTGGGGAGTGACTTTCAGCACAGACGACAACGTCTTTTACGCGACGGCTGCCACCGGAGGGCACACCTGGCTGGTGAAGGGCAATCTCGCGGCGCGCACGCTCACAACGGTGACGCAGGCCGCGGAATGCCCCTCCATCTCGCCGGATGGCACCCGTATCGCCTACAAGAAGAACGTCTCGACCTCCGCAACCGGCTACTGGTCAATCGCCGTACTCGATCTGGCCACAGGGGTGGAGAAGGTCCTGCCCGAAAAGCGCAGTGTCGACGACCAGGTCGATTGGCTCGACGACTCGACAGTGCTCTACGGGATGCCGAGAACCGACTCCCCCGGCGACAGCGACATTTGGTCCATCGCCTCCAACGAATCCGCGGCGGGTACCCGGTTCATCCAGCACGCCTGGTCACCGTCGGTGGTGCGGGAATGAGTGACGCCGGGGCATCGCAGTTGCGTTTCCGATGAGCTACGCGCGCACCAACGCCGAGAGTTCGAATAGCGCGATTTTCGCGGCGAAGTCGACTTGGTCCGCTTCGTGGAGGCCGTCGACCCAACCGAGGCATCGTCCAGGGCGCTTGAGCGCGTGGCACTCGCAAACCGTGATGCGGCGGGCCGTTAGTCTGGCTCGTGTGTGGGAGAACCGCCCCACGCGCAGAAACATGCTCGGTCGAAGGAGACGTGATGAGCGCACCTCGGGTGGCTATCTGTGTTGTCACATACAACAGCGCACCCCTGATCGTGGATCTCGTCAGTTCACTTGAGCGTGGAGCTGCGGGTGTCGACTGGTCCTTGGTCTTTGCCGACAACGCTTCGAGCGACGGCACGCTCTCCGAAATAGAATTCCATGCACCCCATGCCACCGTTGTCCGAAACGGCGAAAACCTCGGATTTGCTGCGGGGGTCAACGCGGCGGTGCGTGCGGCCGGGCCCCACGACGCCTACCTGATCCTGAACGCGGATGTCCGCCTCGATCCCGGATGTGTGCTGGCTCTCGTCAAGACAGTAACTCCCGACATCAGCATCGTCGTTCCGCGATTGACGGATGCCGAAGGGGTTCAGATCTTGTCATTGCGTCGGTCCCCGACCGTCCTGCGTGCGTGGGGAGACGCGTTGTTCGGCGCCGAACGCGCCGGCCGGTTCCCTCGGCTGGGGGAGATCGTCACCGACCCGAAAGCGTACGACACCGAGCACGTGACGGATTGGGCGGAGGGGTCAACCCAGCTGATCAGTGCCGATTGCTGGAACGCATGTGGCACCTGGGACGAGTCGTACTTCCTCTACTCCGAGGAGACCGAGTACGACCTCAGGGTCCGAGACTTCGGCAGGGTGGTGTGGTACCAGCCGCGTGCCACCGCCCAGCATCTCGAGGGAGGCTCGGCCGACAACCCCCGGCAATGGTCGCTGCTTGTCGCCAATCGGATCAAGCTTTTTCGCGCAACCCACGGCAGAGCCTCGACCGTCGGCTTCTGGTGCGCGACAATCGTGCGAGAAGGAAGCCGGTCACTGCTCGGGAAGCGCACGAGTCGAGCAGCGTTCCGCGATCTCATTCAACCGGCGCGGCTCCGCCAAAATCGCGGCCCACAGTGGCTTGCGGACGTGAAGCTTCCTGCGCCCCGCTGATCTTCAGGATCGCCCCGCAGAGACCTGCGATCAGGAAGAACATTCCACCCGACTGCGGGAACGACAGACCGTCGAAAAAGGCGAACAGGACGGCGATGTTCACCACCGAAGCGGTGAGTGCGTACCCCAAAAGCCTAATCCCCGGGTCGGTTGACCGGTTACGGGCCGTGATGCCGCTCCAGATCGCGGCCACAAAGACGCAGCCGAATGCGACGACACCCAGCACTCCGAGCTCGATAGTGACCAAGACCCACTCGTTGTCGAAGATGTAGTAGCGGGGCAAGAACGTGCCGAAACCGGCACCAACAAGGGGCGAGGCGCTGATGAACTCTGGAGCTCGGGCAAGGCCACCCGTTCGGGACTGCGTGCTGGGATCGTTTGACGCACCGGCGAACAGATTAAGTGTCGTCGCGAACAGGCCCGGAATCGCGGCGACGGCGACAAAGGCCAGCACGAGGCCTCCAATGATCACGAGAGCGCGATATCGGCGGGGAAGCACAGGGATCATGGTCAGCGCGGCGACGCCGAACCCGATGATGGCCGAACGCGACACTCCGATCAACGCGGACAGCGAGATCAACGCGGCCGGAATCCACCAAAAGATCTTGCCCTTCTCCAGGGGCCAGCGCAGCCCGTGGGAAACCGCTGCGGCAATGACGAGCGGAAGGGCAGCATTGAGGACGGTCGCATATTCGAGCGGATGGGTCGCAGTTCCGGGCACACGAGAAACTCCGCCCCGCTCAGCCACGTCTACAAACGGCATCGTGATGCCCGGAATCGAACTGAAGAATTCAAGGAGCGAAGTCTTCGTGACGAATTGCACGATGCCGAACGCAGCCAGCAGGCCCGCACCGATACCGATGCGTCGCACGATTCGCTCGAGATCACCGTTCGTGCGGATTCCATCGATGGAGATCAGGAGCACTCCCGACCACGACAATAACCGAACGAGGGCGGTGAACGCCGGGCTGATCTGGTCGGCCGGCTGGCCTCGAAACATTGCTACGGCGAAGCTGATCAAAGCGACGATGACGAAGATCAAGAAGGTGAAACGAACTGGCTGACGCGCGGGGTGCAGCTCGGCATCACGAGTCTGGAGTTTCGCGATGACCCACCACAGCACCATCACGATGCCCCAGATCACCGACGGACGCCCCAAGGATCCGAGCGCAGTGATTGTTGCACTCGACGGGATGGCGAACAGCAGAAACAGGTACACGGTGAGCATCGAGACGGCGTGCAGCCCGCGCCACCGGAGCGAACCCTCCTGCATCGCGGCAGGGAGTCGCTCAGGGGCTCGAGGATTGCTTGCCACGGTCACCAATTTCGGCGAAGAGCTCGCCGTTGTCTTGTGAGCGAGCGCGCTGGCACCCGTCGAGCGCTACCATTCCCGGGCGGTAAAACGACCACATCGTCGTGGACCGGGGATTCCTCGTCGTTCAGCTCGGGAATCGCCGAGTCCGACGAACGACGGCGCCGCTTGCGAGTGCTCAATCCCTCGACGAGACCCGCAACGATTAGGGTGAGCAACAACACGAGCAGCGTCGCCCCCGCGACACCCAGCACTCTCGTCTTCTGAATCAGCGTGCTTTGGTTGTCGACTGTGATCGATTTGATTCCAATCCGATTCCCGGCGGTGATCCCATCAACGTCTTGCAGGCTGTCGAGCATCTGTGTCGTTCTGATGATGGCGGCGTCCAAGATCTCACCCGCCTCGACATCACTACGCGCGGCAACTGTCGTGAGAATCTGCGGGCCGGAAGTCAAAGGATCTCGCACGATTGTGATCCGAGCGCCCGCATGACCCGCCAGGAGGGAGTTTTGCTCGAGGTCCGACGACATCGCGGTGATCAGAACATCGGACGCCTGTGAAAGCCCGCCCAGATAGAGGTACGGATTGCCTGCTACGGGGATGCTCGCCGTTCCTGGCAACAAAAGTTGAGTTCCGCTTCGCTGGTAGTCGGGCGCGATGGTCTGCCACGCGGCGAGAGCGACGAGAACCGCGAGGATCAGCCCCGGGATGACGATGTACCACCGTCGCCAAAGACCTCGCAAGGTGTCCGCAAGATTCATCGTTCCGGCCCTTCGTTCGCTGTGATCTTCCGTCCGCGTTTCATGCGATCCACGATGACTGCTGCCCACCCTCCGACTAAAAGCGCCGCAATGACTAGCGCGATCGACGCCGAGACCTCTGCCGAGCGTGAAGGGGTGACACGAGAAATCTTCTTCGTCGCCGGCTCTGGAGAAGCGTGAATGCGGGCATTCTCCCACGCAACCGACGCCTGTTGTGCGTTCGTGATCTGAACGACCTGAGACAGCAATTCGGTCTGGGCCAGTGCAACCCACCGCTCAGACGGACCGACGATCTGCAGTACGACCTCAGCGCGTTGGTAGCTCGTCGCGAACTGGTTCCCGGCATTCGGTATCGACACGACCACGCCTTGCCTGACCCCAGCCCCATAGAGGGGTGCGTCGTAAATGGAATAGATCGCCGGAGTCTCGCCGTTGTTCACCTTGCGCGCGACGAGCCCGGCGAACGCGATTAGGTTCGCATCATCCAGACCGTTGCCGGGTGACAGGGCTGTCTGGTTCGGGAGCAGAAAAGAAACCACCGTCTCGGTCGAGTAAACGCCCTGCCCGCGCTGAAGAAAATAGATTCCGGCGACAGCAATGACCAACGCGAACACGACCACGTACCATCGCCGCATCAGGGCAGCAACCAACTCGCGTACAGTCATCGTCGTTACCCCCGCTCAAAACGAGAATAACGGATGCGCCCGGATTCACCCCCCACGGCGCGGACGGCGCTCGCGACGCCATGCTGAATTGGTTAGTTTCCGTCGCCTGCACACTCTATTGTTGTGCCAGTTCGAACCGGCTGTCCGTTTCCACCTAGTTGCACAACCTGGGTTTGGAACGGCGTGACGACGGAACAGTTGACGTCGACCGGTGCGTAGACCCAACTGCCGTCGATGACGTTCAGGTTCTTGACCGATCCCGGCATTCTGTCACGGAATGGGTACCCGCTGGAGCCGCCGACCAGAAGGCCGTCGATGTCGACGGAGGTATTGCCCTGGTTCTTCGGGTAGAAGAAGGGTGCGGTCCCATAACATCCACGGGTCACCTGCATGAGTATGGTGGTTTTGCGCCGTCGACGTGATCGCAGAGGCCGAAGCCGAAGCCCATGCCGTCGCGATCCGCGCGTAGGCAGGAGATCCGCCCGAAACCTCTGGACCGGCTGAGGAGCCCGGCGCCGCCGTTGAGAGCGCCCCGTAAGTGCAGTCCGTGCCGTTTGCCGTCGCGATTGTGTTACGGAGCGGCTGAGCTTAGAACGAATGTGCAAGCGCACACGATAGCGCAAGAGTGATTTTTTCCGCCAAAGACAGACCCCCCAGATCTCTCCAGGGGGTCCAACTTTTCGCCGTCAGTCGATCGGCTTGCCTGCTGCGTCTGTGTTACCACTCCATGCCGCAGTGCCGCGATCGGTGTAGGGTCCATACACCCAATCAGAGACGACATTATCTTTCACCTGAACATTCTTCGCAGTCGATCCGCCTAGATACAACGGGTAGCCACCGCCGACGAATCTGTTGTTCTGGATCAGCACCGCATCCCAGTTACCCTGCCCCTGGAACATGCTGATACATCCAGTGTCCGGGGTCGTGATGTAGTTATGGATGAACTTCCAGTTACTGCCCTCGTATGCCTGAATCCCATCGTTATGGGAGGTAGAGGTTTGCGAGAGTCCGTGGATGAACGAATCCTGAATCAGCCGACTTGCACCGCTGAGCTTCATACCATCTGTAGAGCCTGAGATGTTCACACGAACGTAGCTGACGTTAGTGGCATAACCGTCGTCCATGATCGCAGAGTTGTCTCCACCGAGGAAAGTCGTATCCTGCACGATCAGGTTGGTCGCATTGGGACCGACTTCGATCCCCCAGTTGCCGCCGTGAACAACACTGTTTTTGATAACGACATCAGGCGCATTTACGAAAGTGTCGCCGCTAAGGTCCACATGGTCGATTACCGTACCCGCCGAGGTAATGCTAGGGATACTCTTCGCTATTAGGTCCGCTGTACTTCCGAGATACCCAGTATTAGAGGCACCAGGCCACCCAGTTACGGGCGCCGGAGCCCGAGCCGGAACGGGAACCGGAGCCGGAACCCGAACAGGAACCAGAGCCGGAACGGGAACCGGAGTAGGACTAGGAGTAGGACTAGGAGTAGGACTAGGACTAGGAGTAGGACTAGGAGTAGGAGTAGGAGTAGGAGTAGGACTAGGACTAGGAGTCGGCGTGCTCGTCGACGATGGCAGTGGCGTCGCGCTCTTCGGCGGCGCAGGTTGTGAAGACCCGCCCGATCCACCCGGAACGAAGTTCACGTCTACCCAATACTGGCTCGAGTGCCATTTAGAGCGAGGGTACGTGCCCGGCGCCCTGTACGAGTAGACGCCTGAGTCGCGCTCGGACACTTTCAGGACGGACGACTTTGACTTTCCAGTGAAATTGGCTGTTGTCGCGTAGCGACCTCCGGCAGGCACCCGATACGAAACGGTATAATTATCCCCCGACCTCAATGCCACCGGCTTTTCGAGGGATGCGGTCTGCCATCCAGCTGAGCTCTCGTTCGTGAAAGAAACCGTTGCCAGTCGGGTGCCATTCGGCGCCCAGATAGAACCGGTGTGTGTGCCGGTCTGACCGACCAATTTGTAGAACCGAATCGCCGTCACGCGGCCACCGGTCGCGGGGGTGAAGGTGGTTCCCAGTTCCGCGCTGGTTTTGTCCTGGTCTAGCGAGACACCGACCGGTTTCGATTGTCCCCAGATCGTCCTGGAGGAAGTGGCTGACGCGCTCGCAGTTGTGAAGACCACCGCGCCGACCAGCACAAGCATGAACGCAACTACCAACGCAATGACAGTCTGTTGCCGCGTGTAAAACAATCTGAAGGAATTTCGCATATGGTTTCTTTGAGTGGGGAGTGTCCGGTCTTGGCCGACGAGGGCGAGCGTCCGGTCCTGACCGACCGCGGGAGCGTCCGGTTCTGACGGGCAATACTATACGCACGGCGTCCTGAATTTGGGTGATCACCGTCAGATCCGGCGCGAATATCGACCGTTCGCCCCTTCGGAATCCCGCCGTGATCAGGTTCATTCAAGACTTCACGGCCCGCTAGAATATTTCTCGGCGGCCGCACCGCGGTCCGCCATTCGCAGGTGCGGTCGACAGTTCGTGCGTTCCTCTCGCCGAGGGAGTCGCGGAGAGGTCCGGGGCAATGAGTGCATCAACCGATTCGAGAATTCCAGTCTCGATCGTTTGTGTCTTCAACGATCCGGATGTTCTCGAGAGCTGTCTCGCCCGCTCGGTGATGGCAGGCATCGGCGACGCCCCACAGACCGAATTCCTGCCCGTGGACAACCGGGATGGCGAGTTCTCGACCGCGGGAGCCGCGCTTAATCATGGGGCGCGCATGGCGCGTAACGAGGTCGTCGTCTTCGTCCACCAGGACGTCATCTTGCACTCGATAGCCGAGTTGGAGCGCGCAGCAGGCATCCTCATGGCTCAATCCGAGATCGGCGTCATCGGCGCCGTCGGAATCGATCATGGACGCCACATCGTCGGACGCATTCGCGACCGCGTGGTTCAAATCGGTGAGTCCGCAGCGGTTCCACGCGACGTCGATAGTGTGGACGAGGTGCTGTTCATGATCCGGCGGGAGCTCGTGCTCAGCAGCCCTCTCAACGAGGACCCTCTACTTGCTTGGCACGCTTACGGTGTCGAGTACTCCGCTCGTGTCCGCCGGACAGGGATGCGAGCGACAGCGATGGATCTGGGCCTCACTCATAACAGCTTGACCACCAATCTCGATCGTCTGGATCTCGCCCATCGGAAAATCGGGGAAAGCTACCCCGAACTCCTCCCCATTCGCACCACGTGCGGCACCGTATATAAAGGCGACGGCGCGGGCGGACTGAGCCGCACGCTGCGTCGTGCCCGTGGTGCCGCTATCTGGTGGGGGGAGTCCTGGGAGGCGCTCGCGCTGGGTCGCCAGGCGCGCAGGCCGATCGTGCTCGCGGACATCCGGCTGGTGGTCGACGAGGCGGTGCGGTGCGGCGAGAAGCGGGGCCTGCGAGTGGTTGACGTCGCATCCGCACCGGAAACCTCGGTGGATCGGCTTGTGAGATTTGACCGGGGTTACGAAGTGAACGCCGTCACGATTTCCGGCGCGCAGAAGTTCGTCGAGGAGCGTTCCGCGGACGAAGCCCTCCTCGTCTCGGGGATACATCGTCACGACCTCCCGCGGCTGCGCATTCCTCGAGGTACTCCGCACACGATCGGGCTCTGGCGCGACGCGGGATTGTGGGTCTTGGTGGGAATCGAATCGAAGGCGCTCGCACCCCTTTGGACAACGGCCCGGAGCCGGCCGTTTGCAGGCGTGATACCGGAGCGCTGGTTCAGCGCGAGCACAGATTGAGATGGGACGCGCGCACGCAAGGCCTCATGTTCCGGCGTCATTCTTCGGCGCTCTATTCTTCGGCACCGTCGTCACACTGACCGACCTCCTTCCGCCCCGGTTGCGCTACGGCTACGCTCATCGGATAACGCGATCACTGTTTGCGGGGTCGCTTCCTTCCTTGGCCCGCGCCGTCTCGCGCACGGTCGCCTCGGGCGAGGTTCGCCCGTCACAAACTCCCGATGTCACGTGCGCAATTCTTGCCGACCACTTGGACGTGGGCGGCATCGGCGCGGTGGTCGAAATACTCGCAACCAACTTCGAGACCGAGGGTGTGCGCCCTGTCATCGTCTGCCAGGGCGACGGCGAGCGTGCGCAGAGGCTTCGTCGACTCGGTATCGACGTCCGGTGCGTCACCGACAGCGCTTCGGCACAGGCCGCGCTGTCCAGTTCAGGCGCGGGAGTTCTTCAACTGCACAGTGCGCCCGACTACCTCGAGCGGGCCGCGATGGCGACGGGACTTCCGATAGTGACAGTCATGCACAACACGGAAATCCATTACACCGCGCGAAAATGGATTTCGTATACGACATTGCTAGAGTTTTCGGCCGTCGGCGTCGCGGTGAGTGAAACGGTGCGCGAATATCACATGCGCCACTTGTCGCCCGAACTTGCGCGGCGGATTACGGTCGTTCCGAACGGAGCACCATTGCTCTTGTCCGCGACAGCGGAGGGTCGGCAGGAGGCGCGTTCCGCAGTATCTCGTGCGATCGGCGTGTCCATTGACCGCGAGGTACTCTTCGTCTGCCTCGCCCGGTACGACTCACAGAAGAACATCGCCGGCACGACCGTCGCATTTGCTCGCGCGTCGCGGCAGTGCAATGACATCCATTTGATCTTCGCGGGCGATCCATCCGACTGGGCGGAGCTGCGTCGCGCGCAGGCACTGCGCGACCAGACTCAGGGACCGCGCCGCATCCACTTTCTCGGCAACTCTGACGCAGTGACTCTGCTCACCGCCGGTGACGCGTTCTTGCTCAACTCGTTTTTTGAGGGCTGGCCAGTCGCCGCAACAGAGGCGTCGGCGGCGGGGCTCCCTCTGATCTTGAGCGAAGCAGGCGGCGCGATGGAACTCGTGTCTCGCGATTCGGAGTTCTCGATCATGACCCCCAACCCGGCCGGTGAGGCTGCAGGGATCAGCGATAAGCTCGTTCGCACGGCACGCAGACGAATTCGCAACCAGCCAGGGGCACAGGCCCTGGAAGCTGCTGTGATCACCGTCGCTTCGCGAGTAAGAGAGTCAACTCTTCCACTTTCGCCTCGCTCAGCGGGAGGTGTGGGCGACATGCTGCACGCTCACGCCAGAGTCTTGCGCGACGCCGTGCAGACGCACGCTAACGCATCCTCTTGACCAGGCTCGCTGTGACCATGCGCACCTCCGAAACTGAGGTGTGGCGCGTGAATAAGTTACGAATCGAGTCCACTGTGTCCAACGAGGTGACACTATAACGCGCCTGCAGCCAGGCGTTAGGGTGGGCTCGAAACCGATCGCTCGTGAATACCGTGCGATAGGCCGCCTCTCGTAATTGCGAGAGAAGTTTTCGGTCGTAGCGGCCAAGCGGCAACGCCGCGTCCGCAATTTCTCCGCCACTTGCCTCGACGAGTGCCTGGCGAGCTTCGATCAACTCACGGCGCTCGTCGGCAGGCGAAAGTCCCCGCCACGGGATGTGCGACCACCCATGGCTGCCGACGTGCATTCCGTCCCCGCGGAGACTGCGCAGGTCGGCCGGGCTGAGGCTGGCCGGATCGTCCAGCCGCCCTGCGAGCGCGAAGAAAGTGGCACTCAGACTTCGCTCCCGCAATGCCGGAAGCGCGACATCCGCGTCGGATCGATTGCCATCGTCGAAACTGATCTTCGCGTCCGGACGATCAAGCGTCTCGTCGAGAATACCCTTGAAGACGTCGGCGGAGACCCAGTATCCGGCCTCTCCGGACTCACGCTCCTGCCTGCACACGCCGATCCCGTGGAAGCAGATATTTGTGATCATCCGTTTTCCTCCCCTGACGTTGCCGGGCGCGCACGCGTGCTTTCATCCCGACCCCAGTCTGTACTCGATGCCGACCGGCGAGCTCGCCGCGCCGCGATCAGCGTGATCGCGAGATAGGGGACGGCCGACACGAGCAGGCGCGGCTCCCGCACGACGACTCGGAGCCAGGCACGCCTGTCGGACGTGCGCACCGACACCTCGACCTCGCCCGATCGAGCGGCCTCACGCATCTGGCTGTTCCCTCGACGGACGCGGACGAGTCGACGCATCAGATCAGCCGAGGTGATCGGTGCCTCAACGACCACTTCCACCGCGAGGACAGTTGCCTTCTCCTCGGCCGAAAACAGAGAATCGAGAAAGAGGTCGTCCGCGACCATCTCCGGAAAAACGTCAAATCGGGCGCGCCCCTCCGAGGACAGTGCGATCACGCCTCGACCGAAGAGACCGTCGGCAAAGGCCGGAAGCCGTTCGTTGATGGAGAAGTACGCGCGGACAAGCCACGGTCGTCCCTTCGTGTTCACTATCCGCCGCGGAACCGCAGCGAGGACTCCCGCGGTTCCGCCCAGAACTGCGGTGAGCTCAGCTATCGCATTCGATGGCACCACGATATCCGCGTCGAGATAGATACGCGGAAAGCCGTGCGCTACCGCCTCGCCCGCGTTGAGCGAGGCGGCCTTGCCCAGCAGGGGACGATCGACAACCATGACCCCGCAGGCGCGAGCGATGTCGACAGTGGCATCCGTACACGCATTGGCGCTCACCACGACCTCAAGCGGGCCATCCAAAGCGGTCTGGTCCGCCAGCGCATCAAGGCACGCTCGAATCACGGTTTCCTCGTTGTGGGCCGCAATGACGACACTCGTCATCCGGCTCTCCTGACTCCGGCGCCCGCCTGCGGTCCCCGTAGGCTGGCATCATGTCGAAGCCCGGCGTCTCGACGCACCCGATCTACTCGGAGGATTCCCTCGCGGTCAGCGAATTCCTGCACGAGAACCTCAACATCCAAGTTTCGACCAAAGCGTGGAGCCGCCTCATTTTGCCTCCATGGAAGCAGACCGGCCCAAATCACGGATTCCAGCTCGTCACCGACGAAGGAATGGTGGTTGGTGTGTACGTCGCGGTGTATTCGCAACGCGATATGAACGGAACCACGGTCGACGTCTGCAATCTCGCGGCATTCTGCGTACTCGAGCCCTTCCGCACGCACAGCCTCAAACTCATCCGCGCCCTTCTCGGACAGCCTGGCTTCGTCTTCACCGACTTGTCCCCCAGCGGGAACGTCGTCGCGATGAACGAACGGTTGGGCTTCCATCGCGTCGACACCGCCACACGCCTCGTCGTCAACCTCCCCCGCCTTCCGCGTCGTGGTCTTCGGCTGACGAGCTCCGCTATCGCACTGGAGAGCATTCTCACCAATCGCGATGCGGCCGTCTACCGGGATCATCGGAGAGCTGCGGCCGTCGAACATCTGCTTATCGAGGGATTCGGAGAATACGGATACCTGATGTATCGGCGCGACCGTCGGAAGGGACTGCGGATGTTCGCCACCCCTCTTTTTGTCGGCGGCTCGGCGGCATGCATCGAGTCTGCGTGGGGAGCGATCCGATCCCACTTGCTTGGCAAGGGTCTCGTCTTCACGCTCGCCGAACACCGAATACTCGGGTTCTCCCGAGGGCTCGGCACTGAATTGAGCAACCCGCGAAGCAAGATGTTCCGCGGAAGCGGCATCCGGTCCGAGGATGTCGACTATCTGTACAGCGAACTCACGCTCGTCGCGTGGTGAGTCGAGCACGAGACGGTTAGGCCGACGCGAGCTTGGCGTCGACGAAGTCCGTCAATGTGCCCACCGTCTCGAACAAATCCGCGCCGAACTCATCGTCATCGATCGTGATGGCGAAGCGCTCCTCGAGCTCGGTGACCAACTGCACGACCCCGAACGAATCGAGTTCGGGGAGGGCCCCGAACAAGCGGGTGTCTCGGTCGAGTTCCGCTGGCTGTTGCGAAAGCTCGAGGGTTTCGATCAGCACGCTTCGCACGGCTTCTAGGGTTTCGGTCATGGCTGCTCCGTTCGATATCAAACGAGCACCTCTGCAGGTGCAGGGTGCCCAAGGAAGGCTGTCGGGCTCGCGGTCAGACCGTAGGCGCCCTGTTGAAAGATGACGATCAGATCGTCAATGTCTGCCTGCGGCAGCTCCACGTCGTCGCCGAGGAGGTCGAGCGGCGTACAGAGGCAACCCACGACGGTCGCGTTCTCGTCGACGGGCGTGTCGGCCCGGTTGCCCACGATCAAAGGATAGTTGCGCCGGATCGCCTGCCCGAAGTTGCCCGAGGCGGCCAGTTGATGATGCATCCCGCCGTCGACCACCAGGTAGGTTTTGCCGCGTGAGACCTTGCGGTCCAGCACGCGAGTGACGTACACACCGCACTCGCCGACGAGATATCGCCCGAGTTCGATAACCGGGGTGGCCTCGGGCAGCCGCTTCGAGATCGGCCCGTCGACCAGCGCGTGGAGATCGGTCGCAACCGCGTCGAGGTCCAACGGTTGATCTTTCTCCGTATATGGGATTCCGAAGCCACCGCCGAGATTCAAGTACTGCACCGGCGTACTCAGGTGTTCGGCAAGTTCACTTACAAGATCTACCGTGCGTCGCTGGGATTCGGCGATTATGGCTGCGTTGAGGTTCTGCGATCCCGCGAAGACGTGGAAGCCCAGGATGTCGAGACCCGCGGAGACGTACTGTTTCAGGACATCGGGGACTTGCTCCGCATCGATACCGAACTGCTGCGGGCCGCCGCCCATACGCATGCCGGACCCCTTCACCGCGAAATCAGGATTCACCCGGATCGCAATTCTCGGAGTCACGCCAAGATTCTCGCCAGCCGTGATGACACGCTGGATTTCGGTCGTGGATTCGACCTCGACGATTACCCCCGACGCAACCGCCTGACGGATCTCGGCAGGTGCCTTGCCGGGGCCCGCAAAGCTGACCCGATCGGGTCGGATCGTGCTGTCAAGGGCCGCCCGCATCTCCAGAGCGGACGCCACGTCGATGCGATCGACGCGGGTGGCCAGGTGCTGCACTACGGCGGGCATTGGATTGGCCTTCATGGCATAGCTGAGCTCGATGCGACTCGGGAGGGCCGCGCGCAGTCGGTCGACGCGCGCGTCGAGGATACCGCGATCGTAGGCGAAGAAGGGGGTTGATCCCACGCGCGCGGCGAGTCTGGAGATCGCCATGCCGCCGACGCGGAGCTGCCCGTTCACTGTGCCGAACGCGGCCGCGTGCTCGATGGGTTTCATCCGGAGACCTGTGCTTTCAAGAGATTGCGGTCGAACTTGCCATTCGGGGAGCGTGGCAATTCATCCCGGACATCGATCTGCGACGGCACCATGTAGAGCGGCAGTGACTTTCGGAGCGCACCGAGCAAAACTGCCATGTCTAGTTCGCCGACTTTCGACGTTGCAATCAGGACGACGCGGTGCCCGATGCCCACCTCTTCGATCCCGAGCGCGACGGCATCCCGCACTACACCGGTAGCATAGGCCGCTTCCTCAATCTCGCTCGGGCTGACCCGATACCCCGACGTTTTGATCATGTCGTCTGTGCGGCCGATGAAATAGAGGAAGCCCTCCTCATCGGCGACCACGGTGTCGCCCGACCAGACTGCCAGTTCCGGAGCGCGCCATTGCTGGCCCGGATGATTCACCGGTCGGTACCGCTCTGATGTCCGCTCCGGGTCGTTCCAGTACCCGAGCGCCACGAGCGCCCCACGGTGGACGAGCTCGCCCTCCTCTCCGGGTGCGCAGCGCGTGCCATCCGGACGAAGCACGAGGATCTCGGCGTTGGGGATCGCCTTTCCGATCGAATCCGGGTGTCGGTCGATCTCGGTCGGGTCGAGGTAGGTCGAGCGAAACGCCTCGGTCAGCCCGTACATCAGGTACGGAGCGGCATTCGTGAAGACGCTGCGGAGCCGATCGAGGACGGTGCGCGGCAGCCGGCCACCCGTGTTCGCCCAGTAGCGCACGCGCCCGGCGACCTCGTCGGGCCAGTCCGCGTCGGCGATCTGGAGCCAGAGCGGAGGCACTCCCGTGATCCCGGTCACGCCGTGCCGTGCGGCCAGCTTCGGCACGTCGCTCGGAAGAAGATAGTTCATCAGGATGCAATGGGCCCCGGCGGCGAATGCGGTGGTCACCTGGCTGAGCCCCGCGTCGAAACTCAGCGGCAGGATGCTCAGAATGACGTCGTCACTCGTGTTGCCCAGATAACTGCTCACGCTCTCGGCACCGACGACCAGGTTGCGGTGGCTCAGCACGACGCCCTTGGGCATCCCGGTGCTGCCCGAAGTGTAGAGGATCGCGGCCGGGTCGATGTCGATCGAGGCCGGAAGAGCCGGGGCGGCCGCATGTTCGGCCGGGGTGTGCAGCGATGAGACGCGGGATCCCGCGGACGCCGTACCGGCCGCACCCACCACCACGATGTGCTCGACCGAGCCCTCGATGAGGACCGAGGGAAGCTGCGCGAGCCGGTCTGCCGAGGTCACCAGGAATCGCGCACCGCTGTCGTTCAGTATGTGACCGACCTGCGCGGGCTTCAGGACGTGATTGATCGGGACGAACACTCCCCCGGCCGCCGAGGTCGCGAACACCCCGACGACCAGCTCGATGCGCTTCTCGAGGTAGATCGCCACCCGGTCACCGCGCTGGAGTCCGAGTTCCTGTAGTTGGACCGCGGCCGCGCGCACCGCGTCCCAGAGCTCGCCATATGAAACGGTCTGCTGCTTGTATGTGAGCGCCGCGGACTCCGGAGCCGCAGCCGCAGCTTGCCCGAGCAGGTGGTGCACATTCGTACGGATCCCGGTCACGGGGCTCTCCGCTCCCGCAGGTAGCGCGCGAATTCTGCGCTGTCGTCGAGGTCGACGTATCGTCGTCCTTGCGCATCGGTCCCGTGCTTCTCGCCGTCGTCCGGAACGGCCGGCCCGGGCCGGCTGAATCCGGAGACCTCGTCGAAGACTGCCACGTAGGCTTCCGCCTGTGGACGCCAGTCGAGCTGCGTGGACACGCGTTCGCGCGCTTTCCGGCCCAGTTCGAGCCGCAGGGCCGGATCGTCGATCAGTCTTTCTACGGCGTCGGCGAAGGCACTTATGTCCCCCGATGCGACATAAAGCACAGTGTCCCCCCCGGATACGAGTGTCTCGGCCAGATCGAACGAGACTGCGGGGAGGCCATAGGACATGTACTCCATCGTCTTGTTCATGGTTGACAGATCGTTGAGAGGAGTTTTCAGGTCGGGGCACAGCCCGATGTCCGATCGACTGAGATGTTCAGCGATCGCGACCCGGTCGACACGTCCAGTGAACGTGACGTGACCGTCGAGGCCCAACCCCGTCGACTGCCGCTTGAGGTCGTCGAGACAGTCACCGAACCCGAGCAGGGTCGCTGTCACCTGGGTGCGGCCGCGCTTGTGGACGAGTTCCTCCATCACCAGCAAGACCTGATCTACGCCATCCTGCGGACCCATGATGCCGAGATATGCGAGGTTGATCCCGTCCACAGGACGAGGATCCGGCGGATAGATCGGGCGCATCTGCTTCGTGTCCGGCCCGCTGCGGACCACAGTGACGTGATTCGGCCGACGCCCGCCCCGACGGATCGCGATGGCTTTGTATGACTCGTTAGTCGACGTGACGCGATCCGCGGTGCGGAACGACCGACGCTCCAACCATTTCAGTCCCGCGTACTGGAGCCGCTGCCCCACGCTCTTCGGAGCACCGAATCGCGAGAGGAACAGCTCGGGGTTGAGGTCGTGGTGGTCGAAGATGAACCGCACGCCACAAGAACGCCATAGCCGCGCGAGCAACCAGAAGGTATCCGGCGGATTGCACGCCTGGATCACGTCGAATCGCTGCCGACGCCACACCGCAAGCGAAATCCACGCCGTGCGCACCCAGCTATATGCGAACTCCCAGACGAAGCCGAGCAGCCCTTCAGCCTCGGGCGCGGGCTTGTACTTGTAGATGTAGACGCCGTCGATCCGCTGGCGAGCCGGATCGCCGGGACCCTTCGGGCAGATCACACTCACGGTGTAGCCGCGCGCCATCAGCGCATGACACTCCAACCACACCCGGCGGTCGAGGGGAACCGGGAGGTTCTGCACGATGATCAGCACGTGCGGAGCGGTATTCGTCGTCATGACTGAGCCCTTCGATTCCGGAGGATCGGGAAGCGACTCAGCCACTTGGAGCGAGCGAGAACGGCGAGCCCCTCGGAGATCACGTTCGGTGCGAGAAGGCGGGTCACGGTCAAGTGGACGACGGTCACGGCGAGCGCGATCAGGATGATCGAGACGACGTCGGGGACTTCGCGCGTCAGCTGCATGACACCCCAGCCCGCCGCACCTGAGGTCGCGACAGCGGTGACGACGAAGAAGAAGGGACCGGCGACGGTGCGAACGGCCGTCGCCAGAATCCGAGCGACGAGGAACCACCGACTAACGGTGGCGATCACACACACTCCAAGGAATCCCCACGCCACGGAGACGAGGCCGTTGTGCGCCAGGACCGCGGTCGTGCCGAAGGTGATCCCGTCGATGATGAGGGCGTACGCAAACCACTTCCCTGGCTTGCCAACGCCATAAAACAGACCATGGTCCAGCCACGCACCGACAGTGAGGGTGCCCGCGATCGCGAGGATCTGCGCCACTGGGTAGCTTGCCTCCCAGGCTTTGCCGAAGAGGATCGGAACGATCATCGGTGCAGCAACGGCCACGATCGTGAGAGGAAGCGACAGCGCCGCGTACGACATCCGTAACGCACGCACGTAGGCGCTGAGTAGTCGTTCACGCTCGTCACGGATCCTCGCGAATGCGACCGTGGTAACGGGCACGATCGCGCTTCCCGTGAGGTCCTGCACAACCTGAACGAGGCGCTGCGCGATATTCATGTATCCGAGTGCTGCCACCCCGAGCGTCGACGAGATCACGGCAGCTTCGCCCGACGCCCTGAGCATTGCGACGAACTCGACGCCCAGAACCTGCCCGCCATACCGGGTCATTGTCGCGAACTCGCGTCGAGCGAACATCAGATCCGGATGCCATCTCGTAGAGACCCAGGCCAGAATCGAGGTAATCGCAGGAGCGACAAGGCTCTGGCCGACGAGTGCCCAGACCCCGAAGCCGCTGAAGGCCATCACCATCGCGACCACTTGAGCGATGACCGCGGCGATTGCGCCCTGACCCGCGAGCACCCCGAAGCGCATGTTGCGTCGGAGTAGAGCCATCGGCACGGATCCAAAGGCCGTGAGGATCACCCACACCGACAGAGCCTGCAGCACCGGCACGACTCGGGGATTGCCAAAGACAGCGCCCATCACCGGCGCGATCGCGAGCAGCGCACCGCACAGGACGGCGCCTGCACTCAGGGAGAACCAGAACGCGGTGCTGAGCATCCGTTGGTCGGCCTTCGCCACCTGCACGATATAGGCGGCGAAGCCCAGGTCGGCCAATAGATAGAAGAACGGCAGGATGGTGGATGCCGCCGCCACCGTTCCGAAGTCTCCGGGGCTCAGCAGACGGGTGAGCACGGCGATCGTGACAAAACCGAGAACTCGGATCGCCCACTTTTGGGCAGTGAGCCAGAGAACACCGGACGCCGCCTGCCGTCCGATGCTTTCCTTCGCCGAAGCGGCCAGCGCAGGCTCCGCGATCGGGATCGCGCTTGGCGGAGCCCAGTCGCGCTCCGCAAGCCTCTCGAGATCCGGGTCCTCGGGGATGCGATCGTCCATAGATGTCCCTCCCGGGCCGCTCACGGCGCTTCCTCGCGGACGACTCCGACGGTTCGAAGAAGGGCGGCGTGCGAGTCGACCATTGCGTCGGCTCCCAGCCAGACCGCGGCATCCCTGGCGAGTTGATCTTTGCGCTCTCGCCAGCGGGCGATATCGTGAAGGATCACGCGCAGTGCCGTCGTAATGGCGGCGCTGTTACTCTGCATGGCGCGCCGACGAGCCGCCCCGATCTCCGCGAGTGTGATCGTCGCCGGCGCGCCCGCCGGGTTGGCGCAGATCTCGCCGCGTTCACCCCGGTTGCCGACGAGCTCGTGGGCTCCGCCGACGTCGGAGATGACGAGAGGCAGACCCGCCATGATCGCCTCTGACGCGGCGACGGGCCAGCCCTCGAAAAAGGAATCCAGCACGAATGCATCGGCTGCGTCGAGGATATCCGGCGAGGAACTGGAACCGAGCAGATGGACGCGACCTTTGTTTGGGTGTGCTCGACGAATCGCATCCGCGTGCGCGTACTCGAGCCAGTCCTCAACCGGACCTGCGACCACGAGTCGCGCGTCGTGATTCTCGCCCGCGGCATCGAGGAAAGCGCGGACGAGACCCGGAACGTTCTTCTGCATGTCATAGCGGGCAAGGCACACGATGACGACCGTCTCGCCGAGCTCGGCGTCGATCGCCGCAGCCAATCGCATCCTGGCAAGGCCTGGATCGAGGGATGCCCGAACGGTGACACCGTTCGGTACGACCGTCACAGTCACCGGCGCACGGCGCGGCAGGTGGTTCTCGAAGAATGCCTTGACGGTCTCGCTGACGGCGACGACGGCCGCCGATCGGTCGAGCAGATCGCTCTGCTTCAGCCAGTCCTCCTCGGAGAGATTGATGTCCGTCGTGTGAACCACGGGCACGATGGGGATACCGCGCCGAGTGAAGGCGTCTATGAGATGGCCGGGGGCGTTGTGCAGCTGTGCCGCGACGACCGGCCCCGCTGCGGCGAGTATCGAATCCGCGGATGCCGCATCGTGAGCCTCAAAGACCGCGACGCCCAGACCCCGGAGTGCGTCCGCCGTCGACCCTCCGCGTTCGCACAGCACGATGCAGTCGAGCCCGCGCTCAGGTAGTCCCCGCGCGAGCGTGGCGACGATTGTCTCCACTCCCCCGGTGCCGAGCGTTCTCGTCACGAGTGCGACGAGAGGTTGCGGGCGAGTCGGCTTCCGCAATAGGTCGGGCGACAGCGCCTCCGTAGAGCGCCCAGGTGCGGCGGAGAGTGACACGAGCGAACGCTCGAGCAATCGTCGCCGCACCGCGTGCCCGACTCCGAAACGGATGCCAGGCGAGCCCGCGTCCACCACCGCGGTCAACGCGCGAAAGACGAGCACCTGCAATCCCGCCCACAGGCGTTTTCCGGCTGTAGCGCGGTAGCTCCGCTCGCTCATCCCGGCACCCCAACGTCGGCGATGCGCCGCTCGGCGGCGAGAGTCCGCCTGCTCAGGATTTTTTCCCGCATCACGAATAACGGATTTCTCCGCGAAAGACGCGTGCCGAGTGCGTGTCGACGACTATACGCTCGCCCGGCAGCGGTACGGTCAATCGCCGGATCGCAGTCGCGTGCGAAGTTGAGTAGGGCGGGCACGGGCCAAGACTCCGTATGCCCCCACACCAACGCACGGGAAGCGAGGTCCATGGCCTCGACGGCCTCGGCACGACGGATGCTCGCGACCAGTTCTCCGGTGTTCGAGAACGAGGCCGCAGCGGTGGTGAAGGCGTCCAGGCGGTGCTGGAGGTCCGTGATCATGCCCCGGGCCTGGTCCGTGGCGAAGATGGCGCTGTGCATGTTCTTGTCGTGCTGTCGATAGAGCGCCTGCACGCTGTCGGGAAGATAGCCGACGTCCGCGACAGCGGCGATCCGCAGCCACATCTGCAAGTCTCCGGCGTGAGGATGCTCGGGATCGTACAACCCAACCTGACGCAGTACGCTTCCGCGCACGATCGCCTCAGGCGACTTGATGACGTTGACACCGGAGCCGAATAGACGGCGAGCCCAGTCCCGGCCTTCCCAGAGAATCCAAGCCGCCGCATCGCCGACCCCCAGCTCGGGAACTGCGTCATTGAAGATGACCACCGGGCCGTAGACCAGTCCAACGTCCGGGTGCTGCTCCATCAGCGCCGCTGCCCTAGTGATCGAGTTCTTCGTCAGCAGGTCATCGGCGGAGAGCAGGACGACGTAGTCGCCCGCTGCCTCGTCAAGGCCGTCGTTATAGGTCAGGATGTGGCGCTTGTTGCTCGCGTGCGTGATCAGGCGCACCCGAGAATCACGGTCCGCCAGCCCGCGCGCCACCTCGGCACTGCCATCTGGCGATGCGTCGTCCACGATGATCACTTCCACGTCGACGCCCTCCTGATCCAGCGCCGATGCGACCGCCCCCGGAAGGAAGTGACCGTAGTTGTAACAGGGGATCACCACCGTCACCAGAGGCCGCGTGGTGAGTGAGCGGGTTTCTAGAGTCTGCATATTCGTCCGCCAGCGATCAGACCGTAGACACGAGCGCACAGCGCAGCGCAGCCGCCACGTCCTCCTGCTGCGCCTCGGTGAGATGAGGGAACATCGGTAGGGAGAGGATGCGGTCGGCTGCGGCCTCCGCGAACGGGAACTGGCCACGCAGATAGCCAAGCCCGGCGTACGCCTCGGTGAGATGCACTGGCGTCGGGTAGTGGATGCCGGATCCGACGCCCGCTGCGGACAGCTCGGCCATCACGCGCTCGCGCTCCTCGACCCGGACCACGTACAGGTGCCAGACGTCTGTGTTGCCCGGCCGCACACTGGGCAGACGGACGCCTTCGACGTCGGCGAGAAGCGCGGCGTAGCGATCGGCAGCCGCGCGGCGGGCCGCATTCCATCCCTCGAGCCGCACGAGCTTTGCGCGCAGAACGGGAGCCTGGATCGCGTCGAGCCGGGCGTTCATCCCGATGTGATCGTGCACGTACTTGACCGAACTCCCGTGCGCGGCGACGTTGCGGATGAAGGCCGCGATGTCTGCGTCATTCGTCATCACAGCGCCCGCGTCACCGGCAGCACCGAGGTTCTTGCCCGGGTAGAAGCTCGTCGCCGCCACGCGCGCCAACGCTCCGGCGCGACCGGCTGACGATGACGCGCCTTGGGACTGCGCGGCATCCTCCACGACGGCGATCCCGTGCTTGTCGGCGATCAGCAGGATGCGCTCGACGGGCGCGGTCTGGCCGAACAGGTGCACAGGGGCGATCACCCGCGTGCGCTCGGTGATGGCGGCCTCGACGGCGTCGGGGTCGATCAGCAGGTATTCCTCGTCCACGTCCACGAAGACAGGCACGGCACCGATGCGCGAGACGGCCTCAGCCGTCGCGATGAAGGTGTTGGCCGGCATGATGACCTCGTCATCGGGACCGACCCCAACCGCACGGTAGGCGAGCTCGAGGGCGTCCGTGCCATTGGAGACGCCGATCACGTGCTCGACGCCGATGTACTCGGCGTACTCGTGCTCGAACGCGTCGATTTCGCTGCCGCCGATGAATCCGGCAGACTCGAACAGGCGCTTCCACACGGGCAGCACCTCGGCGGCTACCTCTGCGCTCTGCGCGGCAAGGTCGAGGAACGGGACGCTCACGCTGTCACTCCCAGCGGCCGCGCGGGAACGCCGACCCATGTCTCTGACTCGCGCATATCGCTGAGCACGACGGCGCCCATCCCGACCGTGGCACCGGCCCCGATCGACAGTCCTGGCCGCACCGAGGCGTTCATTCCCAAATAGGCGCCCCGACCGATGCGGACACCGCCGCCGAGGGCGACGCCGGCCGCGAACGTCGCGAAGTCGTCGACGAGGCAGTCATGGGTGATGATGACGCGCGGCATGGCGACCACATGCGCGCCGATCACGGCATCCGCGGTGATGACGACGCCAGCGAGGAGGATCGAGCCCACCCCGATCGGACACCCGCCGGGATTTCGCACCGACGTGTCGACGATCGTCGCGTATCGCGAGGCGTCGATGCCGAGCTCTGCGAGCCGCGCGACCACGCGCTCGCGCCCGAGGCCCGACCCGATGCAGACCAGCACATCGGCATCCGGATAGAGCGGGATGTCGTCGATTGCGCCGAGCACTGGCGCTCCGCCGATCGTGCGTGGGAGCTCGGCATGCCGGTCGTCGAGGAAGCCGAGCACCTCGCGTCCCGACTCGCGCACAAGGGGTAGCACCTCGCGCGCGAGACCGCTGGCGGCGATCAGCAGGACGGGACGCCTCATACCGTGATCCCTGCTGCACTGGTCACGGCGCTGTGGAGCGTGTCGACGACCTGCGTCAACTCGGCCTCGGTCAGCTGGTGGAACACGGGAAGGATCAGGGTGTTGTCGGTCAGGCGCTCGGTGACCGGAAGGGGAACCGATCCGGTGTCGCGATCCGCGTACGCGGGCTGGCGGTGCGCAGCCATGATGCCACGGCGAGCCGAGACGTCGGCGGCGGCGAGCGCCGCAAGCAGTTGCTCGCGCGACAATGGAAAGTCGTCGCCGACCTCGACCCACAGCGACTGGAAGTTCGAGGTGCCGTATTCCGGGTCGGTGACGATTCGCAGTCCAGGGATATCCGCGATGCGATACGCGTACTCCGCTGCGATCTCGCGTCGACGGGCAACGATCTCGGGCAGCCGGCCGAGCTGCACCAGACCGACCGCGGCCTGCATGTCGGTCATCCGGTAATTGAAACCGACTTCGCCGTACTCCTCGGCGGGGGCGATGACGCTCGCGGCGCGTTCGGCGGCAGAGACGCTCATGGCGTGCTCGCGGAGTCGACGGGCCCGCGCGGCCCACTCGGCGTTCGAGGTGGTCAGCATGCCGCCCTCCCCCGTTGTCAGCAACTTGCGCGGGTGGAAGGACCAGGCGGCGATCTCGGCCCCCGCGCCCACCGGACGGCCCTTGTAGGTCGAGCCGGATCCGCACGCGGCATCCTCGATCACGACGATGCCGAGGGGGTCACAGAGCGCCCGGATCGAATCGATGTCGACCGGCACTCCGCCCTGATCGACGATGATCACTGCCGTGGTCTTTTCGGTGAGCGCAACACGAATTGTCTCCGCAGTCACGTTGCCGGTGGCGGCATCCACATCGGCGAACACCGGTCTGGCGTTGACATAGGTCGGCGCGTTAGCCGTCGCGATGAAGGAGAAGGATGGCACGACCACATCGTCACCGGCGGCGACACCCGCGACGACGAGGGCGAGGTGCAGCGCGGTGGTGCAGTTGGAGGTCGCGACGGCGTGCTCCGCCTGCATCGCCGAAGCGAAAGCCACCTCGAAGGCTGCGACCCGCGGGCCCTGCGCGACCCATCCGGAAGCGATGACCTCGGCGACGGCATCCGCCTCTTCTCTGCCGAGCCAGGGCTTCATGACATTGATGCGGCTCATACTCGCACCTCCGTTCGACCGGCGGCGATCTCCTCACGCTGGGGGCGCCACCATTCGACGAGTTCGCGGAGCCCCTCTTCGAGACCCACCCGTGTCTCGAAAGCGAGGTCGATGCGTGCCGCCTTAGTGTCTGCGAGGCGGCGGACGACGCCGTTGACCGCCCGGTCCGGTCCGTGTTCGACCGACAGGTCGGAGTCCATCGCGCGCAACAGAGCCTGGGCGAGGCCGAGGAGGCTTGTCTCCTCTCCGTTCGCGACGTTATAGACCCCGTCGGTCACATCGCTCTGAGCGGCGAGGATGTTCGCCCGAGCGATATCGGTCGTGTATACGAAGTCCATCGTCTGCAGCCCGTCGCCAAAAATCAGTGGGGGTTTGCCGTCGGCGATGCGCTCCATCCACCGCACGAGCACCTCGGTGTAGAGACCGTGGACGTCCATGCGCGGACCGTAGACATTGAAATACCGAAGTGCCACGAAATCGAGTTCATTCATCGCGCGGAAGCTGCGGAGCATCCCCTCGCCAAACGATTTGGCCGCACCGTAGAAGGTGTCGTTGTTGTGATGGTGGTGGCGCTCGGTGGTCGGAAACTCCTCGGCCATTCCGTACACCGAGGCGCTGGATGCCGAGACGACCTTGTCTACGCCGTGTTCAACCGCGGCCTCGAAGATGTTAAACGACCCATCGACGAGCACCTCCAGAGCGAGCCGCGGTTCCTCCGCGCACTGGGTGATGCGGATGGCCGCCTGGTGGAAGACGAGGTCCTTGCCGCGGGTCACGTCATGCACGAGGTCACGGTCCCGGATGTCCCCGTCGACAACGGTCACGCGCCCCGATGCCATCGCGGATTCGAGATTGAAAATGCGACCGCGCACGAAGTTGTCGAGCACATCGATGTGCGCAACGCCGGACTCGAGAAGCTGGTCGACGATCGTCGAGCCGATCGTGCCGGCTCCGCCCGTCACGAGCACATTGGCACCAGTGAGTTCTGTCATCGAACAACCTCTGCTTGGATAGCGGCGGTTTCGACGCTCGCTGAGTTTCCTGAATCTGCAAGGCTGCGACTGGCAGCCTCAAGCACTGAGAGCACGCGCAGCCCGGCCTGTCCGTCTGTGCGCGGCGCACGGCCTCCGCTGATGCTCGCGGCGAATTCAACTGCCATCACCCCGAGAGCTTCATGCTCGGGAAGTGCGGGCGACCAGGTGTCGCCGAGGCGATAGGAGATGGTGGACGAGCGGCGGTCGACCGTATCGACCGATTGCTGGGCAAGGTCGACACCGCGGTCGTAGACGCTCAGTCGCTGCTGCGGATTGAGGTCATCCCAGACGAGTGTACGTTCGGTGCCACCGATGACCATCCGTCGGATCTTGGTGGGGCTCAGCCAGTTGACATGCACGTGGGCGATGGCGCCCTTGTCGAGCGGGATGGTGAGGTACCCCACGCAGGCCCGGCCCGCACCGAGCGGATCCGCACCGTGGGCCGATACGGACTTCGGGCGCAGGCCGTCGGGGAGCACGAAGTCGATGATCGACAGGTCGTGCGGGGCGAGATCCCAGAGCACGTCGACATCCGGCTGGATGAGTCCGAGGTTGATCCGCACCGAATCGATGAAGAGGATGTCGCCGAGCTGGCCGTCGGCGATCAGTTCGCGGATCTTCAGAACCGCGGGGGTGTAGCAGTAGGTGTGGTCGGCCATGAGCACGAGCCCGCGCGTGGCCGCCTCTTCGACCATCTCGAGGCCCCGCTCGCGGGTGTCGGCAAGAGGCTTCTCGACGAGGACGTGCTTTCCAGCACGCAGTCCCGCGAGCACGATCGGGTGGTGCGTGCGGGCGGGAGTCGCGATGGCGATCGCGTCGAGGTCGTCGCGCGCCAGAAGCTCGGCGAGGTCGGTGTAGACCTCCACGCGACCGACCCGGGCGGCGAGCCCTTCGGCCCGCTCGCGGTCGAGATCGCAGATCGCCACCAATTCCCAGTCGGCGCTGGTGCTGAAATTGCGGGCAAGGTTCGGTCCCCAATAGCCGGCACCGACAACCGCAATCCGCAATTTTTCAGCCATGGCTTCCCCTCTGTATTCCATATCGACCCGTTCATCCCTGACAGCCCCCATGAGGCGGGTCAAGGAGACGGACTGAAGCTCACGTCTACCCAGTAATTATGGGCCGCATTGTTGATCGGCGCACTTGTTCCGTAGACATACGCGCTGCCGAGGGCGGTAAGGGATCCGTTGGTCACCGGAGCGCTCAGCCCGTTGATATCGACGGCGTAATGCCCGGTGGGCAGGTAATATGTCGCTCGATATTCAGTGCCGGCTGTGATTGCAAGAGGCGTGGCCAGCGGCACGGTCTGCCACCCGCTGGCGGTTTCGGCAGTCGCCGTCGCAGTCGCGAGTTGCACGCCGTTGACCGACCAGATGTTGACCGTATGTGTGCCGGTATTTCCCGCGCCCTTGTAGAACTGCACGCTCGAGATGGTGCCGGCGACTGCGGAGCTGAATCGCACGCCGACCTGCACCGGGCCCGGATCTGCCCAGGTGGTGTTAGCCGGAACGCTCGTGGAGGGGAAGATCGTCGCACCGGTCGGTGTTGGGGTCGGCGTCGGTGTTGGGGTCGGCGTCGGTGTTGGGGTCGGCGTCGGTGTTGGGGTCGGCGTCGGTGTTGGGGTCGGAGTCGGTGTTGGGGTCGGAGTCGTCGTGGCGTAGACCACGTCGACGAAGTAGTTGGTCGCTCCCCAGGTGTTCGTCGGGAAGCCGCCGCCGGCACCGTACAGGTAGAGGCCGTTGTTGGTCGCGCCGGCCGTCAGCACGCCCGTCGTCTTCGCCGTGGCGAAATAGTTCGCGGTGAAGGAGTATTGGCCCTGCGGAGCGAGGTAGGACACGACGTACTTTTGTCCGCTGGTGAGAGCGACCGGTGTCGACAGCGCTCCGGTCTGCCATCCCGTCGCGGTCTCTCCAGCGAACGTCACAGTCGCGAGCTTCACACCGCTGGCCGACCAAAGGTGACCGACGTGGCTGCCGAGGTTCCCGGTGCCCTTGAAGAACTTGATTGCGGTGACGGATCCATTACCCGACGGGGTGAAAGACACCCCGAGTTCGACGGACGACGAGTCATCTGTCGCCGCGAGCACCGCTGGAGTGTCGGCCGAGAAAAGAGAGGTGTAGGTCGTCGTCGATGTGCCGGTGGTGTCAGCCGTCTGGAACGACCAGGTCTGCGTCGCCAGCTGGCTGCCGCCGCTCGTTGCTGCCCCCGAGAGCGTTGCCGTGATGAAGGCGTTGTTCGGGAGGGTCGCCGTCGGCGTGAAGGTGATCGTCTTGGCATCGGTCGACAGTGTTGTCGTTCCGCTAATCGCCGTCGCGCCGTTCGCGGCCGCGAGGGAATAGCCTGCAGCGGTGGGAGCCGACAACACGACGGTGATCACTGTGCCCCGGTCGACAGCGACGGCCCCGGATGCCGGGGTCTGGCTGACTACGGCGATCGGAGCCGCCGTCGGGGTGAAGTTCACATCGACGAGGTAGTTCGTCGTCGAGGTGTTCGATGGGTATGTGCCCGTGTAGGAATATGACCCGGAAGATGCTGCGACCGTGAGTGGTCCCTTGGTGAAACCTGAGGTGAAGCCGCCGGGGGTCAGCGAATAATTGCCGCTGGTCGTGCTGTATGCGGCCGTGTACTGGGCGCCGGCGTTCACGGTGACCGGTGTCGCGAAGGTCACGGTCTGCCATCCGGAGGTCGACTCGTTCGTGAAGGTGGCCGTCGCCAGCTGCGTGCCGGCGGCGCTGAAGAGCGATCCGGTATGCGCTCCGGTATTTCCGGACCCCTTGTAGAACTCGATGCCCGTGATCTGGCCGGCGGCGGTCGGAGTGAACTTCACTCCGAGGCTGAGGGACTTGTTCGCGTCTCCGGCCTGAAGCACCGTCGGCACTGTCGAGTCATCGAACAGTCCGCACGGGCAGACTCCGTCCGCGGCGGCGGGCTTCGCCGTCGTGAAGCTCCAGGTGCCTCCGCTCGACAGTGGGTTGCCGAGGGTGTCCGTCGCGGTGAGCGTGACCGAGTACTTGACGAAGCCATTGAGGGGCGAGGTAGGCGTGAACGTCGCGTTCTGGGTCGTCGCGTTGTAGGCGGTGGCGCCGGCGACATTCACATTGATCGGATCGACCACCGAGAAGGCTACGGAGTCCGCCGTGACCGCCTTCGACAGGTGGGCGCTGATGACGCTGTTGGCCGGAACGCTCGACGATCCGGGGAGCGGCCACTGGCTGGACGCCGTGAGCGGGGAGTTGTCCACCGTTGTGAAGACCGCGTCGACGAAGTAGTTGGAGCCGTACCAGGTGTCCGAGGGAAGTCCCGTACCGGTCGGGAAGCTTCCCACGATTCCGTAGAGGCCAGCCGGCGCGGCACCGAACCCACCAGCGATCGTGAGCGGACCAGTGCTGTCCCCGCGGTATCCCCAGTAGTGGGGCGTCGCGGAATAATGCCCCATGGGGGCCGAATACGAGACCACGTAGCTGCTGCCAGGGGTCACCGCGACAGAGGATGAGAAGCTGGCGGTCTGCCACCCTGTCGCGCTCTCACTTGCGAAGGTCACGGTGGCCAGACGCACGCCACTCGACGACCACAACGACCCAGTGTGGGTGCCCGTGTTCGCCGCGCTCTTGAAGAATCGCACCCCAGAGATGAATCCGTTGATGATTGGGGTGAAGCGCAGCCCAAGCTCGTTGGCGCTGGCGTCGCCGCCGTCGGGGGTGGCCGGCACCATGTTCCCGAAGGCCGAGTACGGCCCGCCGACCGTGACCGTGACGGTGGAGGGAACGGATGGGTAGTTGGCGCTGTCGTCGATGGCATGCACCTGGATCGTGCGCGAATCTGTCCCGGCCTGAACGTAGGTGTAGCTCCAGGCGGTGGTGCCGGTCGCGACGTGCCAGCTCGCACCGGAGTCGGTGGACACCTCGACACCGGCGACCACACCTCCGACATCCGAGGCTGTGCCGGTGACGGTGACAGTCGCGCCATTGGCGATCGCTGCACCGGCGACAGGGGAGGTGATGGTTGCGGTCGGGGCCGTGTTGTCGCCGCTCGCGGTCGCCGCCACGAGGGTCGAGTCCAGCGTCGTCGACTGCGCGCCCATGTCGGCAAGGAGGTTGACCTCTGCCTGCTTCATTCGAGCGTCGGCGGGGGCGCCAGCACCGTCATGCTGTTGGTCGAGTCCCCAGGTCCACTGGATCGATCCAGCCGAGAAGACAAGCGCGCCGCTGGGAGCGCGATACAGCGTCACATGGTGAGTGGTGGTGCCCGCCAGAACGTTGGTGCCGTAGTCCTGCAGGTATTGCTGGGTCGGCCCCGTTGTGGTGGACAGGCGGATGAGTCCGACGGGACGGAAGCCGTTGTCGACATCCTCATTCGACTCATAGCCGATGGTGTGGCTGGCGAGCGCCTGGGTCGATCCGGCGGCAAGGGACGTGAGCGTGGTGTTGCGCCACAGCCGCGTCTTGCCCTCGGTCGCGCTCACCGTCACCGGGAGGTCGCTGAAGTTAGCCATGTATTCGGTGCCGGTGAGACCGTTCTCCGGCAGTCCGGCTCCGTTGGCCTGCGAGGCGAACCGGGGGTCGCGCCAGGTGCCGGTCCACACCGGCGAGCTGGTGTCGAGCTTCTTCTGGGCCCACGTTTCCTTGTACGAGACGAGAGTGCGGTAGGCCATGCTCGTGCCACTCGTCGACGAGTTCTCGTAGCGCGTGTGCCAGTAGGCCTCGTTGCCGGAGAGGAACTGCATGTTGACGCCGGCATTGCGCGCGGCCTCGACATTCGCCCGCTGGCCGGTCGACCAGTACTCGTCGTGGCCCACGGAGAGGAACACGCTGTGATTGGTGAGGTTGGACCCGAACCGGTCGGTGTCCACGCCGCTGAAGTAACTGACGTCGTAACCGTTCTTCTCGAGGAACCTCACCATCGCGTATTCGTGGGCGAAGTAGAAGTCGCGACCCGAATTCTGGGCGCGGGTGGTGACCGGGCGGTTGTAGCTGATCTTGTAGGCACGACCGTTCGCCGCGCCCTGGTAGAAGTCGGAGCCGCCGTAGGTGTTGTAGGCCTGCCACGTGGGATCGGAGGTCTGGAAGAGCACTGCCGAGTGGCTCGCGAGATCGCGAACGACGAAAGTGATCTGGCTCTCGCCGCCGGTGTCGGTTCGTTTGAGTAGGGCGAAGTACACGCCGGAGACGGCATCCGTCGGCACGTTCCAGGATGCCGAGACGCCCCAGTTGCCGCAATCGTAAAGCTCGGTCGTGATGTCGGTGACGCACTGCGGTTGGGTCTGCGGCAGAGTGGCAGACGGCGTGACGGTGGCGATCTGGCGCGCACCGAGCCCCTGGTAGTAGCCGGTGCGGAAGATGGTGATCGAGTACGCGCGAGCGGTGGTGTCGATCTTGAAGTCGACGCTCGCGCCGACGTTCACGCTGATGTCGGTCGAGAAACCCTGGATGCTCGAATCGCCGGCACCGTTGATGTCCCAGACAGACGGATCCGTTCCCAGCTTGCTGTTCTCACAGGCGATCGGGTTCACGCCGGGCGCGCAGGTAGAAGCGGCACTGACGCGGGTGACATCGGTGACCAGGAGCAGGGAAAGCACCATTATGAGGGTTGTGCCGAGGGCGGCCAGAATCCATAGGACGCGGCGCTCGGGTACGCCGAAATGGTGCGAAATTCGGGTATATCGCACGGGGGAAGTATTGCACAATCAAATACGTACCGCCTAGCGCGGAGGACGAAACGCGCCTAATGTCCCCCTTATTGGGGGCACGCTGGACTTGCGGACGGCGTCAGATTTCCGCGAATCGATCGGTGGCATCAATGAGCGCGGAGAGGATACCCGGTTCATCGAACGCGTGGCCCGCATCCGGGACCATCACGAACTGCGCCTCCGGCCAGGCCCGGTGCAGATCCCAAGCGGTGACGGCAGGAGTGCAGATGTCGTAACGACCCTGGATGATCACGCCGGGGATGTCTGCGAGCATGGGCGCATCGCGGATCAGCTGGCCGTCGTCGAAAAAACCACGATTGACGAAATAGTGATTTTCGATTCGGGCGAAGGCAAGAGCGTAGCGCGGATCGGAAAAAGTGGACACCACGTTCGGCGTGGGCAACAGAGTGATGGTGGATGCCTCCCAGACCGACCACGCCACAGCGGCGGGCCCGTGGATCGCGGGGTCCGGATCATTGAGCAGCCGGGAATATGCCTGAATCAGCATGTTGCGTTCCTCCGGCGGCACGGGAGCAAGGAAACCCTCCCAGGCATCAGGGAAGACCGCCTCTGCGCCACCCTCATAAAACCAGTCAAGCTCCGACTTGCGCAGCGTGAAAATGCCCCTTAGCACAAGTTCGGAGACTCGACCCGGATGGGTCTGCGCATAGGCGAGCGCCAGCGTACTGCCCCAAGACCCGCCGAACACCAACCAACGATCGATCCGCAAGTACTGTCGCAACAACTCGAGATCATCGATCAGGTGCCAGGTGGTGTTGGTGCTGAGATCGATGCCGGCGTCGCTCGCATGCGGGAGACTCCGACCGGAGCCACGCTGGTCGAACAACACGATGCGGTACTTCGCCGGGTCGAAAAGCCGGCGGTGGTTCGGCTGCGTCTCGCCACCCGGCCCACCGTGCAGGAACACGGCCGGCTTGCCGTCGAGATTTCCCGAAGTCTCCCAGTAAACACTCTGACCGTCGCCGACATCCAGTAGCCCGGAGTCGTACGGATCAATGTCGGGATAGAAGCTGCGCATGCATCGAGCCTACGACGGTGCACTGTCCGCGGAACGATAGCCCCTATCGGCCCATGCCGATAGGGGGGGATTCCCCCCACAGACTCTCGCTCTCGAGCGACCTAGAATTTCTTTGGTATGGGCGTCGCAACACGATTCCCGACCAGATCAAGGAGGATCGAAATGTCCGCAAACAGGGCTGTCGCCTACAAGGAACCCGGCAAGGTTGAGGTCATCGACATCGACTATCCCACCTTCGAACTGAAAGATGGACCGGGCGTCAATCCCGCCAATATCGGCCGTAAGGTGCCGCACGGCGCCATTATCCGCACCGTCGCCACCAACATCTGCGGCTCGGACCAGCACATGGTGCGTGGCCGAACCACTGCCCCGGCCAACCTCGTACTTGGACACGAAATCACCGGCGAGGTCGTGGAAGTCGGTCCAGGCGTCGAGTTCGTCAAGGTCGGCGATCTCGTCTCGGTGCCATTCAACATTGCCTGTGGCCGCTGCCGCAATTGCAAGGAACGCAAGACCGGAATTTGCCTCAATGTGAACCCGGATCGCCCCGGAAGTGCCTACGGATACGTCGACATGGGTGGCTGGGTTGGCGGCCAGGC
Source organism: Frigoribacterium sp. (assembly GCA_025363205.1). Lineage (GTDB taxonomy): Bacteria > Actinomycetota > Actinomycetes > Actinomycetales > Microbacteriaceae > Lacisediminihabitans. The sequence goes on from JANYEI010000018.1 coordinate 47,888, forward strand.
CGAGTATGTGCTCGTGCCCTACGCAGACTGGAACCTGCTCGTATTCCCCGATCGTGACCAGGCCCTCGAGAAGATCCTGGACCTCACAATGCTGTCCGACATCTTCCCCACCGGATTCCACGGGGCGGTCACTGCCGGGGTGGGAGTCGGATCGACCGTGTACGTTGCGGGCGCCGGCCCAGTGGGACTGGCAGCCGCGACATCCGCGATGTTGCTCGGTGCCGCGGCGGTAATCGTCGGCGACATGAACGCCGATCGACTCGCCCAGGCGCGGAGTTTCGGCTGCGAGACAATCGATCTCTCCGTGGGTGAAATCGCCGACCAGATCGAGCAGATCCTGGGAGTGCGCGAAGTGGACTGCGGCGTGGACGCCGTCGGCTTCGAGGCGAAGGGCCATCATGGTGGTGGCGAAGCACCGGCAACAGTGCTCAATTCCCTGATGGATATCACGGCGGCGGGCGGCGCGATGGGCATCCCCGGGCTGTATGTGACCGGTGATCCGGGCGGCGTAGACGCGGCCGCCAAAACAGGGTCCCTGTCCCTCAGCCTCGGCACCGGATGGGCGAAGTCGCTGTCATTCACGACCGGCCAATGTCCGGTGATGAAGTACAACCGTGGGCTCATGATGGCGATCCTGAACGACAGAGTGCATATTGCAAAGAACGTGAACGCCAAGGCGATCACTCTGGACGAGGCACCGCGCGGCTACGCAGAATTCGACGCCGGAGCAGCGACGAAGTACGTGCTGAACCCGAACGGCTACTTGGACGCCGCCTAGCGTCGAAGTTCAGGGCGGGCCCGGCGATCTCACGGTCGCCGGGCCCCTTGTCTTTTCGGGCAACCTCTCCGCCCCGGCAGCCGCGCAGCCCGAAGGCCGCGTACCCTGAAGATCTGGTCGCGACGCGCGGCGGGAACCGAGGAGCGTTGCGTGAAGATCACCCACCTGCGGCATTTTGTGGCCGTCGCCGAGGAGATGCATTTCGTTCGGGCCGCCAATTCCCTCGGTATCTCGCGCGCCAAACTCGACTCGTCTATTCGCACGCTCGAGACCGAGATCGGTTCTGAGCTCTTCGACCGCCGCCAGGAGACGACAACCCTCACCGGAGCAGGGGAGGCCCTGCTCGAGCAGGCTCGGATCGAGCTCGCGGAATTCGACGATCGCCCACCGGCTCCCGTCGCACCGCCCGGAGGCAAGGCCAAGGCGTCGAAGGGCAAGGGCCGCGCGCCGATCGTGAAGGGCGAGCCCCGACCCTACAAGAATCGCCAATCGCGCTAGACGGCACTGGTCCCGGGCGCACTGGTCCCGGGCGCGCAGGTCCCGGGCGCACAGGTCAGCCGGCGAGCACCTCGAGGATCGCCTCCCCATACTTGGCAAGCTTGTTCTCCCCAACCCCACTCATCGTGCCGAGCTCGGCGAGAGTGGTCGGAGTGCCGGTCGCGATTTCACGCAGGGTCGCATCGTGGAAAATCACGTAGGCCGGAACGCCCTGCTCCTTCGATTCCGCCGCCCGCCACACCCGCAGGCGCTCGAACACCGGCGCAGCACCCGCGGGCAGTTCGACGACCGGACCGCGACGCGACTTGGCCGGTCGCGCTGCCCGCTCGGGTTCACGGCGCAGCATCACCGGTCGCTGTCCGGCGAGCACGGTTGCGCTTGTTTCCGTCACGACGAGCGTGCCGTATTCCCCCTGCACCGCGAGGAGTCCCTGCGCGAGCAACTGCCGCACGACGCCCCGCCACTCCTGGTCAGTCAGCTCGGTACCGATGCCAAAAGTGGAAAGTGACGTATGGTCATTCTGGGTGATGCGGGCGGTGCTGCGCCCGAGCAGGATGTCCACGATCTGCCCCGCCCCGAACTTCTGGTTGCGCTCGCGCTGCAGCCTCACGATCGTGGAGAGCAGCTTCTGGGCAGGAACTGTGCCATCCCACGATTCGGGGGGCGCG
>JANYEI010000024.1 GCA_025363205.1 Frigoribacterium sp.
GTGACGTCATCGTCGGCCTGCATCGAACGAATGCGGCGCGCGAGTCGCTGAATGGCTAACCGGATGTCCTGGTCATCGTCTATTGACTCATCATTTGCCATATATCCTTAGCATAGCTTATTAGCAGTGCTAATGAAAAAGCTGAACAGAATCGCCCCAGCTCAATGACAGCGGCGTCTAGCCTGGCAGCTCGCCCCGGTGCAGCACCCGCGGACTGGCGAAGAGCCGGCGCACCTCGTCGGCGTCGTTCTCCTGGGTGAGGAAGGTCGTCCAGGTCATAAACCAGGCCCACTGTCGCTGGTTCTCGAGAGTCTCCGGGGTGGGCAGAACGCCGACCTCACCCAGGGCGATAGGCCGCCCATCCGCGAGCTCGACGAGCTGGTCGTGGTGGGACTGGCGATAGTCGTTCGCATATACGTCCGCGGCCAGGATGTCGACGACATCGTGCCCTGGATAAAAACCCGCGTAGGCGGCGGCATCAGAGCGGGGAGCGTTCGCGTTCCACACCCAGATGAGATTGTCGAGGTGGTGCACCGACACGAACCGCTCGTACAGCTGCCGATAGAGCGCCGCGTAACCCCGGGCACCCTCTCGACCGCCCCACCAGAACCAGCTTCCATTCATCTCGTGATTCGGACGCCACAGCACCGGGATGCCGGCGTCGCGCAACTGCGTCAGAAGCGCCGCGATCACGTCGACCTGGGCAATCCAGCGGGCGTGGATGTCTGTGCCCTCGGTGAGGAGGGCGTCCCACTCGGCCTGCGGAAGCATCCCGTTACAGATGCTGCCGAGAAAAGTCACCGGTTCGTTTTCGGTCGGGCGCACCGCATGCCACATGAGGGTGACCGTCGAGCCGGCGGCATGTTGCTTTTTCGCTTCGTCGATGACGTCCTGTCGAAAATTGATACCGTCCATATCGTCGGCTTCCGAGAATCCGAAATCCTGCCCCCAGAGCGCCGGGTAGACGCCGGTGATCCGCACTGCTTCGTCGCTGTAGAACGAGAGCTCCCGTGGCGTGTTGTGCTGCCCGGAGAGGATGCGCTCCCCCGAGACCGAGTAGACCAGGTCGAGAAGAGCACGCGCCGCATGCGTGGCGTTCGGATTGACCGCGGGGTGCCGGTTCACGAGAGCACCTGATGTTCGCGCGCAAGGCCAGCCGCGGCCGATCCCCAGCCGTGAAGACGCGCCGCAACGTCGGGGTGCTGCTCGACGCGAACAGCCTCGGCGTAGGCCTCCGCCAAGAGAGCGTCGATGACAACACGATGACGGGTCTCGGCGGAACGGACGGCACCCTCGACCATCGCGAGACTGAGGATATTCGAGTGAACTTCACCGGAGGGCACCTGGCCGGTGCGTAACGCGGCGATGAACTCGGCCAGGCTTCCGGCAATAGTCTCGCCGACACCCGCATCAGCAGATTCCGTTGAACCGGCTCCGACACCGTCGACCCGTGGCCTCGATTCGCCGTCCCACAGGGCCGTGCCCGCGGAGCCGCTCACGCGCCACGAGCCGTTCCACGAGGTCTCGAATCCCGGGCTGCACCAGCTGCCGACATAGGTATAGCGGATTCCGTTCTCGAACTCGAAGATCGCGGTCGCGGCGGAGTCTCCCTGGTACCAACTCCAGCCCGGATTGAAGCTCTCGCAGTAGACGGAAACCGGGTCGGCATCCAAGAGGTAACGCGCCACATCGAAGGCGTGAATCGACATGTCCAGCAGGAGCGGGCTGTCCATCTCCTCACGGAATCCGCCGAACCGCGGGGCCATGGAGTACTCCGTCGTCACCATCCCGATGGTTCCGAGCGACCCGAGTTGCTGCTTCAACTCGGCGAGCACCGGGTAGTAGCGGCGGGACTGGCTTGTCATCAACAGTTGGCCGGACGCCTCGGATGCGGCGGCGAGCGAGAGCGCCCGGCTCAGCGTTGGTGCGATCGGCTTCTCGCACAGCACCGGCAGCCCCGCGAACAAAGCTTCGATATTCACCGGATGATGGGCGGCGGGAACGGTGACGTTGATGACCGCTTCGGCCCCGGTCGAGACGGCGATCTCGCTCAGGCTGGCCGCCACCGCGACATCCGACAGTCCCATTTCCACCAGGGCGCTGCGCGCGGCCTCGACATCGAGGTCGGCGAGGCCGACGAGGTGCACGGTGGAGCTGTCGGCCAGCAACTGCAACCAGACCCGACCCATGCCTCCGGCTCCCACCTGGATCACTCGCACTGGCGTGGCGGAATTGACGAGCAGTGCGAACGCGCTCATCTGGCGACCGTTCCCTTGATCGCATTGCCGTCGGAATCGAACTCGGGGAAGAATTCCCCCGAGTAGACCCGGCTCAGTTGCGGCGAAGTGCGCTCGGGCCGACTGGTAACAGCCCACTCGACGGCATTCGCGATCACTCGGCGGATTGCGGGCTGGAAATAGACCGGGTACTCCTGGTCGCCCGGGCTGAAGAAGAAGATGCGTCCGTGACCGCGCTTCCAGGTGCACCCGCTGCGAAACACCTCTCCGCCGCCGAACGAGCTGATGAAGACCAGTTCGTCGGGCGCCGGGATATCGAAGAATTCGCCGTACATCTCCTGGCTGTCAATGATCAGGGGATGCGGAACGCCCCGTGTGATCGGATGCGTTGGATCGATCGTCCAGACCAGTTCGCGGTCGGTCTCACCGCGCCAGCGCAACGAGCAGGAGGTGCCCATGAGCTTCTTGAAGATCTTGGAGAAGTGCCCGGAATGCAACACGATCAGACCGAGCCCGGCGAGTACGTGCCGGTGCACCCGCTCGACCACCTCATCGTCAACTTCTTCGTGGGCGGCATGCCCCCACCAGAGCAGCACATCGGTCGCCGCAAGCAACTCTTCGGTGAGCCCGTGCTCCGGGTCATCGAGCGTGACGGTGGAGACGGATGCCCCGCCGCCCAGGTACTCATCGATCCCCTGCTTGATCGCCCCATGCATGCCATCCGGGTATCGTGCCGCGATACTCGGATCGGTCTGCTCATGCCGATTCTCACCCCACACGACGACGTTGATGGACTTTCGGACGGCGGTGTGCGTCATGGAATTGCCCTCTGGGCTCGGTGAAGCAGGTTAGTCAGACTGAAGCGGGATGGGCTATTTCACCCGAGCCACGCCGGATCAGCCGAGTGGGAATTTCGATTTGCCGCGGCGGGGTGAGCGGGTCATCCAGGCGTTCCACAACCAGGCGGGCGGCTTGTTTGCCGAGCTCGGCTGGGTCGTACGCGACGACTGTGATGCCCGCGGCATCAGCGAGCTCGAAATCGTCGAAGCCGATGAAGGCGACGGTGTCGAACCGGTTGCCGAGCGCTCGGACCACGCCGGAGCTTGCCCGGTTGTTTCCCGCGACTATCGCGGTTGGTGGCTGGGGCAGGGACAGCAGATCACGAACGGAGTCCTCGGCGCTCGGGCCATCGACCTCCTCGAGCCGTTCCCACTGCACGGCGTCGGTGATGCCAGCCTCACGCAGGGCATGACGGTATCCGCGCAGGCGTTCCTGGTGGGTATACAGCGACGCCGGACTGCAGACGAAGGCGATGCGGCGATGGCCGGCGCTGATCAACTGCCGTACGGCATTCGCGGTACCTTCGAAATTGGCCAACACGACGGCATCGGCGATGAGGTTGTTCGCGGGCCGGTCGATGCACACCACCGGGGTGCCGAGTTGACGTTCTCCCTCGAGATACCCCTGGTCGCTGGCGATCGGGGTCATCAGCAGGGCTCGAACCCGCTGCTTGAGCAGCGTTTCAACCACACGCTCCTCGGTCGCGGGATCGTCGTCAGTAGAGGCGAGGATCATCATGAGCCCGTGGCGCGCGAGTTCGCGCTCGATCCCCGCCGCGACCAGGAAATAGAAGGGGTTCTTCAGGTCACCGATGACGAACGCAACGATGTTCGTGACGCTGCCGTGTCGAAGGTTGCGGGCGAGGTGATTGGGGCGGAATCGCAGCGAGCGGGCCGCGGTGAGTACTCGGTCTCTCGTGTCGTCGGCGACGTTCGTGCTGCCGAGAATCACCCGGGAGACCGTCTTCGGACTGACGCCGGCGAGCCGGCCAACATCGGCGAGAGTCGCCCGGGATTGCGTCTGCAGCACGGTCGACGTCGCTGGCCACGCACTGTCGCTGATCGCCTCCGAGCGGGCAATGACACCCGCTTCTGTGGTCTCTGCCGGCTCGGTCATGCAGCAACAGTAGCACCGCAGCGGCCACCGTGCGGGAATATGACAGCGTGGTCATCATAAGTACGAGTGTCTGTTTCGTTCTGACCGCCGACCTGCCGTACTCGACAGTAAAGTCAATGACCAACTGACTATCGATGGCAAAACTGACCGCCATGAGTTCCATAATGATTGAATGTCAGCGCTGACATGCAAGCTTGACCTTTCACCGTTTCTCGCCTAGCGTCAACCGAACAGCGCACGATTCTTAAGTCAGCAACTCAGCACCTCGGCGACGGCGCTGCCTCGTCAAGGGCGACATAGATCTGGAGACCAAGAGATGGCAAAGAAGCACATCGCGATCGCGGCAGTGGCGGTATCCGCCCTGTTGCTCGCCGGATGTTCGAGCACAGGCGGGGGATCGACCGGCGGCACTCCGTCTGGCGACATCACCGTTCTCACCAACCGCACCGATTTGATCAAGAACAAGGTCTACGCCGGCTATGTCGCGGCCTTCAATAAGGCCTACCCGAAAGTCACCGTGAAGCTCCAGGGCATCACCGACTACGAGGGCGAAGTCACGACCCGCCTCAGCACCAAGAACTACGGTGATGTGCTCGGGATCCCGGCATCCGTTACCCCCAACCAACTGCCGCAATTCTTCGAACCTCTCGGCGACACAGCGAAGTTGAAGGAGACCTACCGTTTCCTCAACGACAAGTCGTTCAATGGCAAGCAATACGGCCTCCCCACCTTCGGCAATGCCAATGGCATTGTGTACAACAAGCGGGTCTGGAAAGAAGCCGGAGTCACATCCATTCCCAAGACACCTGCCGAATTCATCTCCGACCTCAAACTGATCAAGTCCAAGACGGCTGCGATTCCCTATTACACGAACTACAAGGACGGCTGGCCGCTCGGCAGCTGGCAGAACCAGCAGGGCTTCTCGGCGAACACGAATGTCGTCGCGGATCGGGACAGCAACAACGCGCCGTGGACGTCCGGAACCGAGCAGTACACCACTGATGCCCTCCTATTCGACGTCGTCAAGAACGGGCTAAGTGAGCCCGACCCGCTCACCACCTCCTGGGAGGGATCGAAGGGCATGCTCGCGACCGGCAAGGTCGCCTCGGCGGTGCTCGGATCCTGGGCGATCGTGCAGTTCCAGGATGCGGCCAAGACGGCCGGCGCAGACCCGGCCGACATCGGATTCATGCCATTCCCCGAGCAGAAGGACGGCAAGTTCCATTCGGCCGTTGGCGGCGACGTGAACATCGGTGTCAACGTCAATTCGAAGAATAAGCCGGCTGCTCGCGCCTGGGTCGACTGGTTCCTCAACAAGTCCACCTTTGCCGCAGATGCCGGTGCGCTTCCCCCGCAGGTCAATGGTAAAAACCCGACAACCCTCCAGGACTTCACCGATAACAAGGTGCAGTACGTCGAGCTCAGTGCTGCGAAGAAGCCGGCCCTTGATTCAGATATCTACAACAAGGCCGAGATCGACCTGTTCGGCAAGGTCTATCGCCAGAAGCTGGTCGACATTGCTCGCGGGGCAGCGGAGGGCGACATGAAGTCGTACTTTGCCGACCTGAACAAGCGCTGGGCCGCTGCCCGCAGCTCCGTCGCATCGTAGGCAGACCGCAGAACCTGCTCGACCACGAGTAACGCTGTGGGGGGTTCCCCCGGAAAGACAGGCACGATGTCTCAAGTGACCGGTGTAACCGGGGGAATCCTCCCCACCGCCGCCCCGCCCACACAGGGGGGAAAGAAAACAACTCCTCGGTCGGGAAAGGTGCGGCAACGCAAGATAACGCCGTACCTCTTCCTGCTCGCCCCCCTCGCCCTGCTCATCACCTTCTCCTACGTACCGGCGGCGAACCTGATCTGGTACAGCTTCACCAGTTGGGACGGGATCGACCAGACCAAGAAGTTGGTCGGCATCCAGAATTACATCGACATCTTCACCCGGCCGGAGATCTTCCGGGTGTTCTTCGTCAGCCTGTACTACATCGCTGCCTCCTTCCTTCAGATGGCCTTCGCGCTGTATTTCGCCACGATTCTCAGTTTCAGTACGAGGTTTCGCAATCTGTTCAAGGGAATCCTGTTTTTCCCGACGCTCATCAACGGGGTGGCGATCGGCCTGATGTTCCTCTACTTCTTCCAGCCGCACGGCACCATGGACAGCCTGATGAAGGCGGTCGGCGCCCAGCAGTTCACGACCCAATGGCTCGGCAATCCCGATGCGGTCAACGTGTCGTTGGCCTCGACTTCGGTCTGGCGATACACCGGTCTCAACTTCGTTCTGTTTCTCGGTGCCATCCAGTCGATTCCGTCCCAGCTCTACGAAGCAGCGGATCTCGACGGTGCGAGCAAGTTCCAGCAGTTCCGCTACATCATCGCTCCCGGGATTAAGCGGATCATCAGCCTGTCGTTCATCCTGGCCCTGTCCGGAAGCCTCGCGGTGTTTGAAATTCCGTACATCATGACCGGTGGTGCGAACGGCAGTTCGACCTTCGTCATCGAAACCATCCAGCGAGCATTCACCTTCCGGCAGGTGGGCCTGGCCTCCGCGATGGCGGTGGTACTGCTGATCATCGTGCTGGTGGTCACATTCATTCAAAGACGATTGGTTCCCGACGAGGAAGTGACGCTCTCATGACCACCACCATTTCGCGCACAAGCCGATCGGACAACAGCATTAGCGCACGGGATGGCCAGGGGTCTCACCTGGCTAAGCGTCGGTGGGCCGTGTTGGTCAAATATGCCTCGCTGATCGTCGCCTGCGCCATCACTTTGTTGCCGCTCGTGGTGCTCGTCATCACGGCCTTCAAAACGAAGAAGGAACTGGCGACCACCGGCCCCCTAGATCTCCCGGCGAATTGGCTCAATTTCAGCAACTTTGTCACCGCGTTCACCGATGGCAACATGGCGGTCGGTTTCGCGAACACGACCTTTGTGCTGGTGATTTCGCTCGTCGGAACGATCCTGATCGGATCAATGACCGCCTACGCGATCGATCGCTTCGAGTTTCGCTTCAAGAAGGTCGTCGTTGCGCTCTTCCTGGTCGCCACCCTCGTGCCGGGAGTGACCACGCAGGTGGCCACTTTCCAGATCGTCAGTGGACTCGGCCTCTACGACAGCCTGTGGGCGCTGATCGCTTTGAATCTAGGCACCGACATCATTTCGATCTACATCTTCGTGCAATTCATGCAGTCGATTCCCAAGGATGTCGACGAAGCCGCGATGCTGGATGGGGCCAATAAGTTCGTTATTTACTGGAGAGTCATCCTGCCTCTGCTCAAACCGGCGATCGCGACGGTGATCATCATCAAGGGCATTGCGATCTACAACGAGTTCTACCAGGCGTTTCTCTACGCTCCGTCTGACGAGAATGCGCTGATCTCGACCGCGCTCTTTCGATTCAAGGGACCGTTCGGCTCGCAATGGGAAATCATCTCTGCCGGCGCGCTGATCGTCATCATTCCGACTCTCATCGTCTTTCTCATACTCCAGCGTTTCATCTACAACGGATTCACCCAGGGGGCAACCAAATGAGCAGTACCACCACTGAGACCATCGCTACAGCGAAGTCCACTCGACGCATCCATGATGGCTGGACGGTGCAGGTCGTCAATGGCCCCGCCCCAGCGCAGGTCACCGGCCGGGCCATCGCCGCGAGCGTGCCGGGCAGCATCCACACCGACCTGCTGGCGGCGGGGCTGATTGCCGACCCATACCTCGACGACAACGAACACCTGCAGGCGTGGATCGGGGCCTGCGACTGGAAGTACAGCACCTCGTTCCACTGGAGCGATGGCGGATTCGACGCCACCGAGCTGGTTTTCGAGGGGCTTGACACTGTCGCGCGGGTGGAGCTCAACGGCACGGTGATCGCCGAGACCCGCAACATGCACCGCACCTACCGCGCCGATGTGCACTCGCTGCTCCGCGCCGGTGATAACGAGTTGAGTGTCACCTTCGCCTCACCGGTGCGGTACGCCGACCGGGAGAGCCTCGAGCAGGGCTATCGTCCGCACGTGAACCATCATCCGTACAACTCCATTCGCAAGATGGCCTGTAATTTCGGCTGGGACTGGGGACCGGATGTCGCCACCGTTGGTCTCTGGCGGCCGGTGTCGCTCCAGAGCTGGTCGGGGGTGCGGCTGGACTCCGTGCAGCCGACGGTCACGATGGAGGGTGACCGCGGCATCGCGACCGTGCGCATCGAGATCGCCGCCGCCGGATCATCCGCTGGGTCATCCGCCGCAACGGCTCGGGTGAGCGTGGGGACCGAGTCCGCGACCGTCGAGTTCGAGCCGGGACAGACCGTCGCCGAGGCGCGCATCGTGGTCGATAACGCCGAGCGTTGGTGGCCGATCGGGCACGGCGAGCATCCGCTCTACGATCTCGATGTGGTGCTGGAAAGCGAGGCAGTCCCGCGCGATTCCTGGCGAAGTCGCATTGGCTTCCGCACGGTGCGAGTCGACACCACGCCTGACGAATCGGGAACGCCATTCACGATTCTGATCAACGAGCGACCGATGTTCATCAAGGGGGCCAACTGGATCCCCGATGATGCCTTTGTGCACCGGGTCGACCGGGCGCGCTACGAGGAACGAATCCTCCAGGCCGCAAGCGCCAACATCAATCTGCTCCGGGTCTGGGGCGGCGGCATTTACGAGAGTGACGATTTTTACGACGTCTGCGACGAGCAGGGCATGCTCACCTGGCAGGACTTCCTGTTCGCCTGTGCGGCGTACTCCGAAGAGGAGCCGATGCGCTCGGAGGTCGAAGCCGAGGTGCGCGACAACGTCGTGCGGCTGCTTCCACACCCGAGCCTCGTCATCTGGAACGGCAGCAACGAGAACATCTGGGGCCACCAGGAATGGGGCTGGGCGAACCGGCTCGGGGACAGGAGCTGGGGGCTTGGCTATTACCTCGACCTTCTTCCTCGCCTGCTCGCCGAACTCGATCCGACCCGTCCATACACGCCGAGCAGCCCGTTCTCCCCGACCGACGAGCACTATCCGAACGACCCAGCGCATGGTTCGGTGCACCTCTGGGATCTCTGGAACGGCCGTGATTATCCGGACTATCGCACCTACTCGCCTCGCTTTGTCGGTGAATTCGGCTGGCAGGGACCGCCGACCTGGTCCACCATGACCCGGTCCATTTCGGATTCCCCCCTGACCCCCGAATCCCCGGGAATGCTCGTGCATCAGAAAGCCCAGGATGGCAACGTCAAGCTCATCGACGGTCTGATAGCCCACCTGCCGCTACCTGACGACATCGAAGACTGGCACTGGGCGATGTCGCTGAACCAGGCCATCGCAGTGCAAACGGGTATCGAGCACTTCCGCTCGCTGGCCCCGCACTGCATGGGATCGATCGTCTGGCAGCTCAACGATTGCTGGCCGGTGACCTCGTGGGCCGCCGTGGACGGCGATGGCCGCCCGAAGCCGCTGCTGTACTCGATCGCGCACGCCTACGCCGATCGGCTCGTGACCATCCAGCCGCGGGGGGACGGGCATGTCGTCGCCATCTCCAACGATACGGATGCGGACTGGTCGGGCGACCTCGTGCTCAAGCGCCTGTCTTTTGCAGGCGACCAACTCGCGGTGACGTCTGTGCCCGCTGCCATCCGGGCTCGCGCGACGGTGACCATCGAGGTGCCGTCCGGTGTCGCCGCCGCGGGCGATGCGGCCTCTGAGCTCCTGGTCGCGACTCTCGGCGACAGTCGCGGTCTGTGGTTCTTCGCCGAATATCGCGACTCACGGCTCGACTCTCCCCGGCTCGAAGTGGCAGCGACCCTGGTAGGAGATGGCTACGCCGTCACGGTGACCGCGTCGAACCTGGTGCGGGATCTCGCCCTTCTCGTCGACAAGCTCGATATCGGCGCACGGGTCGACGATCAGCTGGTGACCCTGCTTCCCGGAGAGAGCGTCACCTTCGCGGTGAAATCCGCCGCGGTGATTGGCGATGCGGCGTGGGGAGCATCCACTGTGCTTCGCAGTGCGAACCAGCTAGTCGTGGGTCGGTGACAGGCCACACGCAGGGGTTGCTGAAGGACGAGCAGTTCTGTGGCATGACCTGGGGGTGGACCGGCGTCCGCGGCACCTGGGCGACCCCGGAGGCCGCGCACTCCCTGTCGAAACTCGTCGACCTCAACGTGAACTGGGTCGGGATCGCCTTCGGCGCGATCCAGGCGACGGCACAGTCCACGGACATCCGGTTCGGTGAGCAGCCGACGGTGACCGACGAAGAGGTGCGCTGGGCTATCCGCGAGTCGAAAGCCCAGGGGCTCAAGGTCTGCCTCAAGCCCGTGGTGAATGTCGCAGACGGCACCTGGCGTGCCTTCATCGGGTTTTTCGATGAGGAAGTGCCTGGCGAGCCGAGCTGGGCCGACTGGTTTGCCTCCTATGCCCGCTTCATCGTGCACTACGCCCGTATCGCTGAGGAAGAAGGGTGCGAGATGCTCTGCGTCGGCTGCGAAATGGTGCAGTCCGATAGGAGAGCTCTCGAATGGCGCGCTCTCATCGCCGAGGTGCGCGCGGTCTACACCGGACTTGTCACCTACAACTGCGACAAGTATCAGGAGGATCGGGTCACCTGGTGGGATGCCGTCGACATCATCTCGTCGAGCGGGTACTACCCGATGGGCCACTGGGATGCCCAGCTCGACCGGATCGAGGCCGCGGTGAGACGCGAAAATAAGCCGTTCTTCTTCATGGAGTCGGGCTGTCCGAGCCGCACGGGATCATCCGCCCGCCCGAACGATTGGGCGCTGGAGGGAGCACCCTCCGAACTCGAGCAGGCCGAGTGGTATCGCGACGCGTTCGACACCTGTGCGAAACGCCCCTGGGTTCAGGGTTTCATGCTCTGGGACTGGCCGGCCCGGCTCTACGCGCTCGATGATGCGGCAAACGACGACGACTATTGCATCTATAGCAAAGCGGCAGAAGCCGTCGTTCGACAGCACTACGGCGCGCGACGGCACGACGGGGCACGCTCACGATGATCGGGTTCTCGGTGTGACTGAGCGGCGCACGTTCGGGGCGGATGCCACCCGCCCCGGGCGTACCCTGCTCGGGTGGCTGCGGCCCTTTCGCACCCGTATCCTGCTCTCGATGCTGGTCTTCGGCATCAAAGACAGCCCGCAGTGGGTGCTCCCGGTCATCACCGCATCCGTGATCGACATCGTGGTCTCCCACGGCCAGGCGCAGCAACTCTTCTGGCTTCTTGGGGTGGCCCTGGTCATCCTCCTGCAGAATTTCCCCACCAATATCGTCTTTGTGACGCTGTACATGGGCAGCGTTCGACAGCTCGCGGTCGACATCCGTAACCGCATCACTCACCAGCTGCAGGAACTCACGATCGGATACCACTCGCGCGCGAGTTCTTCCATCATCCAGACCAAAATCATCCGGGACGTCGAAAACATCGAACTGATGATGCAGCAGTCTGCGCAGACCGGCTTTTCGGCATTCTTCGTGCTCGCCGGAGCGATCGTGGTGACAGCGCTGCGGGTTCCCGCGTTCGTTCCCGTCTTCTTCATCGCGGTGCCGGTCGCCGCGCTTCTGGTTCGAGGGCTTCGCCGTCGGTCGAATGCTCGCAACGAGCAGTTTCGTCATACCGTCGAACACTTATCGGCGCGGGTGGGGGAGATGTCGACGCTGATGCCCAT
>JANYEI010000056.1 GCA_025363205.1 Frigoribacterium sp.
CGCGTCCGTCGACGCCAGCGTCGTACTTCCATCTCCTGCGCCGCCAGGCCTATGCGCGTCCTCGTCGCCCGCTGATCGTGTTCACCCCGAAAGCGATGCTGCGGCTGCGAGGCGCGACGAGCAGCATCGCCGAATTCACGAGCGGCAAGTTTGAACCAGTGATCGACGATGCGGCAATCACCGACAAGAGTGCCGTGAAGCGCGTCGTGCTGCACTCCGGAAAGATCCACTATGACCTGCTGGCCGAGGTGGATAAGCGCCAGCAGAAGGATGTCGCGCTGGTGCGCCTGGAGCAGTATTACCCTCTGCCCCAAGAACAGCTGAAGGCCGTGCTCTCGCAGTATCCGGAGGCCGAACTGGTCTGGGCGCAGGAGGAGCCGGAGAACATGGGCGCCTGGCCGTTCATCTGCCTCGAATTGGCCAAGCGGCTCACGCCCGGCCGCTCGATTTCGGTCGCCTCGCGCCCGGCATCCGCGTCTCCGGCAACGGGCTCGTCCAAGCGCAGTGCCCAGGAGCTCATCGACCTGATGGACCACGCACTGACCGTCCGGTAGTCGCTTCGCTTGACGGAGGGCCGTCGCCCGCGGGTGCGGCCGCAGCTCGGTCGGCCTCCTTCCGACAGCTTCCCCGCGATCCCCCGTGCGAAATGCAGGAACGGACGTTACCAGAGTGACTGGAGGGGCACACCCGCCACGCCAGTCACACATGTTCCTGCATTTGCGACGGAAGCCTGCGGTCGGAGACCACTGCGGGAGACCGAGGCCGATGACGGGCGACCGGAGGGCACATCAGAACGGTCGGACAGGCGGATGCCCCGGCCGCCAGTCGAGCGAGGGCTAGTGGTTCGACTGCAGGGTGCGCAGCGTGAGCAGCACCTGGTCGCGCAGGTCGCTCGGAGCGGTTTCGCGGCAAGCGCGCTGCACGGCCTGGGTCAGCACAATGCCGACGTGGGCGTCACCGGTGCAGTCGTCGCAGTTGGCGATGTGCTCGGCGATGTCCGCCGCATCCGCCTTCGCCAGTTCGTTGTGTAGGTACTCTTCGAGTTCGGCTTTCGCCTTCTCGCATCCGCAGTCGGTCATTTCTTCTTGCTCCCAGCAGTGGCAGGTTGGGTACGCGTGCCGGAAGTGTTGATGCCTCGTTCGACCGCGTACTCGGAGAGCAGGTCCCGCAGCATCCGCCTGCCACGATGCAGACGGCTCATTACGGTACCTACCGGAGTCTTCATTATGTCGGCGATCTCCTGGTAGGAGAAGCCTTCGACGTCGGCGAAGTAGACGGCCATCCGAAAATCCTCCGGGATAGCCTGGAGGGCGTCCTTGACCGCGCTGTCGGGCAGATGGTCGATCGCCTCAGCCTCGGCCGAACGGGTCGAACGACCCTGGGTCACCGATTGGGCGCCTCCGAGCTGCCAGTCCTCGAGTTCGTCGATGGTGCCCTGGTAGGGATCGCGCTGCTTTTTGCGGTAACTGTTGATGAAAGTGTTGGTGAGGATGCGGTACAGCCAGGCTTTGAGATTCGTGCCCTGCTGGAACTGCGCGAAGGCGGCGAACGCCTTGACGAATGTCTCCTGCACCAGGTCGGCAGCATCAGAGGGGTTGCGCGTCATGCGCAAACCGGCGGCGTACAACTGGTCCATGAACGGGATCGCCTGGGCCTCGAAGAGTGTTCGTACGTCGACGGCGGAAGCCTCCATCACAGGCGCAGACTCTTTCGTCACAGGCTCGTGTGCCACGGCCTCAGACTCGGCGGGGTTGGCGGCGTCATCCTTCGAAGTGGTCATCGCTGACAAGCTTACGTCGCCGCGAGTGCGGGCAGGCTGGTCGCTGAACAACAGTGGGTCACGCACGGTTCGACCCGACACTGCGGGCCGATCGAGCAGAACTAACACGGGGCATCCTCTTCCTTGGCCGTGGGGCCGATACCCTTAGTAACCGATGCACGTATTCAAGTATTCCGGCCCAGAATTCAACCCCTTCGGTGACGAGGGTCTCATCGTGGGCGGCGAACCCGGCCCGTGGCCCGCGCCCGTCGCCACCGGTCCGCTGTCTGCCCGGCTCGCACTGCCAGGATCGAAATCGCTGACCAACCGCGAACTGGTTCTCTCCGCGATTGCGATCGGACCGTCGACCCTGCGGGCACCGCTCCACTCGCGCGACACCGCCCTCATGATCCAGGCCCTTCGGGCACTCGGCACGAGCATCGTCGAGTTACCGGGGGTCTCCCCCTTTGGACCCGACCTGCTCATCACTCCCGGCGAACTCTCCGGCGGAACCTCCATCGATTGCGGCCTGGCTGGCACCGTCATGCGCTTCCTCCCACCGATCGCCGCGCTCGCCCTCGGGCCGGTCGCTTTCGACGGTGACGCATCGGCCCGCAAGCGACCGATGCGCACCACGATCGATTCGCTGCGCGCCCTCGGGGTGGATGTCAACGACGATGGCCGGGGGAAGCTCCCGTTCAGCCTGTACGCCACGGGCTCCGTCGCGGGCGGAGAGATCGAGATCGACGCCTCCGCGTCGAGCCAGTTCGTCTCCGGTCTGCTCCTGGCCGGCGCTCGCTTCACGAACGGGCTTACGCTCCGGCACATCGGAGACGGGCTGCCGAGTCTCGCCCATATCGACATGACCATCGCCACCCTCGCCCGCCGCGGAGTAGTGGTGCAAAACCCCGAGGCCGGAGTCTGGATCGTTCCGCCCGGTGCGATCGCCGGCATCGACATTGCGATCGAACCCGACCTCTCTAATGCCGGGCCGTTTCTTGGCGCCGCGCTCGTAGCCGGCGGCTCGGTCACGGTTACCGGTTGGCCGGCCGACACGACCCAGGTAGGGGCGGAGATGGCCACCATCCTTACCGACATGGGCGGTGAGGTGTCCTTCGTCGAGACGGGGGACGGTCTGGGCGAGCTGACGGTAACCGGAACGGGCACCCTGCGCGGCATCCGCCTCGACAATGCGAGCGAACTGGCACCGACCATTGCAGCCCTGGCTGCTCTCGCCGAGGGCGAGACGGTGCTCACCGGCATCGCACACCTGCGCGGTCACGAGACGGATCGACTGGCGGCCCTCGTCGCGGAGATCACCGCTCTCGGCGGAGACGTGACCGAGACGGACGACGGCCTGATCATCCGCCCTCGTCCCCTGCACGGCGGACTGTGGCACAGCTACGAAGACCATCGGATGGCGACGGCTGGCGCGATCATCGGGCTCGCCGTCGACGGGGTACTGGTCGACGATATCGCCGCGACGGCAAAGACGCTCCCCCAGTTTCCCGAACTCTGGGCCGGATCACTACTCGGACGTAGCGCCCGATCGACCTCTGCCCTCGACCTGATCTGACGCATGAGCTGGCTCACCGAGTACGACGACGAAGACGACGACAAGTACGCCGATTATGAGGCCCGCAACCGGCCGAATCCCAAGGGTAATCGGGCGCGCACAAAGATCCGCCCAGAGCACACGGATGCCGTAACGGGACGGGTCTTCACCGTCGACCGCGGCCGGTACTCCGTGATCGTCGGTGAGGGCACCGCCGAGGAGCACGCCGCGCTGGCATCGCGCGCCAGCGAGTTGCGCAAGCAGCCGATCGTCACCGGCGACTACGTCGACCTGGTCGGCGACACCTCAGGGGACGAGGGAACCCTCACCCGAATCGTGCGCATCCAGCCGCGCACGACCGTTCTGCGGCGCAGTGCGGATGACTCGGACGAGGTCGAGCGCATCATCGTCGCGAACGCCGATCAGATGCTCATCGTCGTGGCGGCGGCCAACCCGGAGCCGCGCCCGCGACTGGTGGACCGCTACCTGGTTGCTGCGTTCGATGCCGGGCTCACGCCAATCCTCTGCATCACCAAGACCGACCTCGCCGACCCCACCGAGTTCCTCGCGAACTTCGACGGGCTCGACATCACGGTCGTGCAGAGCGGTGTCGGGGCGATGCCGACGGCGGAGATAGCGGCACTGCTCGAGGGACATACGACCGTCGCGGTCGGCCACTCCGGTGTCGGCAAGTCCACGCTCGTCAACGCCCTGGTGCCCGACGCGAACCGCGCGATCGGGCGGGTCAATGCCGTAACCGGGCGCGGGCGCCACACCTCGTCATCCACCATCTCCTACCGGGTGGGAAGCGGCTGGGTCGTCGACACTCCCGGTGTGCGATCATTCGGACTCGGGCATGTGAACACCGACAACATCCTGCGCGCGTTCACCGACCTCGCGGCGATCGCCGAGGACTGCCCGCGCGGCTGTACTCACTTGCCGGACGCACCGGATTGCGCGATGAACGAGCGAGTGGCCGCCGGTGAACTCGGCGAATCCGGAAAGCTGCGGCTCGACTCGTTCCAGCGCCTCCTGGCCTCTCTCACCTGAGCCCTGCCCTAACCTTGCAGTCGTGACCGAATACTCGCGTGCTTCCGACCTGCAGCTCGCCCGTGAACTCGCGGACATGGCGGATGCCATCTCGATGGACCGCTTCCGTTCCGTCGACCTGGTGGTCACCGTGAAGCCCGACATGACCCCGGTATCGGATGCCGACCGGGCGGTCGAGACCGCCCTGCGCGCGGCGATCGCCGACAGCCGCGCGGGCGACTCCGTGCGGGGCGAGGAGTTCGGCGTGGAGCAGGGTGCCGCGGGCAACTCTCACCGGCAGTGGATTATCGATCCGATCGACGGCACCAAGAACTACGTGCGCGGGGTGCCGATCTGGGCCACGCTGATCTCTCTTGCGATCGACGGAGTGCCGGTGGTCGGAGTGGTGAGCGCACCCGCCCTCGGCACGCGCTGGTGGGGCGCGACCGGACAGGGGGCATTCGTCGACGAACGGCTTGGCACCGCGCAATCCGGCTCCGACACTGTCAGCCGGGCTCGTCGCATCCATGTCTCCCGGGTCGCGGAGCTTGCGGATGCTTCGATCAGCCTGAGTGGACTGACCCGGTGGGAGAACGCGGGCAAGCTTCCGCAGTTTCTGGCACTTACCCGCGAAGTTTGGCGCACCCGCGACTACGGCGACATGTGGCCGTACATGATGGTCGCCGAGGGACTGCTCGAGGTCTCGGGCGAGTACGACCTACAGGTCTATGACATGGCCGCACTCGTGCCGATCGTGCAGGAGGCGGGGGGCACCTTCACCTCGGTCGACGGCAAGGACGGGCCGTGGCACGGCTCCGCTCTCGCCACCAACGGTCTACTCCACGACCGGGTGATCGCGGCACTGGCCGAAAGCCTTTAGGCGAAGTCGACACCCTGCGCGGGGTCGAGGGGCGGCAGTGGGCAAGCAGCACCCTCGCGACGCCTTGGCACCTCACACGATAAGCTCGACTCGGTCGTCCGCTGTTCGACTGCCACGAAAAGGAGCGATCACATGCCCGCATCACGAGATCTCACCAAGCCGGTTGCCGGGCTGGTCTTCGTGCTCGGCTGGGCCATCGGAATCACCCTGTGGTCGGTTGCCCACCTGGCTCCCACTGGCGAGACCGGAGCCTTCCTGGTGGACATCGGCATCCTCGCTGTCTCGGTCGGCTTCGCCGCCCCGTTCCTCAAGAGCACCAACGGGCTGCTCGCCGCGGTAATCCTCGCGATCGTCGGCATCGGGCTGTTCGCCTTCGGTGACTTCCTGCACGTGACAGTGATCACCTACCTGCTCCGCCTGCTCGCACCGCTCCTTGCCGTGCTGACGCCGGTGTACAGGCTGCTCGATTTCCGCATCTTCGCCTGAGCGGTTCTTGCCACCTAAGCGGCACTTCCCACCTAAGCGTCTGGCGTGGGCGTCGGTCGCTCGGCATCGAGATGGCTCGTGAAAGTGAACGCCACGAACGGGATGCCGGCGAAGCGGGTGCAGGTCGCCACGAGTTCACCCAGAGCGTCCTCGAGGTCGCCGTGCTCGTCGTCGATGGTCACCGCATAGGCCTCGACCATCAGGGCTGCGATCTGCGGATACCGCTCGTTCGTGATCACCCGCGTGGCGACCGTTACCCGGGGCGGTGGGCGAAAGGAGTCGTGATCCAGGTGCAGGTAGCGCCGTGCATTCGGATCATTCATCTCGACACTCTAGGGCGGCGATGCTCCGCGACCAGGGCACGAGGCACAGGCACGTGCGGCCCGATCCGGAGATCGGGCCGCACGTCGTGTCACTCGCCTGCAAGTGAATCGATCAGCGTTGCGACGAAGTGGTACCCGCCGGAACGAGCCCGTGTTTGCGGGCATCCGCCGAGTCGACATCTCGAAGCGAGACGCCCCGCGTCTCCCGCAGCGTCACCACTGTCGCGGCGGTAATCACACAGGCAATCACGATGTAGATCGCCACCGGCACCCACGATTTGTACTGCTGCAGCAGTGCGGTCGCGATGATCGGCGCAAGTGACCCGGCCAGGATCGACGTGACCTGGTACCCGAGCGACACGCCCGAATAACGCATGCGGGTGGGGAACATCTCCGACATGATCGCGGGCTGGCCGGCATACATGAAGGCATGGAAGCAGAGGCCAATCGTGATCGCGAGCACGATGACGACCGGATTCAGGGTGTCGAACATCGGGAAGGCGAAGAACGCCCAGGTCGCTCCGAGCACCGCACCGATGAAATAAATCGGCTTGCGACCGAAGTGATCAGAGAGTCGACCGACCTGCGGGATCACCAGGAAGTGCACGCCGTGCGCGATAAGGAGGGCGAGCAGCAGTTGGCTGGTGTTGTACTTGTGCACTGTGACGAGATAGACGATCGAGAAGCTCACGATGGTGTAGTACAGGATGTTCTCGGCGAACCGTAGTCCCATCGCCTGAAGCACTCCACGGGGGTACTTCTTCAGGACCTCGGTCACGCCGTAGCTGACGGCCGTTTCCGCCTCAACCTGTGCGCGAGCTTCGAGGAAGATCGGCGCCTCGTTGACGTGCGAGCGGATGTAGTACCCGATCACCACAATGACCGCAGAGAGCCAGAAAGCGACCCTCCACCCCCAGCTGAGGAACTGGTCGTTCGGCAGGATCCACGACATCGTGAGCAGCACGAGGGTAGCGAGGAGGTTGCCCATCGGCACCGCCGCCTGTGGCCAGCTCGACCAGAATCCACGCGACTTCTCGGGGCTGTGCTCGGCGACGAGAAGAACTGCGCCTCCCCACTCGCCACCGACAGCGAAGCCCTGGATGAATCGCAGCACGACGAGCAGTGCCGGCGCCCAGTAGCCAATGGTGTTGAAGCCGGGCAGGCACCCCATCAGGAAGGTCGCGACGCCCACGAGGATGATCGTCACCTGGAGGGTGTGCTTGCGCCCGAGGCGGTCACCAATCTGCCCGAAAACAATTCCGCCGATGGGGCGGGCGATGAATCCGACCGCGTAGGTGAGGAAGGCGGCGATGATGCCGTCGAGCTGGGTGCCCGCGTTGGGAAAGAAAAAGGTGCCGAAGACGAGGCTCGCGGCGGTGGCATAGAGGAAAAACTCGTACCATTCCACGATCGTGCCGGCCATGGAGGCAGCGACGATCTTGCGCAACCCAGAAGTGCTGGTCGCGTCATCCTCCGACCCCCCGACCCCCGGCTGCGTCGATTCGACATTTCGGGTCGTTCCGACGCTTCTACTGACGCTCATGTCGCTCTTCTCCAGTGTCGTCTCTGACACCTGTCGATGGGACCGAACGCCTGTGAGGGCGAGCGGTCGGGGCTCCACTGAGTATTGCTGCAGACTGCCGGTGCCTCAATGACCACTTGCGCACATTTTATCTGCATACTTGCAGATATGCAGATATGCAGGATTCTGCCGTGACATCCCCGCCCCCAACCCCGACGACCTCCTCGTGCTGCTCGCCGTCTCGCGCACGGGTCGGTTCACCTCCGCCGCCGAGAGCCTCGGCCTCAACCACACCACGGTCTCGCGCCGCATCGCTGCTCTCGAGAAGACGCTCGCCGGCCGCGTGCTCTCCCGCACCGTCGGCGGTTGGGAGCTCACCGAGCTCGGCCGTCGAGCGGTGCTGGCCGCCGAAGAGGTGGAGGCGGCGATCGGCGCGCTCGGCAACACCGGGGAAGACTCCCGCCAGCTCAGCGGCGTGGTGCGCATGTCGGCCACCGATGGATTCAGTGCCTACATCGCCACCCCGGCCATCACCGCACTGCGGCGGCAGCATCCGAATCTCAGCGTCGAGATCCTCACGGTGACGCGCCGCGCCATGCAGCATCGCTCCGGCCTCGACATCGAGGTCGTGGTTGGCGCTCCGCAGGTGCACCGGGCCGAAGCCGTGAAGCTCGGCGAGTACGTGCTCGGCATGTACGCCTCGCGTGACTATCTCGTGCAATTCGGCACGCCGGCGGATGCCGCGGAGCTGATGAAGCATCCGCTCGTCTATTTCGTCGACTCGATGCTGCAGGTGGACGACCTGGATGCACCCCGACGACTGGTGCCAACGATGCGGGACTCAATCAGCTCGACCAACGTGTTCGTGCACGTCGAGGCCACCCGCGCGGGTTCGGGCATCGGCTTTCTGCCATGCTTCATGGCGGATCGGCACGCCGATCTGGTGCGATTGCTCCCCGATGAATTTGCGGAACAGCTCCCGTATTGGATGGTGCTGCGCAGCGAGTCCTTACGGCAGCCTGCGGTAGCCGCCGTGGCCGATGCGCTTCGAGACCGCACGGCGGCGTCGAAAGCGGCCCTGCTCGGCCTCTCCACCCGGTGACTGCAGAGCCTCAGCGCGCCGACCAGCCGCCATCCATCGTGTAGCTGGCGCCGGTGACCATCGCGGCCTCCCGCGAGGCGAGCCAGGCGATGAGGGATGCGACCTCCTCGGGCTCCACGAGCCGCTTGATCGCGCTCTCGGTGAGCATGATGCGGCTGAGCACCTCGGACTCGGGGATGCCATGCACCGCCGCCTGCTCCACGAGCTGCTTCTCAACCAGCGGGGTTCGCACATAGCCCGGCGCCACGCAATTGCTGGTGACGCCGTGTGCTCCGCCCTCGAGCGCAGTGACCTTCGACAGTCCCTCGAGTCCATGCTTCGCGCTCACGTAGGCGCTTTTGAAGGCGGAGGCGCGGATGCCGTGCACCGAGGACACGTTGATGATGCGACCGAACCCGCGCTCGTACATGCCGGGAAGGGCGGCGCGGATCAGCAGGAATGGCGCCTCGAGCATCAGGGAGATGATGCGACGGAAGTCGGCAGGGTCGAACTCCTCGATCGGACTCACCCGCTGGATGCCGGCATTGTTCACGAGGATATCGATCCCGGCAAGCGGGGCAGCGAGCGCCGCGTCGGTGAGGGCGTTCGGCTCGATTAGGTCGACCGTCCAGACCGAGCCGCCGATCTCGGCGGCGACCGACTCGGCCGCCTGGCCATCCACATCCGCGATCACAACATGAGCTCCGCGCGCCGCGAGCGCCCGCGAGGCAGCGGCTCCAATACCGCTCGCTCCCCCGGTGACCAGAGCCCGCAGGCCAGCCAAAGAATAAGCCACAGGACCGGCTTCAACGGGAGTGGGGAGGGTGCTCGAGGTGGTCATCAGTACTCTTTCCTGGCAGCTCTGGCAGCGTGCCGGGCCGGTAAAACCCAGACCTAATGAGTATTCCTGCACTCAAATTGTGGGTCAACCGCCCTTTTCGCACTGGCTGTGTGCGATTGTGCACAGTTTGGGGGCGACTTGACAGCCTCTCACCCGGTTATCTAGTCTCCATCTCGTGCGGGCTGCGCTCTTCGGCCTTCCCGCCTCGAAGGAGAGGACCGCATGTCGACAGTGGGTCGATCGACGAAAGTGCACCAGAGCGCGGCGGAGTCCCTTACCGGAGCGCTCAGTGACGGCATGACCGTCGCCGTTGGCGGCTTCGGCCTGAGCGGGGTGCCGGTAGACCTGATCGAGGCGGTGCGGGATTCCGGAGTCCGAAATCTCACTATCGTCTCCAACAACATGGGAGTCGACGGTAAGGCCCTTGGGCTGCTGCTCGAGAGCCACCAGGTCGCCAAGGTGATCGCCTCTTATGTCGGCGAGAACAAGCTTTTCGCCGAGCTCTACCTCGCGGGCGAGCTCGAGGTGGAATTCACACCGCAGGGCACCCTTGCCGAGCGCCTGCGGGCCGGCGGAGCGGGCATCCCGGCTTTCTACACTCGCACCGGAGTCGGCACGCTGGTGGCCGAGGGTAAAGAGCATGAGACCTTCGACGGCCACGTGCACATCCGCGAGCGCGCCATCGTCGCCGACATCGCTCTCGTCCGTGCCCACCTGGCCGATACCGAGGGCAATCTGGTCTACCGGTACTCGGCCCGCAACTTCAACCCGGTGGTCGCGACAGCCGGCCGACTCACCGTGGTCGAGGCGGAATCTATCGTGCAGGTCGGCGACATCGACCCTGACCTCGTGATCACCCCGGGCGTCTACGTGCAACGCGTGGTGCTCGCCACAGATCGCCCAAAGGACATCGAACAACGCACGGTGCGCCCGCAGCCCGGCAGAACCAGAACAACGGAGGTCGGCGCATGAGCTGGACGCGGGACGAAATGGCGACGATCGCCGCGGCAGAGCTGCGCGACGGTGACTATGTGAACCTCGGCATCGGCATCCCCACTCTCGTGGCCAATCACATCCCGGAGGGGGTTCGAGTGACCCTTCAGAGCGAGAACGGACTGCTCGGTATGGGACCGTTTCCCTTCGAGGGCGAGGAGGATGCCGACCTCATCAATGCCGGAAAGCAGACCGTGACGATCCTGCCGGGCGGCAGTTTTTTCGACTCCTCAACCTCGTTCGGCATGATCCGCGGTGGACATGTGCAGGTGGCTATTCTCGGTGCGATGCAGGTGTCGGCCACCGGCGACCTCGCCAACTGGTCGGTGCCAGGAAAAATGGTTAAGGGCATGGGCGGAGCGATGGATCTGGTGGCCGGCACGCCCCGGGTGATCGTGCTCACCGAGCACTCTGCGAAGGACGGATCACCGAAGATCGTGACATCCTGCACGCTGCCTCTCACCGGGGTCGGGGTCGTCGATCGCATCATTACCGACCTTGCCGTCTTCGACCTGACGGCCGCGGGACTCACCCTGGTGTCGATCGCGCCCGGGGTATCGATCGAGCAGATTCGCGAGAAGACGGAGCCGCCTTTCGCAATCTCCGCCCTGCTCTAACCGGGCCGGGTGGGCCCACCGATCCTCAGGTGACAGCGATCTCGCCCGCACTGTGCCGTAAACGGGCGAAGTCGATCGCGATGAAGGCGCGAAGGCGGGTGTCGCGTTCGAGTGCGTAGTCGGCATCCGGTTGCTGCATCGGTCCGAGATCGAGGCGCAACTGGATGGCGGTTCCGAGCTCAGACCAGGCCTGGTCACGGGCATCCTCCACCACGCTTTCGACGAAGCTCGGCTCATCAACGAGGCGTGCCAACTCGTTGGACAGCGACGCGTACGCGAGCCCTCGGCGGGTGAGTACGCGATAGTCGCGGGGACCGTAGTCGTGTTGATGGCGACGAGGGCCGTGCAGGTCGGTCACCTCGACCGCGAGGTGATCCATTCGCTCGGCATACTCGGCCTGCTCTCGCGAGAGGCTTTTCAGCTCGAGCACGACCCAGGAGGCCGTCTCGATCGCATCGAAACGGTGATCGTCGCGCAATGCGCTCACGATGATGCGATTCTTCACGTCCATGGTGAGAGCCGATCGGGCGATCAGAAGGCCCTCTTCGACAGCGCGCTCCACTGAGATCGGCTCCGCCACCGGCGTTCTCTGATACGGCCGGCTGGGGGTGAGACGGCCCTTACCCTGGCGCTGCTCGCGCTTCCTGGCCATGCGTCGATTCCCGCCTTCAGCGCCCCGGATGCCACCTTCGGCAGGTCTCTGCAACAGTCAACAACGCGCGATAGTCGCCAGGGTGGAGATGGGGGGAATTGAACCCCCGTCCACTGCTGTGGTCATATGCCTTCTACGGGTGTATCCAGTGAAAGCGTTCTACTCGGCTCCGGAATTT
>JANYEI010000076.1 GCA_025363205.1 Frigoribacterium sp.
CGGGGGGAGCCGTCTGTGCGGCACTGGCGCCCTGACCGATGGTGATTGCGGGGATGAGCGAGTTCGCCGGATTCGCGAGGTTATTCACCGCCGAGCCGAGGACCGTGCCGACGTCGGTGACGGAGTTGTTCACAGTGGAGCCAAGCACAGTGGAGCCAAGCACGGTGGAGCCGAGCACAGTCGAGCCGGGCACCGCCAAACCCGAAGCCGAAACGAGACCGTCAGTGGATGCGTCGGACGTCGATTCCGCAGCATCCGCGGCCGTGTTTGTGATGGTTGTCGGGATGGTTGTCGGGATGGTGGCCGATGTCGCGCCACTGAGGTAGGGCTGCGGGATCGATGTCGACACCGACGACGACACCGACGTCGGTGTCGTAGGCATGGTGCTGCTCGCCGCGAGCCCTCCGGAGATGGCCATGGCGACCGCAAGCGTGCCGATGAGCGGCGCGGCAATTGCGCTGGCGGTGAGCCCAGCGGCCATTGTCGGTGCGGCGACCGCAGTCGCCGCGAAAACGGGTGGCAGAGCAGGGGTGAGTGTCGCTGCGGTGGCGGATGTGGGCAGGATCTGTGAGGCAAGGAGACCACCGCCGGCGATACTGCCGAGCAGCAGAGGAAGCAGAACGAGCGCGAGGCGCGAGCCGACCTCGTCCACTTCCTCGCTGATGATCAAGCAGCGCGCGCAGGTGGCGAGATGATCGTTGACACGGGTGCGTTCCCTGGCCGTCAGGCCGTTGCGGGCAAGATCGCCGAGACGGGCGATCGCCCACTGGCACTCCCCCGAGGCGGTGGCATCAGAGACGTGCGCCTGCAGCCAGGCCTTGCGCAGGCCCTCACGGGCCCGGTATGACAGCGCGGCGACGCCGTTGGCGGTGAGTCCCAGGATCGGGGCGACCTCGTGTGGATCCATCCCCTCCACCTCGGTGTACCAGAGCACGGACTGCCAGCGCTCGGGCAGCGCCCGGAATGCCCTCACCGTGAGGGTGCGGTCGAGTGCCTTGGTCGCCGGGTCTTCTGCAGCCATCGGGTCTTCGAAATCGCTAATGTCATCCACGTTGACATCGCGACGATCGCCACCCCATCGACTCGCGAGATTGCGGATGGTCGTGTAGAGGTACGGGCGAAAAGCCCCATCGGGGCCGCCGCCAGCGAGCACGCGCTGGTAGATGCGCACGTAAGCCTCCGACACGAGATCGTCGGCGTTGATGGTCGAGGTGAATTGTCGGGCCACCCGCAGCCCGGATCGGGCATGACGCTGCCATAGTTGCGCGAAGGCGCCCCGATCCCCAGCGCGCGCCATAATAACGAGAGCAGCATCCGAAGGCGCTCCGTGCGAGTTCCCTCGCTCTTTCGCCTGCTTATCTTTCATGGCCGATCCCCGTTTCGTGCCCGACAGGCCATCCGATTCATCATCGAAGGCATTACCCGGTCATTCCAGTATGAACTCCGGATGCCGCGGCGCGTGCCCCTTCCGCCGTGCGAGCCCCAAGGGCTCTGGCGGCTCGGTGCCGTGCCTGATCGAGGGTCACCGTCGCGAGCTCGGCTCGCACGTCGGCCAGCGCCGCCGGAGTCATGCTCAGCGTGGTCGCACCGAGACCGACGAGCACCACCGCGAGCTGGGGATCCGCGGCAGCTTCGCCGCAGATTCCGACCGGCTTGCCGCTCGCGGCCCCGGCGTCACCGATGAGCTTGACGAGTCTCAGCACGGCGGGGTGCCAGGGGTCCTGGAAATGCGCGACCGATCCAAGCATCCGGTCCGCGGCCAGGGTGTACTGCGTGAGGTCGTTGGTGCCTATGCTCACGAAGTCGGCACTCTCGAGCACCTGGTCGGCCAGTACGGCGAGGGACGGAACCTCAGCCATGACGCCGACGATCTTCAGCCCGAGCTCCTTCCCGAGCGTGACGAAGTATTCGGTCTCCTCAGAATCGGACACCATCGGGGCCATCACCCAGAGCTCGGCCTCGGTCTCGGCTTCGGAGAGCACTAGGGCGGTGAGTTGGTCGCGCAGGATCGGCTCGCTCGCGCGAAGAGCGCGCAGGCCACGAAGCCCGAGGGCGGGGTTGCCTTCGTGGGCGTTGTTGAGGAAGCTGAGTGGCTTGTCGGCGCCAGCATCGAGCGCCCGCACCACCACCTTTTTGCCCGGAAAATGGGAAAGCAGCTCGGTGTACTGCACCCGCTGCTCCTCGACGGTCGGCGCGGACTTCGCGTCGAGGAACAGAAACTCCGTGCGGAAAAGGCCGACCCCCTCAGCTCCGAGCGCGACCGCGGCGGCAGCATCCTTCGGCGAGCCGAGATTGGCGAGGAGCGGCACCCGAGTGCCGTCGGCGAGTCTGCCGTCGGTGATCGGAGCGGCCGCCGCTGCGGCGCGCCGCTCGATGCGCTGCCGGGCATCGGACAGCTCGGAGGAGCTCGGCGAGACGCGCACCTTTCCGGTGGCGGCATCCGCAATCACGACGGTGCCGTCGGTGAGATCTAGGGCGCCCGCGACCCCGACGATCGCCGGAATCGACTTGGACCGGGCGAGGATGGCCGTGTGACTGGTGGGTCCGCCGTCACGCGTGATCAGGCCGAGCACTTTGTCGAGGTCGAGGAGCGCAGTATCAGCCGGGGCAAGGTCGGGCGCGACAAGGATGAACGGATTGTCGGAGCTGGGCACACCGGGCGCCGAAACTCCCCGAAGGTGGGCAATGATGCGCTGGCACACGTCGCCGAGGTCTGTGGCACGCTCGGCCATGAGACCCCCCATGCCGGTGAGCATGTCCTGAAAGGTACCGAAGGCTTCGAAGACGGCCCGTTCGCCGGTCTTGCCCGACTCTATACGAGCGGTGACATCATCGACGAGGGTCGGGTCCTGCGCCATGAGGGAAGCTGCTTCCAACACATCTCGCGCGGCACCTCCGGCCTTCTCGCCGCGGGCGAGAAGTTCGGCGGCAACCGTCGACAGCGCGGAGGTGACCGTCGCCAGTTCCGCCGCCGCATCCGCACTCCGCGGGGAATCCGTGGGTTCGGGAAGGGGATCCGGCATCCTCAGAATCGGGCCGACGGCCACTCCGCGTCCTACGCCGATACCGTGCAGATCCATGCGTTCCTCTTCCTTGAGTCGGAGCCGTCTTCACAAAACTCTACCGGCGTGCTGGTTAGGCTTAAGCGGTCGAAGGGAACGGATGCTCACGTCACTGCAGAGGCTCATCGCACGGGTCATGAAACTCCGGCCGGTGCGGGTCTTCCTGCGCTATTCCGAGAAGAACGGCCCGATTCTGGCCGGCGGCCTCAGCCTCACGGCCCTCTACAGCGTATTCGCCGGTCTCTATGTGGGATTCGCTCTGCTCGGACTGTCGATCGAGTCGAATCCGAATCTGAAGGATGCGGTGGTCGGCACCCTCTCGAGCTCGGTTCCCGGCCTGATCGACTCGGGCCATGGCAGTGGTGGCGCGATCAATCTCGACGCTCTGTTCAAGTCCCGGGTGCTCGGCTGGAGCAGCATCATCGCCGCCGCCGCGCTCCTCGTGACCGCGCTCAGCTGGTTCGCCTCCGCCCGATCGGCCGTGCGGGCGGTCTTCGATCTCGCGCCGGACACAACCTTCTTCCTGCTTCTCAAGCTGCGGGATCTTGCCCTGGTCGTCGCCTACGCCGCCGTCACCATCGCCTCTGCCGCGATCTCCGTCTTCTCCACCAGCGCGCTGACCTCGCTCTTCGACCTGCTCCACATCGACAACCGCTCGTTCTTCGCCAAGGCGATCGGTCACGTCATCGGGCTCCTTATCGTGCTGGCAATTGACACCCTCGTGCTCGCCACGCTCTATCGCGTGCTGCTCGCGGTGCGGATACCCTGGCAACGCCTGTTCACCGGCTCCCTGCTCGGTGGCCTCGCTCTTGGTGTGCTCAAGGTGCTCGGGGCCACGATTGTGGGCGGCGGCGGCAAGAATCCGCTGCTCGCGTCGTTCGCCGTCATTCTCGGGCTGCTCGTCTGGTTTGGTCTCGTCTGCCAGGTGATCCTGCTCGCCGCAACCTGGATCTCCGTCGACATGGCCGACCGTGGCCAGACGGCGACGGCGACTGCCCGGCGTCAGGGCAGCCTGCCGCCTGGCCGCCACCCACGCCCGCGGGTACGGCCGATCGCGCGCCTCAGGTAAGGTCGGCCACCTTCGCTAGGCTCGAGCCATGAGCTCTCCTTTGCGTATCGCCAGCGTCAATGTCAACGGGGTGCGAGCCGCATTCCGCAAGGGCATGGGTGACTGGCTGGCGGCGAGGGATGTCGACATCCTCGCCCTGCAGGAAGTGCGGGCCGCCACATCCGATCTCGAGGGCCTGCTCGGGCCGGAATGGAACATTCTGCACGACGCCGCGACCGCGAAAGGTCGCGCCGGCGTCGCCCTGGCCAGCCGCGGTGCGGCCGAGATCCATCGCGTCGAGCTCGGAGATGAGAAGTTCGACAGCGCCGGTCGCTGGCTCGAGGCGGACTATCGGGTCGGCGATTCGATCGTCACGGTAGTGAGCACCTATGTGCATTCCGGCGATGCCGAAGCCCCGACGAAGATGATCGAAAAATACAAGTTCCTCGATGCCATGACGAAGCGTCTGCCCGAGCTCGCCACCCACACGCCACTTTCGGTGATCGTCGGCGACCTCAATGTGGCCCATCGCGAACTCGATCTCAAGAACTGGCGCGGTAATCGCAAGAGCGCAGGATTTCTCCTCAAGGAGCGCGCCTACTTCGATAAGTTCTTCGGGCCCGCCGGCAAGAACGTGCTCTGCGTCGACGGAAAGACCCGCCGCGGGCTCGGCTGGGTGGATGTCGGCCGCCAGTGGGCCGGCGAGGTCGACGGGCCCTACACCTGGTGGTCCCAGCGCGGACAGGCCTTCGACACCGACACCGGATGGCGACTCGACTACCAGATGGCCTCACCGAAGCTCGCGGCATCCGTCACGAACTATGCGGTGGATCGCGCGTCGGCGTGGGACACACGCTGGTCGGACCACTCCCCGGTGGTTGTCGACTACCTGGTCTGAGCACTGCTGCCTCGCTCCGCACTCTCTGGAAGACTGGTTTCATGAGCCCCAAACCCCGCTTGTTCTCCGGCATGCAGCCCTCTGCCGAATCCCTGCACATCGGCAATTACATCGGCGCGCTGCTGCAGTGGAAAGAGCTGCAGACCACGCACGACGCAATCTTCTGCATCGTCGACCTGCACGCGATCACCGTGGCCCAGGATCCGGCAGCCCTGCGTGAGAACACCCGCCGCACCGCCGCGCAATACATCGCCGCGGGAATCGATCCGAAGGTCTCGACACTCTTCGTGCAGTCGCATGTGGCGGCGCATGCGCAACTCGCCTGGGTTCTCAACACGATCACCGGTTTCGGTGAGGCCAGCCGCATGACCCAGTTCAAGGACAAGGCCGCAAAGCAGGGAGCGGATGCCGCGTCGGTCGGGCTCTTCGCCTACCCCACTCTTATGGCCGCTGACATCCTGCTTTACAACGCAGTGGCCGTGCCGGTCGGAGACGACCAGAAGCAGCACGTGGAATTAACCCGCGACCTTGCGAACCGCTTCAACACGCGCTTCGGCCCGACCTTCGCGATGCCGGAGCCACTGATCCTCAGGGAGACCGCACGCATCTACGACCTGCAGAATCCGAGCTCAAAGATGAGCAAGTCCGCTGAGTCAACATCGGGCGTGGTGTGGTTGCTCGATGAGCCGTCCGTCACCGCGAAGAAGATCAGGTCCGCAGTGACGGATGCCGGCCGGGAGGTGCGCTACGACGTCGCCGAGAAACCCGGGGTCTCCAACCTGCTGACCATCTTCGCCGTGCTCACGGACCGATCAATCCCCTCCCTCGAGGCGGACTATGACGGGCGGGGCTACGGCGACTTCAAGAAGGATCTTGCCGAAGTCGTTGTCGAGACCTTCGCACCGGTTCGCGCGCGCACGCTCGAGTTGCTCGACGATCCCGCAGAACTCGATCGAGTGCTCGCCGCCAATGCCGACCGCGCTGCGGCCATCGCCGATGTGACTCTCGCGACCGTCTACGACCGCGTCGGCCTCCTACCGAGACGCTAACGATGAAGGCGACAGTGCTTCAAACCGAGCGGCTGTGGCTCGACTCGCCCGTGCTCTCCGACCGGTTCGCGGTGGCTGAATACTGCCGGGATCCGTTGTTCGAGACGCTCATGACCTTGCCTTGGCCGTATGAGCAGCGGCATGCCGATTTTTTCCTCTACCGGGTCGTGCCAGGCGGATGGCTCTCCGGTGACGAACTTACTTGGGCCGTGCGCGAGAGCGAGGGCGGACCACTGCTCGGAATCATCGGATGGCGCCGCGAGTTCGGCGACATCGGCTACTGGCTCGGCGCGCCGCATCGCGGACGAGGGCTGATGACCGAAGCTGTCATCGTGGTGACCGACTGGTTGATGAGCGGCTTCGGGCGCACGGAGGTCGCGTGGGAGTGCGTAATCGGTAATGCGGCATCCGTCTCGGTGGCACGCAAGGCAGGCTTTACCTTCACCGGTGAGCGAGCGACCGGGTTGACCTTCCGCGACGGCAGCCATCCCCCGGCCTGGCATGGCGTACTTCGGGCCGGAGAGCCCCGCGTCGAGCGGCCAGGGTGGCCGACCTGAGCCACCGCCGAGTGCTGGGGACCTGCCCCGCGGTGACGGCGCGAGTTCTTGTGGATTCGCAGTGATCCCCGCCGTTCGGCAGAGCCCGAAACCCGCGGCGGGCCGCCAGGTCACCGTACTGTTCGACCTCGATGACACCCTGTTTGCCCATCGGCGAGCCGTTGCGATCGGCATAACCGCCTATCGCACCGGGGCCGGAGGCGCCGATATCGTTCCGGGTGCCAAAGTCGTTCGGGGTGCCGAAGTCGTTCGGCGTGACGAAGCGGAGGCAGAACGATGGCGAGCCCTTGAGGAAGAGCACTATCACCGCTACCTCGCGGGCGACATCAGCTTCCAGGGCCAGCGGCGGGCGCGAGCGCGCGAATTCACCGCTCCGTATGGCCATAATCTCGAGCTCGACGCCGCCGCCGATTCCTGGTTCGACGGTTACCGCGAGGAATACGAAGCGGCCTGGGTGCTTCACGATGATGCCGTGAGTTGCCTCACCGACTTGCGGGCCCATGGTGCGCAACTCGGCATCATCACCAATGGTGAGCTCGCGTTTCAACGGGAGAAGATCGAGCGAGTAGGACTCACACTCCTGATCGACGATGTCGTCGCCTCGGGAGAACTCGGCATCGCCAAACCAGACCGACGCATATTCGAGCACGCCTGCGCGCGATTCGAGGTCACAACCTCAGATGCTGTCTATGTCGGGGACCGCCTGGAGACCGATGCGATCGGTGCCGCACGCGCCGGGCTTCATGGCGTGTGGCTCGATCGGGGTGGAGGCGCTACCGCCTCCGAGGAGGCAGCGGCTGCGGCATCCGGTGTCTCGATCATCCGGTCGCTCGACGAATTGTTCCCTCTATTCACAGAAGGGTAGCCGAGTATCGGTCGGATCAATTCGCCGATTCTTCACTGAGGAAGCAGGTAGTTCAGACGGCCTAACCACGGTAAGGGTGTGCGGCGACGATCTACCCACACGGCCTCGCCCCTGCCGTTTGCACGACGGGGGTGAGGTCACGCGGGGTGCGGAAGGCCGCTGTTACTCAGCCACCTGCATCGGCGTCGGCTGCCCGGCGAAGACGATGCCGTGCAGTGTTGTGAGCGTGGAGCGAGTGGCCTCGATTTCGTGCGCCCGACGTTCCGGGGTCCAACCGAGATTTTCACCGATTACCGTGGCGAACTCCTCAATCAACTCGGGGGTCACCGCTCCCGTGAATGCCAGGTCGGTGCGACGCAAAAGCACATCATCCAGGTGAACGACGCTCTCCGAACGCGCGAGGTAACCGAGCTCGGCCGTCGTGTACAGATCGGTCGTGCTCAACGGAGCGTCGGCACCAGCGCTGATCGCCGCAATCACGTCGGTTGCACGCGTGCCGTAGCGCGTGAGCAACTGGGCAACCCGCGAACGGTTCACGCCTGCGGCGTGAGCGTGGATCCAGGCGTTGCGTGCGGTTTCGCTCGTCGGGAAGCCCACGCCCCCGCCAATCGCCAGCGTGGTGGTGAAGGTTGTCCGCTGGCGCTTCAACAGCGCGAGCACGTCGTTGGCCATGTGCTCGCCGAATGCACGGAACGTGGTCCACTTTCCGCCCACCAGGCTCAGGAGAGGAGAGCCGCCGAAACTACCCTTTTCGATGCGATAGTCGCGAGAAACGAACCCGGGAGTTTCGTCGTCGTGGCGAGGGAGAGGTCGAATGCCCGCGTAGGAAAAGATGATCTGCGAGCGATCAATCTTCACGTCCGGGAAGATATGGGACACGAGTTTGAAAAAGTACTCGGTGTCGTCATCGGTCTCGATCATCGGGTCTCGCGGATCGGCATCCACGTCTGTGGTGCCTAGGAGAACGCGTCCCTTGATCGGGCAAATCAGAACAATCCGACCGTCGTCATTTTCAAAGAACAGCTCGC
Organism: Frigoribacterium sp.; assembly: GCA_025363205.1. GTDB lineage: Bacteria > Actinomycetota > Actinomycetes > Actinomycetales > Microbacteriaceae > Lacisediminihabitans. The sequence goes on from JANYEI010000076.1 coordinate 8,508, forward strand.
GCCCCTTGGTCGCAGCCAGCAGCTCCGGGCTGTCGAGCACAATGTGCGAGCCCTTCGTTCCCCCCATGAACTTCGTCGGTGTACCGAGGGCGTCGTTGGTTAGATCGGTCCAGGGTCCCGTGGTGTTGACAATCACGTCGGCGGTGAGCACAAATTCTTCGCCAGACAGGCGATCGCGCACCAGCACTCCGCCGACTCCCTGTGCGGACTTCGCCGCACCGATCGCTTCGACGTAGTTCGCGCTGCGGCCGCCAGCAACCACGCCATCGAGCAGCACATCCAGCCCGAGGCGCTCTGGGTTGCTCATCGCTGCGTCGTAGTAGGTGGCCGTGTACTTGAGATTCGGATTGAGAGCCGGCTGGTCGGCGAGCGATTTACGGCGGCCATGAAATTGGTGGCGTGGCACGCTCCCGCCATCACGGGAGAAGGAGTCGTAGAGCAGCATGCCAACCTTGATCAGCAGAGCACCGCGCTCTGTGGTCGTGCTCTGCTTGTGGGTGAGAAAGCGAAGCGGCGCCGCGGCGATCCCCGAAAACGTTGAAAAGATCGGGATTGTCGTCTGGAGGGGCTTGACATAATGTGGCGCCGTCTTCAGCAGCCGGTTGCGCTCTTGCACTGCCTCTCGTACGAGTCGGAACTCGCCGTTCTCCAAATAGCGGATGCCGCCGTGGATCATATGAGACGACGCGGCTGAGGCGCCCGACATGTAGTCGCCACGCTCGATGAGAGTGACGTTGATGCCCTGCAGGGCGAGATCGCGGAATGCTGCTGCACCGTTTATGCCTCCTCCAATTACGAGCACCTGGGAATGCGGGTGCTCCGTAAGGGAAACGACATCGGTTCGGGGAGTAGAAGTAGTCATAAGCTGATACTCCCCGCAGAGGGAGGTTTTGCATGGTTCATGAACGGATGTGCAGGTGAACTTGTCAGAAAGCGACGGTGACAGCCGCATCGCTGATGCCCTGCGCGCTGCCCATCTGTACTACATCCAGAACTTGACGATGGATGCCATCGCCTCCGAGCTGCGTATTTCGCGGTCATCCATCAGTCGCCTTATTGCTTTTGCCCGAGATTCCGGGCTTGTGGAGATCCGGCTGCACTCGCCGCTGGATCAGCTCACTCAACTGCAGCACCAGTTGCACGACCGATTCGGGCTTACCGCCCACATCGTGCCGGCCGGGGATGCTGCGACCGAGGTCGACCGACTCGACCGGGTTGCCCTCTCCGCTGCACGAATTCTCACCGATTTCATCGACTCAACAATGATTGTGGGCGTGGCGTGGGGTTCCACCATCGCCTCGGTGAGCCGCCACCTCGTGCGCAAGCCGGTGCGCAACACTCAAGTCGTGCAGCTCAACGGTGCGGGCAACGCACACACCACCGGCCTCGTTTATGCGAGTGAAATCATCGGACGGTTCGGCGCTGCCTTCGGCGCAACGGTGCAACAGTTTCCGGTTCCCGCATTCTTTGACGACCCGGCAACCAAAGACGCCCTGTGGCGGGAGCGCAGCACCTCCCGCGTGCTCGCCGTGCACAAGCGGATGGATGTCGCGATTTTCGGCATCGGATCCCCCAATTCCGACGTGCGAAGCCACGTCTACGCCGGCGGATACCTCGACCAGGCCGACTACGACGCTCTCGCCCGTTCACAGGTAGTCGGCGATATCGCCACGATGTTCTTCCGCGCCGACGGAAGCTACGACGGTATTGAGCTCAATGCTCGATCGAGCGGGCCAGGGTTCGATGTTCTCAAGCGGGTACCCCGACGCATCGCGGTTGTCTCCGGCCGGGCAAAGCTCCCGGCGCTGCGCGGCGCCGTCGCGACCGGGGCGATCACCGACCTGGTCGTCGACGAGGTGACGGCCAGCCAACTGGCCGCCATGGGCTGACGATAGGCGGAATTTCCCCGCTCTGGTGACGTTGGATAGAATGAACAAAAGCACGTGCTCCGGGGTCGGTGAGAGTCCGAACCGGCGGTGATAGTCCGCGACCCGCTTCTTCGAGAACATCGGAGCGGCGGTTGACTCGGTGGAATTCCGAGACCGACGGTAATGAGGCTTGCGAAAGCTTCTCAGTCCGGATGAGAGGAAGCACGCGTGTTCGCCTCCTGGCGCGCACGAACGATGTTGGCGACCGCTGGCACCGGCCCGGAGTCCGTCTTCGACACGAAGATTTGAGATCACCGGATGCCCCGAGCAGACACAGGATACGAGTCGCTCATGCGGCACGCCCTCTCGCTCGCGGCCCATGGCCCGGCGACCGGCGTCAACCCGCAGGTCGGCTGCGTTCTCGTGGACGCCGACGGCACGATCCTGGCGGAAGGCTGGCACCGTGGGGCGGGCACGCCGCACGCAGAAGTGGATGCGCTGTCACGGATTTTCGCGACTGGCTCCGCCGCCGCCATCCCTTCCGGTCTCACCGCCATCGTCACCCTCGAGCCGTGTAACCACGAGGGGCTCACCGGGCCGTGCTCCGAAGCCCTCATCGCCGCCGGAGTCGAGCGCGTCGTCTACGCAGTATCTGACCCGGGTGAACACTCCAGCGGTGGCGCTGAGCGGCTCCGTGAGGCCGGAGTGCTCGTCGATGCCGGAGTGCTCGCCGAGGAGGCATCCGAAGCCATGCGCACCTGGTTGACCGCCACGCGGCTGCGTCGCCCGTTCGTCACGATGAAATGGGCATCGAGCCTGGACGGTCGCGTCGCTGCCGTCGATGGCTCGAGCAAGTGGATTACCGGCACCGCTGCCCGCCAACGGGTGCACGAGCAGCGCGAGCAGTCCGACGCAATACTGGTGGGCACCGGCACGGTACTCACGGACGACCCGAGTCTCACCGCCCGCGGTGACGGTGGCGAGCTGATGCCTCACCAGCCCATTCCGGTCGTGATCGGCGAGCGGGCCATTCCTTCGAATGCTCGGGTTTTCCAGCACCCCCAGACCCCGATCATCGCGGTGAGCCGGGATCTGCCTGCCATTCTCGCCGACCTGTTCGAACTCGGTATCCGCCATGCATTCGTCGAGGGCGGTCCGACGCTCGCCAGCGCATTCGTCACGGCGGGGCTCGTCGACGAATACCTCGTCTATCTCGCACCGGTGCTGCTCGGCGGCGGCTGGCTCGCGCTCTCCGACATCGGCGTCGGCAGCATCGGAGAGGCGCAACGACTCTCGATCGACAGCGTTGAACAGCTGGGCGACGATCTTTTAGTGGTGGCGCGACCGGTTTCGGTGAGCGCAGTGGATGGAAAGAAGGACATCTGATGTTCACCGGAATCATCGAAGAACTCGGCGAGGTCGTCGACTGGCAGCCGACGACGGATGCTGCGCGTCTCACGATCCGCGGGCCGCTCGCAGTATCGGACGCGGGGCACGGTGACTCGATCTCGGTGAGTGGGGTCTGCTTGACTGTCGTGGACACTGGCGAGGACTGGTTCACCGCCGATGTGATGGCAGAGACCATCGCGATGTCGACTCTCGCCGGCGTCACGACCGGATCGCGCGTGAACCTCGAGCGCGCCGCCCAAGTGGGTGATCGCCTCGGCGGTCACATTGTGCAGGGTCACATCGACGGCACAAGTACCCTTCTCAGCGTCACCGAAGGAAGTGTGTGGCGAGTGCTGAGGTTCTCGCTCGCCGCGGATATCGCGCCCCTCGTCGCCCGCAAGGGCTCGATAGCGGTGGACGGCGTCTCTCTCACCGTGAGCGCCGTCGGAGCGGACTGGTTCGAGGTCTCGCTGATCCCCGAGACGCTCAGCGTGACGACCCTTGGGCGCACAGCCGTCGGGGACGCAGTCAACATCGAGACCGACATCTTGGCACGTCATGTGGCACGGCTTGCAGAAGTAACACCAGCAGTAACAACCGGAAGGAGCGAGTCATGAGTCTCGCCGACATCCCCACCGCTCTCGAGGAACTGCGAGCAGGAAAGCCGATTATCGTCGTCGACGACGAGGGCCGAGAGAACGAGGGCGACGTCGTGCTGGCGGCGGAGTTCGCCAGCCAGGAATGGCTGGCGTGGCTCGTGCGCAACTCCTCGGGATTCATCTGCGCGCCGATGACCAATGAGATCGCCGACCGTCTTGAGCTGCCGATGATGGTCGTCAACAACGAAGACCCGCGCGGCACCAATTACACGGTGTCGGTGGATGCCGCAGACCGGGTCAGCACCGGTATCAGCGCCGCCGACCGCGCCCACACCCTTCGCGTGCTTGCGAGCCTCGACTCCACGCCATCGAGCGTGCACCGCCCCGGCCACATCATGCCGCTCCGCGCGAGGGATGGTGGCGTTCGCGAGCGCGATGGCCACACCGAAGCGACGGTAGACCTCCTCAAACTCGCCGGGCTGACACCCGTCGGGGCTATTTCGGAGATCGTCGCGGAGGACGGCGAGATGATGCGCCTGCCCGGCCTCATCCAGCTTGGCGAGCGTGAGGGCATCGTGGTCATCACCATCGAGTCGCTCATCGAATACCTGCAGGCACAGCACTGCGATACCTCGGTACCGGTGGCGGTGCCGATCCCCGAGACCTCGCGTGTGACCTTCGAGGTGGAGACGACCATCCCCACCCGCCACGGATCCTTCCGCTTCCGTGCCTATCGGGACCGGATGACCGGGGCCGACCACCTCGCCATCATTTCCGGAACCCCGCAGAACGGTGCTCTCATCAGGGTGCACTCCGAGTGCCTCACCGGGGAGGTGTTCGGATCTCTCAAGTGCGAGTGCGGGCCCCAGCTGGATGCCGC
>JANYEI010000113.1 GCA_025363205.1 Frigoribacterium sp.
TCTGGCTGACCGGTCGGCAGGTCGCCGAGCGGACGAACGCGTCGACGACCGGCCTTCTCGACATCTCGAGCGGGGAGTGGGATGACGCGTTGATCGCCCGCCTCGGCCTACCGAGCGGCCTCTTCCCCGAGCTGATCTCGCCGGGCGAGACGGTCGGACGCCTTCTGCCCGACCTCGGATTCGCCGGCCACCACGACGTGATCGCCGTCGGTTCCCATGACACAGCGTCGGCGGTCGTCGCCGTGCCTGCCACCACGGCGAACTTCGCGTACATCAGCTGTGGAACCTGGGGGCTCGTCGGCGTCGAGACGGAGCATCCGGTGCTCTCCGAAGCCGGGCGGCTCGCGAACTTCACCAACGAGGGCGGAGTGGATGGGCGCGTGCGTTTCCTGCACAATGTGATGGGCCTGTGGCTGCTCAGCGAGTCAGTGCGCACCTGGGAGCACGAGGGCCGGGTGATCGATCTGCCCGCGCTGATCGCCGCGGCCTCCGCCGTCTCCGCCGTCTCTGCCGGGTCGTTCGATGCCGGGTCGTTCGATGCCGGGCCGTTCGATGCCGGGCCGTTCGATGCCGAAGACCCGAGATTCCTCGCTCCCGGCGACATGCCGGGGCGGATCGCGGGCTGGTACTCCGAGCGCGGCCTTCCGGCCCCGCACACCCCCGCCCAGTTCGTTCACGCGATTATCGAGAGCCTCGCGGTGGCCTTCGCGGAGGCCGTGGCGACAGCCAGCGCACTTTCCGGCAAACGGGTCTCGGTCATCCACATCGTCGGGGGCGGTTGCCAGAATGAGCTGCTCTGCCAGCTCACGGCCGACCACAGCGGCCTGCCGGTGCTCGCCGGACCGGTAGAGGCGACCGCCATCGGCAACGTGCTGGTGCAGGCCCGCGCGCAGGGTCTCACCAACGGATCCCTCGAGGCGATGCGCTCACTCGTGGCATCGTCGTTCTCGCCCCGCCGCTTCGACCCGCGCATCCCGTGACACCGCTCCGATTGTCGATGACCACATAGAGTTCGGATGTTCGCCTGCCCATGTTGTTCCGAGAAGAGGGTTGCCCATGAAATTCGTCCGGATCGGTGCGCCAGGCCAGGAGCGACCGGTCGTGCTCGTGGGCCACTCCAGTTACGACATCAGCAGCATCACCGACGACATCACCGGGCAGTTCCTGGAGTCGGATGGTGTCGGCCGGGTGCGCGCGGCTCTCGAAGCGGGCCGGCTTCCGGTGACCGAGATCGGGGGCGAGCGCATCGGGTCACCCATCGTGCGCCCGAGCGCCGTGATCTGCATCGGCATGAACTATGCCGCCCATGCCGCAGAGAGCGGATCGCTTCCGCCCACCATCCCGATCATGTTCCTGAAGACGCCGAACACCGTGGTCGGTCCGAATGACGATGTCGCGATTCCGCGCGCGAGCACGAAGACAGACTGGGAGGTCGAGCTCGGGGTCGTGATCTCGAAGCGTGCGTCCTACCTCGACTCGCCCGAGGACAGCATCGATCACATCGCCGGCTTTGTCGTGGCGAATGACCTCTCCGAGCGCGAGTTCCAGCTGGAGCTATCGGGCGGCCAATGGTCGAAGGGCAAGTCGGCTCCGGGATTCAACCCGACCGGCCCCTGGCTGGTTACTCCCGACGAGGTCGACTACCGCACGCTTCGGCTGCGAAGCTGGGTGAACGGCGAACCGCGCCAGGATTCCTCGACGGCCGACCTGATCTTCGACGTCGACTACCTCATCTGGCACCTCAGCCAGTTTCTCACCCTCGAACCGGGAGATCTCGTGCTCACCGGAACACCAGAGGGAGTCGCGCTCTCTGGCCGGTTCCCATACCTGCGCGCGGGAGACGTGTGCGAGATTGAGATTGACGGCCTCGGCCGCCAGCGCCAGCTCTTCGTCTAATCCCACTGCGCGAGCCCGCACTACACGCCACCTATGCTGACGATATGATTCGCTGGCGACATGGATGAGCTGCCGGCATCGAAACCCGCAGGCGCCGCAGGTCCGGATGCCCGCCGCTTCGAGCTGACGCTGAGAAAGCCCCGGTTTGGCTGGGTGCCGAAGCCGACAGTCGTGTTCGATGGACGAGGCAATCCGGCTCAGTGGGGCACCGGCACCTGGATGGTCGCCACGCAGGGCACGACGACGGTGGGGGTCTTCCTGTTTAACCGGCTGTGGCGTTTCGGCGAAGCCGAGATCGCCCTCGACGAAACGGGGCCCTCCGCGGTCACCTATTCTGCTCCCTGGCTTCCGTTCCTTCGTGGTCGCCTGCACGTCACCGCACCCTAGGCCCGATCGGTCGTTGAGCGACCTCTGCCGCAGCTTGCTGAGAGAATGACGGTCTAGATTTGACTTATTCAAAACAACAAGTATTGTTGTGGTTATGACGCAGTTAGATCCCCTGGAATCGGCCAGCCTGGCCGA
>JANYEI010000164.1 GCA_025363205.1 Frigoribacterium sp.
GCCTTCTCGCCGAGCGCCGCGGTGCTTCGACCGCTGCCAAGTTCCTGCAGCCGTAATTCTGCTGCAGCGCGGTCAACAAGTGCACGCAGGGTCTCGGGGTCGTAGCCGGTAATCATCCCTTTGAGATTAACCCGCGCGGGAGACATCCAGTCGCACTTCGATGAGTTTGTCGTCCCCGGGCGTTGGCGATCCGCGCCCGTCGGTGTTGTTGGTGACAAGCCAGAGGGAGCCGTCCGGGCCTGGCACGACGTCACGCAGTCGGCCGAGAGATCCGACCAGTTAGGGAAGAGCGCTCGTTGACGTCCCCGTGGAGGCAGACCCCGGCGAGATCGCCCACAGTCGCTCGCCGCGCAGGGCGGCGAGAAAGAAGGTGCCGCCGACGAAAGCGAGTCCGCTCGGGCTGGCATCGGAAGTCGGCCACTGGTACACCGGATCGATCAAGCCGTCCTTTCTGCCAATGCCCTCGACGATCGGCCAGCCGTAGTTGCCGCCCGGTTCGATGCGGTTGAACTCGTCCCAGGTGTTCTGCCCGAATTCCGCGGCCCAGAGTTGCCCATTCGCGTCCCAGGCGATCCCCTGCGGATTGCGGTGTCCGAGCGAGTACACCAGCGAGTCGGCGATCGGATTGTCGCGCGGTACAGCACCGGTGGCCGTCATCCGAAGGATCTTTCCGTTCAGTGAACGGGGATCCTGTGCCCGGGACGGCTGCCCGGCGTCTCCGACCGTGGCGTACAGCATGCCGTCCGGTCCGAAAGCGATCCGGCCGCCGTCGTGATTGCCGGCCTTGGCCACCCCGGTGAGGATCGGCGCAGCGGCGCCGAGCCGATAGGAGCCGGATGCCCCGGCCAAGGGCATCCGTACGATGCGGTTGTCCGTGGCCGTCGTGAGGTAGGCGTAGAGCCAGCGGCTCGAACCGGCCGAGTCCTCGGGCGGCACGGCCAGCCCGAGCAATCCACCCTCTCCCGCGTGCACGACCTCCGGCACCACCCCGACGTCGCGAAGCCGACCAGACGGCAGGCGCTCCACCACTGTGCCGGAGTCGCGCTCACTGATGAAAGTGGAGTCTGTCGCGCCGAGCCGCACGATTGACCACGGCGCTTTCAGGCCCCGAGCGAGCACTCGTGGCTCGCCGACCGGCTGAAGTGAGCCGACGGCGGGCGCCGATTGTACGGGTGCCGGAGTCGCCCTCGACCCGGGCGCCCGGCTCCCTGTGCAGCCCGAAAGCAAGAGTACACAAGCCGCGGCCCAGGCCAGCGAACGTCGCATCATTCTTCGATTGTGATTCAGTTGGCTGAAAATCCCGCGTCAGTTGATTCCGGATCAGTCGCGATTGCCCACCTGGAAGATGTTCTTCGCCGGGGGAGGGGATTGCACGGCAGTGTCGTCGGTGACTATCGAGGCGCCGGCGATCCAATTGCGGAGTTCGACACCCTCGACGACCTTGGACGGATGCGGTCCGCCGGCCAGCAGCCGCGGCATCCATTCCATTGGCAGCGGTGCCCGGGAGCCCACCATCACCACATTGCCGAAGCGGCGACCCTTGAGGATCTGGGTCTCGGCGAGAGCCGCCACGTGCCCGGTGGCGGAGAGCATCGTCGCGGCCTGTCCGCGGGCGAAGGCAAGGCCGGGGCCGTCGGCGACGTTGGCCACGATGATGCCGTCGGGCTTGAGCAGGGCCACAGCCTCGCGGTAAAACTCGAGGCTCGTTACGTGGGCGGGCGTGCGCGCGCCACTGAAAACGTCCACGACGAGCAGATCGACCTCTCCACGCAGCCCGCCGGGCAGTTTGCCCAGCACCTCACGCGCATCCCCGTGCCGCACTCGGATCGAGGCGTTGCGGGGCAAAGGGAGGTGCGCGCGCACCAGATCGACCAGATCGGTCTCGATCTCCACGACCTGCTGGCGCGATCCCGGCCGGGTAGCTTCGATGTAGCGGGGCAGCGTGAAAGCTCCGGCACCGAGGTGAATCACGGTGAGGGGCTCCCCTGGTATGCCGAGCTGGTCGATCACGTGACCGATGCGCTGGACGTATTCGAAGAAGAGCTGGCTCGGGTCATCAAGGTTCACATGCGATTGCGGCGTGCCGTCGACGATGAGCGTGAAACTTCCCGGCACCCACCGATCGGGCTCGATCACCGCGCGGTAGCCGCTGAGCTTAAGGACCGCGGAAGGATGTTCAGTCACCCCATCGACCTTGCCACACTCGCTGCCGGGCCGGGAGCGACCCTCATCCGGGCCACACCAGTTATGGGGAATTATCGATATTGACCTTTGTGCATGAGAATGACTCTGGAACAGCAATCGGTGCAGGGGACCCCATGAGTTTGTACGACGAGATCGGCGGCGATGCCGCGATCGCTGCCGTTGTTACCGAATTCTGGCATCGAGTGAGCTCCGACGACTCCCTGTCGCCCTGGTTTTCCGCGATCGACAGTGATCAGCTCAGGTCGCACCTGCGTGCGTATCTCGCCGTCGCGTTCGATGGCCCGGAGGCATACGAGGGTCGCAGCATGCGTCACTCCCATGCCGGCCTCAAGGTTACCGGGGCGGCCTTCGACCACCTGCTGGCACGTTTGGGCGAGTCGCTCGTGGCGTTCGGTACCCTCCCGGAAAACATCGCGCGGGTGGACGCTCGCCTCAAGCTGCTGCGTCCCGTGATCGTCGAACGGAACTTCTAACGCGGCTAAATCAGGCGAAACCGGGTCGTTATACTCGCTTTTTCGAAAATGGTCAAGAATCGACTTGCACTTGTGACCAATTCGGGCCTATGCTTATCCTCTGCGCTCCCAGGAAATCTCTGCCTTCATATTGCGGTCGGCTGCGCTCGTTCTCTACTGAGCACACCCCTGGAGCGAAACCCATCACCGACTGAACTCCTTACTTATGCAATGAGGCGCGTAACACCGCCCACCGGAGGTTATTTCCTTGGCTGCTGCTCGCAACGCATCCACCACGAACTCGTCGAAAAAGGGATCTCCCCAGAACGGACGCTCAGCTGAGCGTCTTTCGTTCGCGAAGATCACCGACAC
>JANYEI010000243.1 GCA_025363205.1 Frigoribacterium sp.
CGCACATTACCTCCCCAGCACCCTCCGAACCCACAGGTTCCGAGTAGTGCTGCGATCCACAAAGGAAAGCCGATGACCAGGGCGACCGGTACCGTCCAGATGAGATGAAGTGATGATCGCGTCAATCCGAATCTTCGCAACTGCACCGTTGTGTCAGCCAATTGTCATCGCTCCTGAATTCGCTGCGGAGAAGGGAGGTTCTTGTTCGTGGATACGGCTGCTCCTTCGACCTTGATCGAAAGAGTGTGAGTGGCGCCGTTCCGAGCCCTGATTCCCGTCGCAGCGCTCGACGTTTGAACGCCCGAGAGTAAAGCGAGGACGAGCGCCGCCATGCCGAAGATCGAACACAGTAATGGCCGAGAGGACGCAGCGGACGCACATTGCCTCCCTACACTTTCAAGAGAATACTAGGGAATACTCGGGAAATCTGTAACCCGTCGGGCGCCGTTGCTTGTTCTATTCCTTGTATTGGTGGACGGGACTGTAGTTGAGACCCTCTCCTCGGACGCTGTTGATCGAGAACAACGCCGGCGTAGTGCCCGGCGGAGGTGAATCCAAGATCACCGAAGTCGGCGGGCCGAACGCTGCAGATGCGGGGCGCGGATGTGACCAGGTGCCAGGGGCGTGTATCTCTCCGACAAAGCTGGCGTGTGCCTATTAATCGCTACAGATAAGACGATTCGTATTCTGCAGTAAGCGCCTGTCATATACGAGCCTGCCGATGCGAGCGTTCTCGCAATCTGAGGCGAGCCGCGCGGGAGTCGACTCGCGCGCGGCTTTACCGGCTGCTGGAAAGGCAGCAGATTGGACGCATCAGCCACGGACTGTATCGTCGCACCGACCTCCCGATTCTCGACTTGGATCGGACTGAGATTGCGGGGAGACGTCCGGATGCCACGATCTGTTTGGGGTCGGCGCTCGCGCCTCACGAATTGATCGATGCGATTCCTACTCGAACTGATATTGCGATTCCTCGAGGTCAGAAACCCGCGAAGACGCAGGCTGCGGTCGATTGGCACCTGTTCGACCGTGCCACATTCTAGATCGGACGTACGCTGCTCGAGACCGGGGATGCGGGTCTCCGGGGAGGCAGCGTGCTGCAGACGGGTGACCGCGCAGGTAGCAGCTGCAGAGGCAGACGATGGTGTCGTCTTCGACGCGATCCCGACGCGCATCCTCGGTGGGGAATTCACGGTGATGGGTCATGCTCCCGAGACGGTCTTCGCGGAGAAGGCAGACCGATGTTGAAGACATCCCACTGCTCCTCCTTATGAATAAGCTCGATGTGGCCGGTGGTCGCCGCTTGGCAAGGAGCCTTATTCATGAACTCATCATTCTTCCCGGAACCCGGACCTATCCCGGAGCCAGAGCAGCACGTGGTGCCGCCATGGTTTCAGCCTCCAGAAGACGAGTATCCAGTCCGGGTGCTCGTGCGCGAGTTCTTGGCTCACACCGAAGGGACCTCATTGTCGGTCTCACATGTCGATGTCTATTCGACCGGGATCAGGATCAAGCTGGATTGGGAATTGCGTCGGCGCGACGAAAGCGTAATTGACTGGCAGATGGCGTTCGGGATGGGGCACTTTCATCGCGGTGGCGGCGACCCTGCTTCGGAGCGCCGATTGGGTCTCGCCCTAGCGGACGGGACCGTGGTGACGACGGTCGACAGGTTCAACACACGCCAGAGCTTTCTCGAGCAGCCAGTTGGGTGGTCGCTCATGGACCAGGCCGGTGGTGGAGGCGGCGGAGAGACGCGTTACTCAGGGTCGTCGCGTTTGTGGCTGTGGCCCCTGCCCCCACCTGGACCGATTGAGCTGGTCGCGGAGTGGCGCGCCCGCGACATCCCCGAAAGCCGGATTGTGCTGGATGGCTCCGCACTGCTCACCGCGGTCGACGGCGTCCGCTCGCTGTGGAGGCAGTAGCGGCCTTATCCTGCCCGAACTCGTCTCCGCCGAAGCTCAGATAACTGACCCCACCCGGTATCGCGAAAGCACACAACTCGAAGGGACGTCACCGTGGGTTCTGGGTTGCAATCCGGTCGCACGCCGCCACCGGCAGCTGTTCTCCGGATCCGGTTTAGTTGACGTCGGCCGGGTTGCCGCCAACGCGCCGGTTCTCGTCGAGTGCGTTGATCTGCGTCATCTCGCTCTCGGTCAGCTGGAAGCCGAAAACGTCGAAGTTTTCTGCCATCCGCACCTTCGAGTTCGACTTCGGGATGACGACGTTGCCGGTTTGTAAGTGCCAACGCAGCACCACCTGAGCCGGAGAGACCTCGTGGGCCGTTGCCGCGCTTTTTATTGGTTCCATCCCGAAAAGATCATATTTTCCCTGGCCCAAGGGCCCCCAGGCTTCAGTGACGATGTCGTGTGTCGCCTGGAATGCTTTCAGTTCCTGCTGCTGAAAGATGGGGTGCAGTTCGACTTGGTTCACGGCCGGCACGATGTCCGTCTCTGCGATGAGGCGAGCGAGGTGGGGGACGAGGAAGTTGCTGACGCCGATCGCTTTGGCCCGACCGTCCGCGTGGAACGTTTCGAAGGTGCGCCAGGTGTCGATGTAGAAGTCGTTATCGGGCATGGGCCAGTGAATCAGGTACAGGTCGAGGTGGTCGAGGCCCAAGGCTTCGAGACTGCGGCTGAAGGCGCCCTCTACGTCGCGGCTTTTATGGTGATCGTTTCGGAGCTTCGTGGTGATGAAAATCTCTTCCCGTGGGATCCCCGACGCGTGAAGGGCTGCGCCGACTTCAGCTTCGTTGTTGTATCCGGTCGCGGTGTCGATGTGCCGGTAACCCACCTCGAGGGCGTCTTCGACGACGCGTTGCGTGTCGGCCGGGTCAACGAGGAACACTCCGAAACCGAGCTGGGGGATGGTGGTGCCGGAATTGAGGGAAATGGTGGGGACGTCAGCGGTCATGATTCCAGTCTGGACCCGAACCTCGCCACCCGCCAATTCGGGGCCTGTGGCCAGCGCGTCCCTGACACCTCGACCGCCCGAGTCCTGCCGAGATTCAGAAAGCTGCCGGTGGGTGCTGCTCCGATCGGAGTCCACCGAAAATTTTCATCACCTGCCCTGGCAGTGCCCTGATCGCAATCCCCTCTACAAATAAGACGAAGCGTGTTCAGATGAATCTTGGTTACCCCACACATATCTGACGGCATAACTTGAACAGGAGAAATCAGAACGACCGCGATCACGCCTGAGACTAACCAACTTGAAGCCAGCCCGATTGACATTCCGGTTTGGTGCGCACCTGCTGTAAATCAGTCTTTTACGTCGGGAGATCCGCAATCGGTGGTGGTGGTGCATCCGTTCCGAGGGCTCGTTCTCGGTGTGCCTGACTGAGGTCAGTCAGCGCACCCAGTTCGTCGTCTGACGCACCTTCCAATGCGATGAGTCGGTTGTCGGCAGTGGGCTGGGCGCGCAGCAGTTCGTCGAGTTTTCGTTGGGTTACCGCCTGCTGTCGAGCTTGAGTGTGCTGGAGTGCGAACACCATCACGACCGTGACGGATGAGCTCGTAACGAACAGAATGTTGTCCCACCACACGGGAAATTGGGTCGCGATGCCGAACGCGACCCAGGTGACGAGAGCGCCGGCAGCAATCAATCCCGCTGCGGCGTGTTCACTCACTGTGCCGATACCGTGCAAGACGCGACTACTCCACCGTTTGTCGCGCCCACCCATTGCCTCAACCTGCGCCACCCGGCGGATTCGATCCAACCGATTTCGGTGGTAAGCGCCGATCGATTCGTTGCCGTTGTCGGTATCTGTCACGCTCGAGAGAATAGGTGGCGTTCCCGTCAAAACACCACGGGTCCCCTGAGCGTCTTGGCCTTGACCCCGGTGACCGCCAGCCGGGGCAGGGCCACTGCACCCAGCGATGGTCTCGAGAGGTACTGGCATTACCTCCCCTGAGCGTTCGGCCCGCCCTACAGTCGTATGTATGCAGCAAACTGCCGAAGTCCGCGAATTCCTGATGTCCCGGCGCGCGCGGGTGAAACCGAGCGACGTCGGAATGGGCGGGTACGACCCCCGTCGGCGGGTCAGCGGACTCCGGAGAGAGGAAGTCGCGACCCTTGCGGGTGTCAGCATCGACTATTACGTTCGACTTGAGCGCGGTAACCTCACCGGCGTCTCGGAGAGTGTTCTTGAAGCGGTCGGCCGGGCGCTTCGACTCACCGCGGACGAGCGGCATCATCTGTTCAACCTCGCCCGCCTGGCGAACAGCCCCCGCGGCGGACACTGGACACAGCCCAGCCACAAAGTTCGACAACCGGTCCAACAAATTCTGAACTCCTTCGCGGGCCCCGCATGGATACGCAACGACCGCATGGACCTTCTGGCCGCCAATCAACTCGGAACCGCGCTCTACGCACCTATCTTCGAGGGCGCGATCTCCGCCCCGAACAAGGCGCGCTTTATCTTCCTCGACTCGAAGGCTCGTGACTTCTACCCTGACTGGTTTGAGGTCGCACAGAGCAATGTTGCCGTCCTCAGGGCAGCGGCGGGACGAAACCCATACGACAAACACCTCAGCGACCTGATCGGTGAACTCTCCACCCGCAGTGACGAATTCCGGTCCCTCTGGGCCGATCATGACGTTCATACCTACCAGGCTGGAGTTGCCAGGATTTCACACCCGGTCGTGGGGATTGTCGAACTCTTCTGGGAGGCAATGGAACTGGTTGGTGACAACGGACTCACTCTCATTGCCTACGGTGCGGAACCGGGATCCGAAAGCGCCGAACGGCTTCAGCTGCTCGCCGCGTGGACGGCACCCGAAGTTGGCGTGACAGGCATCGCGGTGCAATGATCGTCAGTCCTCATCCGTCTATATTCCGCACTAGAGGGGTTCTGATGGCCCCTGCCTCTCCGCAGCTCGCGCGCCTACAGTCATTAATATGATCGCACTTGCTTACTCGGCGCCCTCGGCGACCGAACCCCTTGTCCCCACCACCATCGAACGCCGCGACGTCGGTGCAAAAGACGTTTTAATTGAGATTGCCTACGCTGGCGTTTGCCACTCCGACATCCATGCCGCACGCGGGGAATGGGGCCCGATCGCCTATCCGCAGGTCTTCGGCCACGAGATCGTCGGCGTCGTCACAGAGATCGGAACGGGTGTCACCCGGCATAAGGTCGGAGACCGGGTCGGGGTCGGCTGCATGGTCAACTCATGCCGCGAATGCGTCAACTGCCTCGCCGGCATGGAGAACTACTGCCTTAAGGGCAACACCGGAACGTACACCTCGGTAGACCGCGACGGCACGATCACACAGGGCGGCTACTCGTCTCATATTGTCGTCGTCGAGGACTTTGTTTTGCGAGTTCCCGAGGCCATCGATTACGCTGCAGCCGCACCGCTGCTCTGCGCTGGCATCACGACCTACTCACCACTGCGCCATTGGAACGCCGGTCCCGGAAAGAAGGTCGCCGTCGTCGGGATGGGCGGCCTCGGTCATATGGCAGTAAAGATGGCGCACGCCATGGGAGCTGAGGTCACCGTACTGTCCCAGTCCTTGTCTAAGCAGGATGATGGCTTACGGTTCGGCGCGGAGCATTATTACGCAACCAGCGACGCCTCCATCTTCGACAACCTGGCCAACACGTTCGACCTGATCATCAACACCGTCTCCGCGGCGGTAGATATCAACGCGTATCTCGGCCTGCTCGCCCTCGATGGGACCCTGGTCAGTGTCGGCGCCCCCGCGCAGCCGTTGCCCGTTGAGGTATTCACGCTGTTCGGAAACAGGCGATCGTTCGCCGGCTCCGGCATCGGCAGCATCCGGGAAACCCAGGAGATGCTTGACTTCTGCGCCGAGAATGGCATCGCACCCGAAATCGAGCTCATCTCGGCCGACTACATCAACGAGGCCTGGGAGCGCGTTGTGCGCTCCGACGTGCGTTACCGCTTCGTCATCGACGCCACAACCCTCGCCGCCGTATAACCAAAGTCACCGAAGGTCCAGATGGATGTCTGGAGCGTTGAAGGTGGGCCCGGCAGATAAGCGCGCACGCACCGGGCCCGGCGGCTATGCCGTCGGGCTCGGCGCGTGTCAGCGATTAGCGGTCGGCTTCAGCCGACCGGTGGTGATCAGTCCGAATCGTTGTGGTCGCTCGATCCCGCCGGAATGCCGGGAACAGCATCAGGCCCGTAAATCTTCGCGTCCCCCGGGTACGGGGACGTCCAGTGGTGGGTTTGGTACCAGGTCCATCGATTCATCAGTTCAGGATTGTCGAAGTCGGGCACCGCGTTGTGATGGGCGGTCCCAACGAAGTGCTGCTTCTCCGACCACTTCTGCCACTGGGCGGCAGTGGTTTTTTCTGTGTCGGGAATCACGGCGGCTTTGACAGCGTCGGCGTTCACCGCGTCGGCCGCGGCCCCGGTCAGCCCGAGGGTGTCGTAGCCGCACGTCGGCGCGGTAACCACCCCCTCGGTCAGGGGCACCTGGTTGAGCACCGCGCTATACGGCGTCAGGTCCGGCTTATTCGTGAACGCGTCGATCATCGGTGTCGCCGCGGCAAGCTTCTGGTTCAGAGGTTGAGCGCCGAGGATCTGCTCGATGGTGCGCACCATGCTGATCTGCGAATAGAAGGTACTGACCGTTTTGCCGTGCACCGCATACGGGCTGATGACCTGAACGGGCGCCCGGTGGCCGTCGACATGGTCGGCGCCATCCTGAGTGTCGTCCTCAGCGACAAAGATCGCTGAGTCCTTCCAGTACTGCGAGTGCGAGATCTCGTCGACAATTTTGCCAACGGCGAGGTCATTGTCGGCGACCTGAGCTTCCGGATCGGCAGTACCACCGGTGTGGTCGCTCGAAAGCCAGACCATGTTGAAGTTGGCCGGACCGTTTTTCTCGAAATTCTGCTTCCAGGTCGCATAGCGATAAATGTCCGGCACGGCGAGATCAAACGGTGCAGCGTTCGGGTCCGTTATTGCGTTGAGCGAAGGGATGGCCGAGCTGGCGTGCAACTGGATCGATGGGTCGAATAGCGTGGCCGGATCGCCACCGGCCATCACGTCTTTGGCCGTGCAGTAGTACTTCTGCCAGGTCGCGCCAGCTGGCTTGCCCTCGCCGTATTCGAACTCGCCAAAGTTTTTCGCGGTCTTGCCGGCCGCCTGCACAGAGGTCCAGAGGAAGCCGGAACGCTGGTGGCCCAGCACGTCCTCCTCCGTGTCATACGAGCGGGTGTACTCGCCTGCGCTGGTCTCGGTGTACGCCGGGTTGTCGCCCTGCATAAGCCAGTTGTGGCCCTCGGCGGAGTTAGTTCCGATGTCGTAGGTATTGTCGTACAGGCCAAACTGGGTCGCAAGCGCATGCTGATTTGGCGTGACCCGCTGTCCGAACTGCGTGAGAGAGGGATCCCCGTTGCCCTGCTTCATGTCCCCGTACAGCTGGTCGTAGCTGCGATTCTCCTTCACTAACAGGAACACGTGCTTGATGGCCGACGGGTCACCGATTCGCTTCGGGATGGCGACAACCGCACCGTTTCCGCCCTGTTCGGCCTGAGACTGCTTGCCCGACTTGGAGTCCCAGCCGTTCTGGGTGAACACCGTGGCGGTGTACTTCTGGATCTGCTGGTCGCTCGGCAGAGCGAAGCTGGTTAGGGAGGCGGTGGTCGAGTGAGTGCCGTGTCCGGTCGCCGGGGAAGTGCCCAGACCCTTGTCAAAGGTCAGCGCCGGGCCACGAGCGTCGATGCCGCGCGTATTGGTCACCACGATCCGGCCGTTCACGGCGGTGACGTTTTCTGGAAAATAGTCAGTCGGCAGCAGGCCGATGGAGCTGGCCGGGTCGCGTGGGTCCTTGCGGTCAACCTTGTACACGGCGATGGCGTTGGCTCGACCGAGGGAGACCAGCAGGTGGTCGTCCTGCATAGTGAGCGCCGTCGGCTCGTAGCCGATCGTCGAGGACGCCCACGGCTGCGTCGCGATGGTCTGAACGACCTTGCCCGACTTTGTGTCGACGACCGAAACGGTGTCGCTGTTCGTGTTGGCAACGTACAGGGTCTTGCCGTCGAGGTACATCGCCGTCGGGTGCAACTGAACCGGGATCGTCGCAACCGACACCGAGGGGTTCGCCGTGTCGATGACGCTGAGCGTACCCGTCGTCGAGGTACCCAGCGTTGTGTCAGCGGGGACCTGGCTACCGTAGGAGTCCATCGTCGTATCGCCAGCGACCGCTTGGCGGCCACCCTCGTTCGAGATGTAAAGGGTGTTGTCGACGAACTTCAGCTGGCGCGGCGCGATGCCCACGGGGAAGGTCTGCGTGATCGTGCCCGAGGCCGCGTCGATCGCGACGACCGTGTTTTGCCCGTTAGCGGCGGCGTAGAGGGTCGAGCCGTCGGCTGAGAATGCCATGCCAGCAGTCAGCGCCTTGAGTCCGCCCGCGGTCGGGATGCTGATCTTGGTGCCAGCGCCGAGCGAGCCGTTCATATTGAACGGGTACCGGATGATGCCGGTCGCCACTGGGGCGTAGAGGAACTTCCCGTCGAGAGAGAAAGTCGGCCCCTCCTGACCGACGCTCCCGTCGGGAATTTTGAGGTATGCCATGTTCCCGTAGCCGGCATTGGTCGCCGCGGTCGCGAACGACGAAGCCGCGAGGGTACCCGCCGCCGCGACCGGTTTGAATGTGTTGAGGTCGAAAACCTGCAGGTCGACCGAGCGGTCGGCGCTGGTGCCGACCAGGTAGCGGCCGTTGGGATTGACGACCGATCCCATGAACTTGCCGAACGGCGTCATCAGACGGTCACCGATGGGTTTGATCATCTGACCGGATGCGATCTGAACCCCGCCGTCGTACTGGGTTCCCACCTGCTGGTCGCCCAACGCGAGGGTCGACGCGGTGGCCATACCGCTGCCAAGCAGAGCAAGGGCACAGCCTGCAGCAGTGACCGCGAGGATGCGGTTCCGCTTTGTCAGCGACGAGAAACGGCGCAGCACCGACTGCCTGCGCGGAGGTGAATTGCTACTCATTTGATATCCCCTTCAGGAGTTCGCACATCAAAAAATGCAGCATCGCGATGACCTCATTCGGATGCTTGGACCTGTTTCACGCACTCGCGAAGGGCCCAAGAAAAATACTGGCGTGGCCCCCACAAGAGGGTCAACCAAACGATCGATGAATAGCTGGTTACACCACTCCCCGTCAGGCGCAGGGACTGCCCCCGGCCGCACAGACTGCGGCATCTGGTGAGTCGCGTCTCGCGAGCGAACTGCTTGGTGTCGAGAGCGGCCGCACACCTCACCAGGCCGCGACGGTGCCATCCCAGGAGAAGAATCCGCCGGTCGGTCCATCTGCCGGGAGCAGCGATAGTCTCACGGCTTGCGCTGCGGCCTCTGCGGGATCCCCGCCATGCTCGGCGGCGCGGCTGTTCAAGTTCGTGGCGCGAAGACCCGGGGCGAGAGCGTTGACTTTGAAGGATCCGTGCGCGGCCAGTGCCTGTGCATAATAAATGGTGAGTGCGTTGAGGGTGGCCTTCGAGGAGCGGTATGCCGCGCCAGCCCCACCCATCCGGTAGTCGAACTGCGGGTTCGGTGCGGTCGACCAAGTTAGCGACCCTGTACCGCTCGAGACGTTGACGATCCGCGGATGTGCAGAACGTCTCAGGGCGGGAAGAAAGGCGTTAGTGACAGCCGCAACTCCGAACACGTTCGTCTCGTAAACCCGGCGGAATGTGTGCACCTCCGTCTCCGTCGGGGGCTGGCCGAAGTCACTGATCCCGGCGTTATTGACGAGTATGTTCAGCTCCGCGACTCGCTCCGCAGCGGCCGCGACGGAGTTCGCGTCGGTCACATCCAGCACAAGCAAGCGAGCGCCGCCGCCGAGCTCGTCGATTGCGGCCTGTCCCCGTCGTCTATCCCGCGAGCCGACGTAGACGGTCATGCCGGAATTCAGCATTTGTCGGGCGATTTCCTTGCCGATGCCGCCATTCGCGCCGGTGACGAGCGCAATTTTGCCGTCGTTCCGTTGCGAAAACTTGGTTTTGGTCGCCGGATTTTCTGGCGTGTTCGGTGTACTTTGCATTGCTAACTCCCCTGAACATCTCCAACGCTATCGTTGGAGATAGGCCACGATACGACTTCCCGTCGACAATTGCAACGCTCGCGTTGGAAATGATCTACCGTAGAAAAATGGCTTGGGATACTGAAGGCACCCGGCGCCGACTCAAAGAAGCCGCCACCGTGGAGTTCGCGGAGCACGGACTCCACGGCACCACAATGACTCGAATCGCCGAGCGCGCGGAAATCAACAAGGAGCGCCTCTACAGCTATTACGGCGACAAGGGCGCGCTGTGGGAGGTCGTGCTCACTGACGAACTCGACAGGCTTGCCTCTGCGGTCGCGCTGGCCGGAGAGGGACTTGACGACATCGGTCACTTCGCCGGGGCGACCTATGACTACCACGCCAGCCACCCGGCACTGGCGCGCCTCCTGCAATGGGAAGGCCTTACCCGGTCTCCCGCCGCCGACATCAGTCGACGATCCGCCCACTACCAGGACAAAGTCGAACACTTCGCGCAGGCACAACGTGACGGTTTCCTCGACCCGAATATCGACCCGGCCTATTTGGTGTTCGCTCTCATCGCCCTCGCGGCCTGGTGGCAGACCGTGCCACAGCTCGCGGAAATGATCACCGGGGTGAGCGGGAATGACCCCGGCGAACGCGCCAGCCGGCGGGAGTTCGTAGTTGACGCCGCACGCCGGATGGCCGCCCCCCGCTGAGCACTGTGACCACGCAAGACACTCCCTTGGAAAATCCACTCCGGGGCCAGAAAAGGCACTATCCGCACCAACGCGTTCAGACAATACATCCCGATTCTTAGCGTCGTGTCACCCCTGCGCTCTAAGAACGGCAGCACCCCATCACCAGCTCAACTGTTCGTCACCACCCCACCAGCCCATCGCCTCGCCGCCGCCGAACATGCGCTTTCAGCGCACCAGGGAATGTCCGCGGCTCTGGGCACCGGTTGCCTCGTTCGCCCTGACCGGGGCAGACTGGAACCAATCTGTGTCGAGGAGGACTCATGAATACCCCACTGATCCAAAAAATCCGGGAAACGATCCTGCGGCGTAAACCAATCGATCAGATCCAGGAAGAAACGGAGGGTGGGGAGGGAACCCTCACCCGATCCCTGGGGCTGTGGCAGCTGACGGCCATTGGCGTCGGCGGTATTATCGGGGCTGGAATCTTCACCCTCGCCGGAACCGTTGCCCACAATACTGCCGGGCCCGCCGTACTCATTTCATTCCTCATCGCCGGAATTGCCAGTGCCGCAGCGGCGCTGTCATATGCCGAATTTGCTGGCATGATTCCGAAGGCCGGGTCTGCCTACACCTACGGATATGTGTCACTCGGTGAGCTCGCCGGCTGGTTCATTGGCTGGGACCTGTTGCTCGAATATACGGCCATCGTTGCGGTTGTCGCCATTGGGGTTTCGGGCTACTTCGGTTTCCTGGTCGGGCAATTCGGACTCGACCTGCCGGCGTGGATGCTCGGGGCATACGGCACCGGCCCCGGACACGTCGTCGATCTTTTCGCGGTAGTTTTGTGCCTCGGTACGGCGTTTCTTCTGACCAGGGGTATTCGAGCCGCAGCCCGCTTCGAAGTCTTCGTCGTCGGCTTCAAGGTGTTGCTGGTGATCGTCATCATCGTGCTCGGACTCTTCCAGATCAACAGCGCCAACTACACGCCCTACTTTCCGTTCGGCGCGGCCGGTGCGTTGACGGGTGCAGCGACAGTCTTTTTCGCGGTCTTCGGTTATGACGCGATGAGTACCGCCGCCGAGGAGTCGAAAGACGCCACCAAACACATGCCGAAGGCCATCCTGCTCTCCCTTGCCATAGAGATGGTGCTTTACGTGCTGGCCACGCTGGTACTCACGGGGATGCAGAATTACACGAAAATTGACCCGGAGAGCGGATTCTCCACTGCATTCAAGTCGGTCGGATTGCCCGCTGTCGCGAACGTCGTCGCCATTGGGGCGATCGTCAGCATCGTGACCGTGATGGTGACGTTCATGCTCGGCGCCACGCGGGTCTGGTTTTCGATGAGCCGAGACGGGCTGCTGTCGAAGTGGTTTGCCAAGACGGATGCCAAAAGGCACGTACCAACGCGGGTCACCTGGATCGTCGGCGGAGGCGCCGCGCTTTTTGCCGGTTTTCTGCCGATCACGATAGTGGCCGAACTGACCAACATCGGCATCCTGCTCGCTTTCGTGGTCGTATGTGTCGCCGTCATCGTGCTGCGCTACCGTCGCCCGGAGATTCCCCGCACTTTTCGCCTTCCCCTCATGCCGATCGTGCCGATTATCGGGGTGGGATTCTCCCTCTGGCTGGTCGCGTCACTGCCCTGGGAGACCTGGCTGCGATTCGCGATCTGGCTCGTTATTGGCCTTGCGATCTACTTCTTCTACAGTCACAAACACTCCCTGCTCAACCCGAACAGCCCCCGGCTGAAAGCGAGCACGACATCCCAGGTCAAAAAATCAGGCCGCCGCGCTGCACCCTAGGTTGCCCAGGTGATCCTGGCCGAGGTTGGCGTATTCACACGAGTGTGACGTAGTTATTGAGACGCCGATCGGCTACGGCAAGGGGCCATGGTGTGGACCTCCGCCGAAACACACACCACTCTTCGCTCCGTTCATCGACGTCATGCCTTCTTCAGCGGATCATTGCCCCAGTTCATCAACGAGTATCGCCAGCGTGAGTGCTCGACATCGGAATCCGGTCAGATCGACCTTCTTCATACCGAGAATTGTCATGATTCGATCTCATTGGCGGTCATCGTGACCGCCTTTTTCCAGTCATCCCAGATCGCATCGACACCATTCGTTTCATCCGCAATAAATCAACCATTGCGCTAACAATGCGCGGCAACAAGGGGTTGACGACGCCTCATGCGTGATGTTTGCCCTCCAAAGGTGAACTTCGTCTGAATTCACCTGGGAGAATTTTCGAGATCCATAGATGCCAATCTATGCTTTGATTATTGTCGAGATTGGGGAGTCCATTGAGTGAGAAGCCCACTGTCCTGTTCGTATGTATCCATAACGCGGGTCGCTCGCAGATGGCTGCCGGCTATCTGCGGAAACTTTCCGGCGATGCCGTCGACGTGCGCTCCGGTGGGTCCGAGCCCGGTGACCAGATCAACCCGATGGCGATCCAGGCGATGGCCGAAGAGGGCATCGACATATCGCAAGCGGTGCCCCAACTCATGACGACCGAGCAGGTCAAAGACTCCGACGTGGTCATCACCATGGGGTGTGGCGACGTGTGTCCGATCTTTCCGGGCAAACGGTACGAGGACTGGGAGCTGACAGACCCGAAGGGAAAGTCGATCGATGAGGTGCGTCCGATCCGCGACGATATCAAGGCTCGTGTCGAGGCACTGCTGGCTGAGCTGCTTCCCGCCGCACTCTTCCCGCGACAGTCTGACCGGCACGATCGTAAGTGACTCCAGGAACCGGCGAGGGGCGCCATCGACCGCATCTCGGCGTGCGATCGCTCAGATGGCCGAGTACGTAATCGCCCTAGGCCAGTTGATGCGCTCCGGCGGTCAGCGCCGCCAACTTGGCTACGCCAATGGGCTCTTCGGCGAGTAGCGGAACGATGGCTACCCGCGCGCTGAGCCCGCGCACTCGATCGATCTGCTCGACTTCATTGGCGGCTTGCTTCCCGAGGAAGGGCGATTGTGGATGCGCCGCGGCGATCGAGTTGTTCACTACCCACGCCCACGGGTGAATTCTGGCTCGCACGAGATCCTGCTGCAGTCCTTCGGCTTCGAGGACCGGTGTCGTCTCGGCCAGTGTGACGAGGATGACCTTGGTCTGCTCAGGGTCCCGGAGTCGCATGAGCGGAGTGGTGAACGAGAGGGTGTCGCCGATCTGGCGGGCAATCTCACGATGGTATGAACCGGTGGCATCCAGCAGCAGAAGGGTATGGCCGGTGGGGGCGGTGTCGATCACCACGAACTGGTGACGCGATTCGTGCACAGCACGAGAGAACTGTTGGAAGACCGCGACCTCTTCGGTACACGGGGATAGCAGATCCTCGGCGAGGGCGGCCCTGCCGTTGTCGTCGAGTTCTTTGCCCTTCGTGGCAATGATGTGGTCACGATAATGCCGCGTTGCTTCGTCGGGGTCGATGCGGGAGACGGTGAGACCGGGCACGCTACCGTGCAGTGTTTCGGTGAGGTGGGCCGCGGGGTCGGTGGTCGTGAGGTGCACCCGGTGCCCACGTTCGGCCAGGGCGACCGCGACAGCCGCGGCGATGGTGGTCTTGCCGACACCGCCCTTGCCCATGCACAGGATGAGCCCGTGGTCACTCTTTTCGAGCTCATCGACGAGTGTCTTCAGCGGCGCGTCGGCGATCTCTTCACCCACCGAAATCTCCGGTGACTTGGATGAATCTTCCGAAGTGAACAAGCTACGGATGGCGTCTACGCCGACCATGTTGCCGGTCTTCAGCTCAAGAACGTCCCGGGGGAGCGCGGCAATCGATGGGGGCATCGCCCCGAGCGCGGTGCTCTCGCGATTCCGCACCGCGACGGCGATCGGTTCGTCACCGGCGCTTCTGGGAAGCACCCCGTTGACCACGACGTAACCGCTGCTGATCCCAATCTCGGTCAGCTCGACGAATGTACGTTCTATTTCGATGAGAGACGATGCCTGCGCGCGGCTGACGAGCACCAGACGAGTGCGGGTGGGATCGGTGAGTTCCGTGACCGCGTTCGCATAGACCGTCCGGTGCTTCTCCAGCCCTGACATCGGGCCGAGGCAGGAGGCATCGCCCTTACCGGTGGAGAGGAACTCCGTCCATGAGCCGGGCAATTGCAGCAGGCGGATGGTGTGTCCGGTCGGGGCGGTGTCGAAGATGATGTGGTCGTACTGGCCGTACGTGTCGCCGTCGGTCAGGAGGTTCGTAAACTCATCGAACGACGCTATTTCGGTGGTGCACGATCCGGACAGGCTCTCCGTGATTCCGGCTATTTCGCTCTCGGGCAGCAGCCCGCGCACGGGTGCGATTATTCGCTCCCGGTAGGCCTCGGCTGCCTGTTCAGGATTGATCTCGAGCGCGGAGAGTCCAGCAACAGCGAGAATTTTGGTGATTGTGTTACCGATCGTGATCCCGAAGACCTGCCCGATATTCGAGGCGGGATCGGTGCTCACCAGCAGCACGTACTTTCCGCGGCTGGCGAGTTCCAGCGCCGTCGCGCAGGCGACCGAAGTCTTGCCGACACCTCCCTTGCCTGTAAAGAAAAGGAATCTGGGCGGATCTTCGAGAAACTTCATGACCGTCTCAGCAGCAACCAGAGCCGCCGCAGCAACCGCCGACCGCCGTTTCCGTCAGACCGAGTTCGAGGCGCGGGGCGGGCGCGGTTTCCGGTGCGCCGAGGCCGGCGAGCTGTAGCAGGGCTTCCCTGGTGGGATACGAGCCGGTGGAAACAGTGACACCATCCACAACCGTCAGCGGCAGCCCCTTGGAGCCGACGGTATGCATGAAGGCACGCACCGTTTCGTCATCCGTAAACGCGGTGGGGTCACTGGCCAGGTTATGGCGCATGATGTCAGCGCCCATTTCTTGGAGGCTGCGAATGTCGGCGGTGACGGTTACGAGCGACTGGTCGACGTCGGCGCCACAGACACCGGTGTCGCAGCAGAGGGCAGGCTCGTAAATGCGGATCGTGGGCATGGTGTTCTCTTTCTTGGTCAGGCTGAACAGGATGGGAGCGGGAGGTTGGCAGGGGCATCCAGCTGGATAGCGACACCGAGTGCGCGAATCGCTTTGGTCTCGACCGCATAATGCACATTCATGCCGCGGCGCTCTTTCGAGACGAGCCCGGCCCTCTCGAGCGTCTTCAGGTGATGGCTGACTGTCGGTTCAGTGAGCCCAACGGCCGGTGCCAGATCGCAGGTGCAGGCTTCCTTGTTCGGCTGGTTCAACATGTAGGCGATGAGTCGCAGGCGTGCGGGGTCAGCGAGGGCCTTCAGTCGTACCGCGAGTCGAACGGCGTCATCCAGGGGAAAGTCTGGGGTCGACGACAGTGGCGCACAGCAGATGGGCGAGACATCATCCAGAACGGGGAGAGCTTTGGGCACGCTCACAGTATGACAGTTATTTGATATATATCGA
>JANYEI010000193.1 GCA_025363205.1 Frigoribacterium sp.
TTGATGATCGTGGAACCCGGACCGAGGTGCGGGAGGGCCGCTTTGATAATCCAGAACATGGCAAACACATTGGTCTTGAAGGTGGCCTCGAACTGCTCATCGGACAGCTCGAGAAGGTTTTTCTGCCACACCTGTTTGTCAGCCATGTTCACAACTGCTTCGAGGCCACCATCTTCGGGTCTGATGCAGTGATTGGTGTCAGGTTGGCTGGGACCGCAATGGCGCTGATTGGGGTCGGGGTAGACCTTCTCAAAATCTCTGTCAACCCCCCAGCAATTTCACGCGCTTGGGGCAAGCTCCTTGCGAGGACGATAAAGGCGCCTGCAGACCGGTTTGGCGCCGATCAATAGAGAGAAGATGACATGGCTGAGATCACCGCACACCACGGATTGTTCAAGGACACCAACCTGCACGTTGACGATACCGGCGGGAACGGACGGGCCGTCGTGCTGATCCACGGCTGGCCCCTCTCGGGAGAATCGTGGTCGGAGCAGGTTCCCGCGTTCGAGGCCGCAGGGTACCGGGTCATCACCTATGACCGTCGTGGTTTTGGCCGCAGCGACAAGCCCCGCACGGGTTACACCTACGACACTCTCACGGAAGACCTCCACACCCTGCTCACCGAGCTCGACCTGAACGATGTGACGCTGGTGGGGTTTTCAATGGGCGGCGGCGAGGTTGCCCGCTACTTCACAAAGTACGGAACAGAGCGTTTGCACAGCGTGGTCTTCGCCTCGGCGGTTCCGCCGTTCCTCCTTAAGGGCCCGACGAACCCCGACGGCCCCCTCGATGCCGCTCTGGCCGAGACGATGACGACAGGGCTCACGGCGAGCGAGGAGAAGTTCTACGACGGCTTTATCACCCAGTTTTACTCCGTCGACGGTGTGCTCAAAGTCACCGAAGAGCAGCGCAAGCAAGCGATCGCCCTCGCCCTCCAGTCCAGCAAGGTTGCAGCCCTCGCCTGCATGGCCGCATTCGCTGAAACGGACTTCCGTGATGACCTCAAGGCAGTGTCGGTTCCGACGCTGGTCATTCATGGCGACGGGGATGGGATTGTGCCGTTCGAAGGATCGGGCGCGCGTACGCACGAAGCAATTCCAGGCAGTGAGCTCGTATTACTTCACGGCGCCCCGCACGGCGTGATTGTCAGCAACCCGGATGAGTGGAACGCCGCTGTACTCGACTTCCTCGCGAAGTAGCGTCGGCCACCACCGCCCGGCCATACGCATCCATCGAAAGAGGTTGCCTCCTCGGCGACGACCGCGAGGAGGCACTTGGCGGTCTGCTTTCGCCACACTGTTCTCAACTCCCATCGGGTGACCGTGCGTTTCCGTCGGGACAGGACTCGCTGTTCGGCGCGCCTATGACGATGTGCGTTTTCGCACGTCGATCCGTCGGGCGATGATGTCGTCGGCCACCTGGCGCAAGGGAAGGTTCCGGTCGCGGGCGTAGGTTCGCATGATTGCGAACGCGTGGTTCATCGTGGTGTTCATTGTGGTGGCGAGGACTCCTTTGGCCTGCTCGATCAGAATCCTCGAATCGAGCGCGCGTTGGAGCTGCTCAGCCACGACGTTGGCGTTGCGAATGTTGCGTTCCTGCAGAATCCCGATCGTCGCGACATCGGCCAGTGCTTGCGCGACGGCGATGTCCTCCGAGACGAGCGCGCCGGTGTGATGGCTGAACAGGTTCATGGTGCCGATAATTTGCCCGCGGAGGCGCAACGGGGTGGCGTGAATGGATCGGAAGCCGAATTTCAGCGCTTCTGTTGAGAACGTTGGCCAGGCCCCCCCATCCGCTTCGATATTACCGACGGTGACGGGGGTGCCTGTTCGAAAACAGTCAAGGCACGGGCCCTCACCCGCAGCGAGTTGAAAAATCTCCACCAGCTCAGCTTCTTCACTCGTTGAAGCCACCAGCTGAAGCTGGCCGGTGGGGTCAGCGAGCATGAGCCCGCCCGCTTGGGTATCGAGAATGTCGGTGCACTGCCCAACAAGCCAATGCAGGAGGTCAACGACATCGAATTCGGTGACAAGGGTGTCGGCGAGTTTGACGAAAGCCGCACTGAGCTTGCTCTCACGTGTCTCCGTTGGCATCATCATCTTCTTTTCCTGATTTGTTGTCACGAGGGTGTTTCTTCGAAGGTGAGCAAGCCGGCCACAACATCGCGAGCGACCGTGAGAACGGCTATCCCGTTCGCAAAAGCGTAGGCCTGTAACCGTGCATACGCGATAGTTGCGGTCGTGTTCAACTGCACGAGAAGGATGCCGGTGGCCTGGTGAACCTCTCGGCGAAGCGCGGGCGCCGCCGCGGACTCCACAGCCGTGTCATCGGACGCGGACACCATTGCCTGCTGGACAGCTCCTGCCGCTATTGCGGATGCAATCATCAACGCCGTGGTCTGCTGGTGATGGTCCAACGAGAGAGGTTTGTCGCTATGGAGGGTCGCAACCCCGACCGTGACCGCGCCCATCTGAATGGGAACGCAAAAAATCGCCCCGACAGGTAACTCACCAAGGGCTGCACCCAGCACCGGCCACTCGTCGTGGCCTCCCGCGGCAACATCCGGGACCATGACAATTTGACCTGACCGGGCGACCGAACTTTGCGGCCCCTCACCGAGCTCGAACTGCAGCTCGTCAATACGCGCCGCAATCACCCCACTTGAACAGAGCGTCATCCGCAGACCGGATGCTGTCATTACCGTGACGGATGCACCCGAGACGGGAAGAGAATTGAGAAACGGACGACACAGGTCGTCTACATCAGCGGGCTTCGGATCTCTTGCCTCCACATGGGCTGATTCGGTCACAACGACCCACACTGCCGGGGGGCGAAAACCAGAATGACGACCTGAGAGTCGGCGAGAACGATGTGTCTTGAGCAAATAACCATCGTGACCCTTCGCCGTTGGACTGCCAGGTCTGGGACAGTTTTTGAACGCTACAGCACACGCTCACTCTCCGCTTTTGCGACAAAGTCAACCCCGCCCTCGATATTGCATGGGTCGTTGACATCCGGTCCGTGAAACGTAAAAGTGAAAGCTGTCACTCAAGCCCTAGGTGCATTCGAGTATCTCTGCGAATCGAGGCAATAGTGACCTTCTTTGTTTCATCGTCTTCTCTCATCGCCGCCAAAGCGGGTCGACGAGACGATCACCTCATTGACGCGCTACAGCTTGAACCCGCGGGCGTCGGGTCGTGGCGGGTCTGCGATAGCCGGGTCGCTCGCGGTGAGGGTCGGTTCTTGGCGTTCATCGATGAAAAAGACGACGAGTTCGAAGTAATGGAATTCACCGATGAGTTCGTGTGGACCACTTTCGCGACCATGAACGACGCGTTCGCCCATGTCGCCCGAACGACGGGCGCTTCGCCGACAGCTGAGACGAAGGCGTGGAACAAATGACACTTCAAGAGGTACGTTCCCCAGCAAACTCCACCGTGGGGCTCGAAGTGATCCGCTTGGATCGGACTGGCTGGCGAATCTCGAATTCATTCATGACCGACGGTGTCCCAGGGCGTCTGCTCGGCTATATCGAACGTCTGGACCGTGATCAATATGAGGTGCTGTGGATAGCCGCGCCGATCAGTTGGGCATATGTCAATTCGTTCGAACTTGCTCTGGCAGCAGTCGCCGACCGCTTGCAGTTCAGCGGCATAGTAGAACCGGAACGTGACCCCGCGGCCCGAGCGGGCAGCATCGCGTTGTTCCATCCGGTTCGTCGGCGCTAAAGCACCGACGGAACATCACTCCAGCGTCGGCACAAGAAGTCGTTTGACCGATAGCAAAATAAAGCGGGGCGACTTAGTCGAGGTGGGGCTCACGGTCGATCCCGGTGTCACTGCCTGCGTTGACCGATCTTTTGGTCAGGGCCGTCAGACTGAAGAGCGCACTCCTATCCGAAGGAAGCCATCGTGACCAACAATTTGGCAGTGATCGTCTTCGACGTCAACGAGACCCTCTCCGACATGTCTCCCATGGCCGATCGGTTCGCCGATGTCGGGGCGCCCGGGCTGATGGCCAGAGTCTGGTTCGCCGGGCTACTGCGAGACGGGTTCGCTCTCACCGTGGCCGGCACCAGCGAGAAATTCGCGAGGATCGCCGCAGAATCACTCCGCGAAAACCTCACCGGGGTCTCCCTGAACCGCAGCGTCGACCAAGCCGTCGATCACATCCTGCAGGGATTCGCGAGCCTCGCTCTTCACCCGGATGTCGCCGGCGCGGTCCGCACGTTTGCGGCTTCCGGGTTGCGGCTGGTAACGCTCAGCAACGGATCCACCCAGCTGGCGGAAACACTGTTTCGCGCTGCAGACATCCGGGACGAATTCGACCTGCTCCTCTCCGTCGAGGACGCGCCCGGCTGGAAACCGCTGCGAGCAGCCTACGAATACGCCGCGGACGCCTGCGGCGTAGAAGTGGGCCGGATGCTACTGACCGCCGTACATCCCTGGGACATCCACGGGGCCGCGCGGGCCGGCCTATGCACAGCCTGGATCAACCGCGCAGGCGCCACCTACCCGGGATATTTCACAGCACCCGATATCACTGTCTCCACCCTGGAAGAGCTCGCCTCGATTCTGGGGAACGACGCCTGACAGCAGATCTCCCCGGTCCCGTCGAGGCGTGGATCCAGGACAAGTCACTGATTCGAATCACCCTCACCAGATGGAGCCCGATCTGCACCGGGGGATTTCCCGAGGATGTCGCCGCCCGACTCGGCGTGCTCTAGCTGCTCTGTAGACCGATCCGAATGCCGGACTGACGAACCTAAACTGAAGCAATGACCGACGTATCCGAGCTCTTCGATGCCCGCGCCTGGAAAGCCGTCGCCGGCTTCTCCGAACTCGCCGACATCACCTACCACCACGACAATGCGGGACGGGTGGCGCGCGTCGCCTTCAACCGGCCGGAGGTGCGCAACGCCTTTCGTCCGCAGACGGTCGACGAACTCTATCGAGTGCTCGATGACGCGCGACAGAACACCCGCATCGGGGTCGTGCTGCTCACCGGCAACGGACCGAGCCCGAAGGATGGCGGCTGGGCGTTCTGCTCGGGTGGCGACCAGCGCATCCGCGGTCGAGACGGCTACCAGTATGCCGACGGGTCGGCCAGCACCGGCCGCCTCCACATCCTCGAGGTGCAACGGCTTATCCGCTTCATGCCGAAGGTCGTGATCGCGGTCATCCCCGGCTGGGCCGCCGGCGGTGGGCACTCGCTCCACGTCGTGTGCGACCTCTCGATCGCGAGCGCCGAGCACGGCAGATTCAAGCAGACGGATGCCGATGTCGGATCGTTCGACGGCGGCTACGGCAGCGCATACTTCGCCCGCCAGGTCGGCCAAAAGTTCGCGCGTGAAGTATTCTTCCTCGCCCGCGAGTACGACGCCCAACGCGCCCTCGACACGGGGGCGATCAACGCCGTGGTACCGCATGCCGAACTCGAGACAACCGCGCTGGAGTGGGCAGGCGAGATCCTCGGCAAGTCGCCCACCGCCATCCGCATGCTCAAGTACGCCTTCAACGCCGTGGATGACGGGATGGTCGGCCAGCAACTCTTCGCCGGAGAAGCCACGCGGCTCGCCTACGGCACCGACGAGGCGGTGGAGGGCCGCGACTCATTCCTCGAAAAACGTGAACCGGACTGGTCGCCCTTCCCTTGGCAATTCTGACGCCCCTGGTGCGGAACGGCTGCGGCACTGGGGATTATTAGACCAGATGAGGCTTATTCGCTCCAAGAGGAGGCCGAGAACGCCGCGGGACCGCGACGGGATGCCGTGCGGAGGTTTTTTTGAGTTGACGGGGCCTCTTGACAGCATCCGACGAACGGAGGATTCTCTGCCCTAGCACGTGTTCACTCCGTCTGATGCGGCCGCGGCACGGGGAAGATGAGGTGCAGTTGCCATGCCGAATGCAGACCTTGTTCTCGAGGGCGGAGGCGTGAAGGGATCGGGCCTCGTCGGTGCTATCTCTGCTCTGGTCGAACGTGACGATCCTTACACCTTCGCACGCGTTGCTGGCACGTCAGCGGGCGCGATCGTCGCGTCAATGCTCGCGGCTGGCGTGCAGGTCACAGAGATCAAGAAGATCATGGACGACCTCGACTTCTCGCAGTTCGAAGACGAGCCGAAGCTCTTCAGCCACGCGCCACATATTGGAGCCGCGGTGGGTCTGCTGTTCAATGAGGGCATGTTCCTCGGCGACTTCCTCCATCGCTGGATCACTGACATCCTCACCGAACAGGGCGTGCACACTTGGGCCGACCTCAAGGACGATGATTCGGGTAGCGCGCTTCCCCCCGAGCGACGGTACAAGCTGGTCGTGATAGTTTCGGACGTTTCCCGCGGGCTGATGCTGCGCCTACCGTGGGACTACCGTGAGTTTCTGGGCGTCGACCCTGACACACAATCGGTGGCGGATGCGGTGCGCGCATCCGCATCCATCCCGTTCTTTTTCAGGCCGCTGCGCATGGCGACAGACCCGACGATCATCGGCCACTCCCAGATTGTCTGCACGGATGGCGGCATGCTCTCGAATTATCCGATCGACATTTTCGACCGCCACGACGGGATGCCGTCCCGCTGGCCCACCCTCGGCGTCAAGCTCTCTGCACTCTCCAGCGTCAGTCAGGCCGCATGGAGCCCAGATGCCAACAACCTGCAGCTTGCGAAGTCGCTGCTGTCGACCATGCAGAGTGCGCACGACCGGGTGCACATTTCGGATCCGTCCTTTTCATCGCGCACGATCTTCGTCGACACCACGGGCTTCAGCGCTACCGATTTCACCCTGTCCAGCGCCGACAAGACGACGCTCTTCACCAACGGGTACGCCAGCGCACAGCGCTTTCTTGCCTGCTGGAACTGGGAGAAGTGGGTGCACGGCGACTACGCGGATCTGCTCGCTGCGGTGGCAACTTACGGCCACAGAACAGCCCCGCAGTAGTCTCCCGGAGCAGCCGTCGCCGAGTGTCGTCCGCTCGTCGCCGGAGAAGCCACGCGGCTCGCCTACGGCACCGACGAGGCGGTGGAGGGCCGCGACTCATTCCTCGAAAAACGTGAACCGGACTGGTCACCTTTCCCCTGGCAATTCTGACGCCCCTGCTGCGGAACGGCTGCGGCACTGGGGTGGGCCAGTCTTCCCGCAACAGACGGCTCCTTATAGTTTTGGGACAGTCCCCTGTCGTAATCGAAGCACCCGAGAATCCTTTCGGGCAGGGCTGTAGACATGGCGACCACTGTGGACTCTCGCTTCCCCGATGTTCCCTGACGATGACACCCGCGCTACCGGCTCGATAGGGTGTGGGATGGTTTGGGACTGCTGTCGGTTTAGTTGACACCTGACCTGTCCGCCGCCAATGAATGGACGCCAGAAAGAATTGCGTGGCTTCGCGACTACCATCGAGCCAATCGAGAGGGCCTTGCGGGGCCAACGGGGGAGGCAACCTGGGCTGTCGTCGCGTCCGGCAAAGTAATTGGTTCAGCCCGTTTGAAGCTGACTGACCAACCGCAGGTGTTCGAGACGGGAATCTGGCTCACGCGATCCAGTCGAGGGCATGGGATCGGATCCGCCGTCATGAAGGCGGTCCTTCTGGAAGCAACTGCCGGTGGCGCGAGCACAGTGCGAGCGGAAACGGCTGAGAGCAACGGCGGTGCGCTCAGCGTGTTACGTCACCTCGGATTCAGCCTCGACCCGGCCGACGAGGGTCGCGTCCACGCGTTGCTGAGCCTCGACACCACAAATCGGACGCGTTAGCCGCCGCTGCATTCTCAGTGAGAGTTGCCAAGCGACACAACATCGGCAGATTCGGCCGTCGGGTCGTGTGGCCCCAGATCTATCGCGCCTGCCTGCCTGCTTGCGGTGTGTTTCTCGGTCTGATCGCAATCGCTCCTTACCGCTGTGAAAGCGGCCTCGCGCAAGACCGAACGCCTGCTCGCCGAGGTCATTGGGCACGAACAGTTCGTCCCCGATGCGGACATCGCTGTCGCTCTGATTCGTCCCACTGAATCCATCTTGAACGCACACTCGCGACTGACCGAAGCGCTCAGGCCGCTCGGGTGGGCAGCCAAGGAGCCGCATTACAACGGCGAACGGTTTCGGCCGCACATCGCCGCCACTGACGACAGACATCTCCGTTTGGGCGAGCAGTTTCTCCTCAACCAGATCGCAGTCGTAGAGATGATCGACCTACCTACAGGCTTTCCGACTCCCCAATAAAGGGATGACCTTCGTCGCCCGCACACGAATCCGCTTGACGTTCCCACGCAACACAACGTCGGCGCCCTCGGCAGGTGGGGGCGATCGCGGCTGATTTGTCCCGCCGACCGCTACCGGGATGCGTTGCGCTTTTTGCGGAACTGGCCGGGTCTATTCCGAATAGATCGGGGAGCCAACTGAGAAAGGAACGTCTTCCGCTGGTTCCGTCAAGGTCAACTGTTTTCGGCCTGTGTCGCTCTGTTCGTGTAAATAGGGCACGAGGGTGGGGTAATGGTAATTTTGCCGCGCGCTCCGTACTTGGCCTGCGCGGCGTTCGGGCTGTCCTGGGGAACATGGAACGCAGGAACCGACCGACATCTCCCCAGTCGGCATGGCCGCCGCGCTTCTCCTCGGACTTGCGATTCACAACTTCGGGATACATGAACAGATGCCACTCTTGCTAGTCACTCTGGATGCCTCTCACATGAGCTACGTCGTCACGAACGGCACCGTTCATGACTGGTGACACGGTGATCGAGGCCATGCGCACACCCGACGCCGTGTTCGCCTGGTCCACTGCCTCGGGGGGCATGAGCACCGCCGCGAAGGAATCCGATGGTGGGTGGGTCACCAGCTCTGCGCGAGTTGAGACAGTGAAGGTGATCGACGGGCTCAGCGTGCGCGTCACGTCACCGTCGGCCGGACTCTCTCGCGTGGCGCTGCGCTGGCGTGACGGCGTTCATGAGGATGCGCTCGTGCTTGGCGACGCGTGGGAGCGATCCTACGGAGATCTGGGATGGCAGCATGTTCGCCCCGAAAGGGTGCTCCCCTGGTATTGGCTCGCCACCTCGAGCGGTCATTACACGCGCGGCGCTGGGGTGCGAGTAAGACCCGGCGCGATGTCGTACTGGACTGTCGACACCGACGGAGTAACCCTTTGGCTGGACGTGCGATCCGGAAGCGAGCCGGTCGAGCTTGGTGCGCGAGAACTCGACGCCGCAACTGTAGTTGCCATCTCCGCTGTGTCTGACGTCTCCGCATTCAGCGCGCAGAAAACACTCTGCGCCGCGCTGTGCTCAGACTCGCGGGCGTTGCGTACGCCACTGGTCGGCGCAAACAACTGGTACTACGCCTACGGATCTGGCTTCGATGCCCAGGCGGTCGTGCGAGATGCCGCCCTCATTGTCGAGGCGGCGGATGGGCACGTCGAGCGTCCCTTTAGCGTCATCGATGCAGGGTGGAGCACAGGCGCGTCCGGGGCTCCCGGCGGCCCGTGGCTTACCGGCATCAAGTCCTTCGAGAACATGACCACCGTTGCGGACCGCATCCGGGCAGAGGATGCACGACCTGGTCTGTGGATGCGACCTCTCCTCACCAGCGACCGATCGTCTCCCACCCGGGATGAGATGCTCGATGGCGAATGGCCGCTCGATCCCAGCCGCCCCGAGGTGCTCAACCAGGTGCGCCGCGACATCCAAAGATTAGTGTCATGGGGCTATGAACTGATCAAGCACGACTTCTCCACCTTCGACACCATCGGTCATTTCGTCCCAGGCACCGAACTCGGCATGGAGGCGGTCCCGTGGTCCTTCGCCGATCGATCGCGCACTACCGCCGAAGTCGTGATTGGCCTCTACCGCGCCATCCGAGAAGCAGCGGGGGACACGATCGTCATCGGCTGCAACACGATTGGCCATCTGGCGGCGGGACTGGTCGAGGTTCAGCGCATCGGTGACGACACCTCGGGTCGGCAGTGGGAGCGCACCCGTCGAATGGGAGTGAATACGCTCGCCTTTCGCCTCGCCCAGCACGGTGCATTCTTCAGCGTCGACGCGGACTGTGTTCCCAGTACTCCGGAGACACCCTGGGAGAAGAACCGACAGTTTTTGGATCTCATCGCTCACTCAGGGACCGCTCTTTTCGCGTCGATCGACCCCGTTACCTGGAAGGGAGGGGTGATCGCCGATGTCCGCCGCGCGGTCAAGACCGCCCTAGATGGTGGCGATCCCGGTGGTATCGAGCCTCTCGACTGGCAGCTCAACTCTGCTCCCCGTCGCTGGCTCCGCGCAGATGGCGAACATTTCTATGACTGGTCGATGCCCTGGGGTGCGGATAGCGGGCTCGCGTCGATCTGATCTTTAGGCGCGACCGACGCGCGGGATCGATGGAGGAAAAAGGCGCGAGACCCAGGGCGGGAACTTGGCAGTCCTGCTGAAAGAGGACCTGGCTGGCGATCACACAGCTTGAAGCGGCCATGATGCTGTCGCGGTGACCGTTCCTATCAGGCCCAGCCGGGTGACCTCAAAACAAAGAACACTGGAATCGCAATCCTTGTTGCACATCGTGCCCCGCACGAACATCCTGCGCAGTCTGCCTACCACGCAGGGAAGGTCCTTCTATCAGGAAAATTGGCAGCAGCCCCGGCATCACTCCACAGGAAAAAAGCGGTGAGAGATCTGAACACTTCACTGCTGTTCTACCTGCCGAGGAGAACCCCGTGCACGAAGATGATCGCCGGAAATGTCGCGGTGAAGGCCCAAAAGAAAGTATCGAGGCCAATCAACACGGCCGTTCCGAGATGGAGCATGGCCCCGGCAAAAAGCAGCGCCACCAGTACGCCAGGGGGAGCCACCAGAGCTACGGGAAAAATGATCTCCACGACGATAACTGACCATCCGACGAAGCCTCCAACCCAGGGTCGTCTACGAAGTACGGCTGCGGCCGTGGAGTGTCCATAAGTGGCGGTGTTGAGAATACTTTGCAACGCTGATCCGCTACGCCACTGTGCATTGGATAGCTTCGATATTCCCGCGGCAAAATATGCCAACAAAGCCTGCGCCGCGATGAAATACAAACCCACGGCGTGAAAAGGACTCGACGCTGGAAGCAGGAAAGTGAATGCCAAGCCCGCAAGGATGATGAACGATATTTGATTAGAGCCGTCTTTGCCGTAGCGAATTTGGTAGGCCAAGAAAAGGCTCGACAGCAAAATGATCGTTGCGTAACTTGCGTAGAGCAGGTTGCTTTGAAACGGAAGGATTAGCGCTACGGAACAGACGATTCGAGCAATCACGACAATTCGTAGCCAGACTGAGCCGCTGTGTCCGACCATCCATCCACGTGACGCACCGTGTGACCTAGCGAGGATCTGTCTGCTATTCCAGTCAAACAGCCCGCTCGAGTTGAACTCTTTCAAACTCCCAAGCAGTTGCAAAGAACCTTGAAGGATGCCTATGCCCACGATGACGGCGGTAATTCGTGCGGCGCTTTCGATAGTCAACATGGTTTATGAGACCGGGTGAGTCAGCGAATAAAAACGAACGCGTGGCACAGAAGCTCCGCTTGGACCGCGTGTTTCAACCAGAGCAAACTGATAGAACGCCTTCGGCGACGCTGAACCCCCGAGTCGCTTGCGCGCCACGTCAAGCAAGATTATGTATGGCGCGGTGAACTGAAGCCGCTCCGCAGAGTAGTTGATACGGGAAAGCGCGAGCAGCTGAAACAATTCGATCATGCCCTCTCGGTAGCGTTTTCGAGGGTTCCACAGGGGAAAGAGCATTCCTCTCGGGGATAAGTTCAACTCCAACCATGGACTGACGCTCGTTTCATCGTCGCGACTGCGATAAACAAAGTGGTAGTTACTCGCACCGGCATCTGGCGTGAAAAAAGACCATTTTGGTATCAGTGTGAACCGGTCAAACCGTGTAGTTAGCCGACTGAGCCCATTATTTTTCTGGAATGCGACGGTAAGTAAAAACCAAACAGAGAAAACAACGATTCCAATAACGCCGAATACAGAGCTTGCAATATCAATCATCATGTGACCTTCCTCAGATCGAATCGGTCGGCGAACAGTGTGTAACGGGGCGACTTGACGAATGAACTCGTCGTGGGATCACTTACCGATTCTGGTAACAGGAAGCTGTTGATGAATTGAGGATACGAAGCAGAGTTCGGGTCATTTCGATCGGGCGGCAATTGCGTCCGCTTGGTGGGCCCGAAGGACCTCCAACGTCTGTGCTGATCGGTGCTCTGTAGGAACAGCTGCAAGTTCCTCGTTCATGCCCTCTACGTCGCAACGGATAGCCGAGCCGCCGTCCGTGACGATCCAGTCGTCGTTGGGGTCGACAGGGGTGATGACGCTGTCGAGGGTCGAGAGTTCGAGATCGGTGAGGCTGATAGCCATGTGCGTTCCGTCTTTCGGGCTGGGAGAAATCGTGTCGACGCGCGCTTTCTATGCAATCAGGATGACTTGCGGCCGCTCATAATCAAGCGGGCCGGTCGACAGAAAGGCGAGCCGTATCGGTTCAACTACCTAATGTCTATTCTGAGAATCATCTTTCGTCAACCATGAAAAACAAAGCGCCTTACAGTCATATCAGCCCGTTATGGGAGAGCCCTGCAGCGATGTGATTTGGGGTAGCAGAGCTTGATACGCCGGACCGCTATCGAGTCCCGGCATGTGCGGCACGGACCGCCCGCTTCCGGCATCGCCGCTACAGACCCGCAGCTTCCAGCGAGGTAACGAGGTGGATGAGTACGCCCTGCTCGGGATTGAGGATCGGCATCGGAAGCCCGACCTCCGCGAGAAAGCGTCCGCTGGCCGTGATGCCGTCCGGAATCCAGCCCACATTGGCGCGCTGGTTGTACGGCGAGGTGGCAGTGGGAAAAATCACCGTCACGTCATAACGGACATCCGGATCCAGTCCCGGAAATCCGACCCGGCCCGGAATCTCGTCGAACGAGCTCGCGACGCAGACAAAGGAATAGAGCGCCTCGCTGCCGTCTTGCGCGACCGATCCGCCCAGCAAGTAGGCCGGATCCACCAGGTCGCCGTGAACAGCGACTCCGGAGTGGATCAGCGCACGATGCTTCTTGTAGAGGGCGACCGCCTCGCTCAGCTCCAGGAGCTCGGAGTCACCGAGGGTGCGCACATCCCACTCGATGCCAAAGTGGCCGAACAGTGCGGTGATCGCGCGGAACGACAGCGAATGCGTGCGGGCGGTCGTGTGTGAGGTGGTCGGGCCCACGTGGGTGCCAACGAGCTCTGGTGGAAGGATCGCCTCGGTCCAGCGCTGGATCGTCTGCCGTTCGAGGGCATCGTTGCAGTCAGATGCCCAGACCCGCTCGGTGCGCTCGAGGATGCCGAGATCCACGCGTGCACCGCCGGAGGAACAGCTCTCTATTTCGACGTCGGGATGCGCTCGTCTCAGTTCGTCGATCAGTCGATAGGCGGCGAGAGTCTGTTCATGGGTCGACGGAGCACCAGTGTGCCCCATCTCAGTGAGGTCGCGATTCTGGTCCCATTTCAGATAGGAGATCGCGTTGTCGCTGAGCAGAGCATCCAGTCGCGCGAGGACGTAGGCGAAGGCAGCCGGATTCACCAGGTCAAGCACCTGCTGGTGTCGCCAGCCGACCGGCGTGCGCCCGAACCCGGCACCGCTGATCCAGTCGGGGTGCGCGCGAATCACATCCGAGTCTTCGTTCACCATCTCGGGTTCGACCCAGAGTCCGAATTGCATACCGCGGGCTCGCACCGCGTCGATCAGCGAGGCGAGACCCCCGGGCCAGACATCCTCATCCACGTACCAGTCCCCCAGTCCGGCACGGTCGGTACGGCGGTGGCGAAACCAGCCGTCGTCGAGCACGAAGCGTTCGACACCCAGAAGCTCTGCGCGGTCCGCAAGCTCAACGAGGCTGTCCAGCTTGTGGTCGAAGTACACCGCCTCCCAGGTGTTGAGAACCACCGGCCGCACGGTGACGGGATGCGTTGCCCGTGACCGAAGCCAGCGGTGGAAGGTGTCCGTTATGCCATCGAGTCCGCGCGCCGAGTAGGAGGCGTAGGTGCAGGGCGTCTCGTAGGATTCCCCCGCGGCGAGAACGATTTCGCCCGCTCCGAGGAGCTCGGCATTGCCGATCAGTGCGGGACCGGTCGGCGTTTTCTCCACGGAAGTGACGCGGTTGCCGCTGAAACCGAAGTGAGTCGCCCAAACTGACCCGGAGCGGTTGCCGAATCCCCTGGTGCCGACCGCCGTGAAGAGCGACGAGTCGTGACCGGTGCGACCATGACGGTATTCACGCAACCAGGTGCCATGGCGCAGGGATTGGCGCTGGGGATGTTGCTCCCGGCACCAGCGGCCGGTGAGGTCGAGGATCTCCGACGCTCCGAGTCCGGTAGGAAGAGAAGTGCTGAGCGACTGCAGGATGAAGTCGTCATCGCCGTCATTACGCAGCGTGCTGCGAAGCCGAAGCAAACCCTCCGGCGAAAGTTGAATCTCGAGCGAGAGAGCGAGGCCAGCGGCGGCATCCGTCATCGTGATCTCGACACCTTCCACGCCGAGTTCGCGCGACCCGGTGGTGACCAGGGCGGGCGAAAAAGCCCGTCCCCCGGAGCGATGGCCTTCGAGAGCGGGGCGGCCGCGCCACCCACTTGATGCCTGTGGCACCAGTTCCTGCACGGGCGGGCGGTCAAGCGCGGAGTGCGCTATCGGGCTCGCGGGAACCCGATCCGGAATCGACTCGCCGAGATCGGCACCCCAGTGCACGATCACGGGGGTCGGCCCGGAGAGGTCGAGTACGAAAGCGGATCCCCCGCCTCGCAGGTTGACGATGTCACTCACGCGAGTGTTTCGCGCACCACGGCGACGCCACCGGAAGACACTGTCAGAGTTCCTTCCGTCGCCGCTCCGGTGAGAAGATCCACCCCGTCAACTGTGACAACCGCGTCGGCACTTCCATGGTTGATAGCGAACAACCAGGTGCGGCTTCCATCGGATCGGCGCATGATCTCCACGTCGTCGCCGCTCTTCTGCGGAACAGGAATGCTCGATGCGGTGAGGATCTCGGTCACGAGCTCGCGCGCGCCGGCCGGGGAGAGCGAGGTGCCAACGTAATAGACCGTTCCCGTTCCGACGCGATTGCGAGTGATCGCGGGTGAGCCTGCAGTCGGTCCGCCCGCAAATTCGGCGAGCACCTCCGAGGTGAGAGAGCGGCCGAGTTCGCTGAATACGCGACCCGAGCCGTACCGGGTGAGCTCCACCTCCTCTCCCTCGCGCAGCGGATAAAACTCTTCGATGCGGGTACCGGTCATTGAGAGCAAGGCCCCCGGGTACCCACCGAGACGGATGTGATCATCTTCATCGACAATTCCCGACTGGTACGTGATGACGACAGTGCCGCCGTTCTTCGCGAACGATCGCAGGGAGTCGGCTCCGGCATCCGTCATGAGGTATTGCATTGGCACGACCACGAGACCGTAGCTCGAGAGGTCATCAGTAGATCGGCGGAAGTCCGTCGTCACCCCGAGACGGTAGAGGGCATCGTGCCAGAGGCGCGTCTCGTTGAGCAGGCTCGCGTCGATCGTGGGATGCGAATCCAGCTCGCTTGCCCAGCGGGCATCCGTGTCGTGAATGATCGCGACGGCCGCTCCGTTGACGCGGGAGCCGACAATCTCGGAGATCGCAGCGAGGTCGGCGCCAAGCTCGACCACCTCACGCCAGACCCTCGAATCGGTGCCGGCATGAGGAAGGAGCGCCGAGTGGAACTTCTCCGACCCGGCTTTCGCGGCACGCCACTGGAAGAAGAGGGCCGCATCCGCACCGCGAGCGATGTGCTGTAACGAGTTGCGTCGCAGTTCGCCCGGCCGCTTCGCGATGTTGCGCGGCTGCCAGTTGACGGCCGATGTGGAGTGCTCCATCAGCACCCACGGCCCCCCGGAGGCAAGCCCCCGCACGAAGTCGGCGCCCATCGCGAGCTCCTGGAAGTTGCGGGGATCTTCCGCGACAAGATAGTGGTCGTTTGAGACCAGATCCATGTGGTCCGCCCACGCCCAGTAGTCGATCGGCTTGTCGAGACCCATGGAGAAGCCCATGAAGTTGGTGGTCACCGGAAGGGGAGAATGAGCACGCAGAATATCGGCCTCGGCCCGGTAGCAGTCGAGCAACTCGTCGGACGAGAACCGTGCAAAGTCGAGCACCTGGGTCGGGTTGACAAAAGTGCCGGATTGCCGCGGCGG
This sequence comes from Frigoribacterium sp., assembly GCA_025363205.1. GTDB lineage: Bacteria > Actinomycetota > Actinomycetes > Actinomycetales > Microbacteriaceae > Lacisediminihabitans. The sequence continues at coordinate 16,201 of JANYEI010000193.1, forward strand.
GGTGATCTCGTCAAACCGGTAGTAATGCTGCGACCAGAAAGCGGTGCCCCACGCTTCGTTGAGCGCGTCGATGTCGTCGTATTTGCGTTCAAGCCAGCGCTGGAACGCAGCCCCCGAGACCTCGCAGTAGCAGGGTTGGTTATGGCAGCCGTACTCGTTGTGCACGTGCCACATGACCACTGCCGGATGCGACGCATACCGTTTCGCAATCTCGGTGGTCAGCGCCGCGGCCGCCCGCCGATATTCCGGGCTTGAGGCACAGAACGCCTGGCGGGATCCGTAGCCGAGTCGCACCCCGTTCGCGGTAACCGGCAGCGACTGTGGGTACCGGTGGGAGAACCATGGCGGCGGGGATGCGCTCGCGTTGGCGAGGTCGACCCGGATACCGGACTCGTGCAGTAGGTCAAGCACGTCATCAAGCCAGCCGAACTCGTAGCGGCCTTCGGAGGGCTCGAGCAGTGCCCAACTGAAGATGCCAACACTCACGAGATTGACCCGCGCGACCTTCATCAGGGCCACGTCTTCCTGCCAGACCGATGGGTGCCACTGTTCGGGGTTGTAGTCGCCTCCAAAGCCGAACGCGGGAGTGCCGTCAGCGCTGAGCCGTGACGAAATGGAAAGCATTCTTATCCTTTACTTGCCCCGAGCGTGAGCCCGGCGACGAACTGGCGCTGGAGCGCCAGATAGATGATCAGCGTAGGAATCACCGTGATGATGGCCCCGGCTGCGAGCAGGTTGTAGTTGGACAGGAACTGGCCCTGAAGATTGTTGAGTCCGGTGGTGACCGGCAATTTGCTTCCGCTCTGGATGAAGAGGAGGGGCCAGAAGAAGTCGTTGTAGATCCAGATAATCTCCAGGGTTCCGAGTGCTGCCAGGGCCGGACGGGTCAACGGCATGATGATCGACCAGTACTGGCGCCACACACCCGCGCCGTCTACGAAGGCAGCCTCGGTCATGTCCTGCGGCAGTGCTTTCATGTAGTTCGACAGCACGAACGTGCAAAATCCGACCTGGAATGCCGTATCAACCGCAATGACAGCGAAGTAGGTGTTCAGGAGATTTCCGGAATCACTGACGCTGTACGGCAGTTCGAAATGCTTGAACATCTCGAACAGCGGCGCGGCGAGCACCTGGGGCGGAAGCAGGTTTCCCGCCGTAAACATGATCAACAGGGTGACATTGAACTTCCAGCTGAAGCGGCTCACCGCGAACGCCATCATCGACGCGAAGGCAAGCGTGAGAATCACGCTCGGAACCACGATGATCGCCGAATTGGTGAAGAGAGTTGCGAAGCCGCCCTGGTTCCACGCCGTGACAAAATTCTGGAAGTTGAAAGAACCGCCCAGGCTGAAGTAGCCGAATTTATCGGTATCGGCCTTCGGCCGAAGGGCAGTGAAGACCGCCCAACCCAGGGGGATCAGCCACAGGACCGCCATGACAATCAGGAAGAGGTGGATACCATATCGCGGGCGTTGCATCGATCCGACCTTGGTCGGTTTGCCCGGTTTCGCGCTCGCTGTCGACCGCTGAGTGCTGACTTGCGACATTCAGGCCTCCTTCTTGAAGGTGCGGCTGAGGTAGATGATGATGGGCACGAGCGAGACGACCAACAGGATTGCGGCGAGAGCCGAGCCGACCCCGATGACCTGCCCCTCGCCGACCAGGTTTTGGATCACCAGGGCGCTGATCAGTTCGAGCCCGTTTGTGCCGCGATTGATGATGTAGACGATGTCGAAGGCCCGCAGCGACTCGATGATAGTGATCACCACGATCACGATGTTGATCGGTCGCATGACTGGGAAGACCACCCGGAAGAAGGTCTGCACGGCATTTGCCCCATCGAGAGACGCTGCCTCCCGGAGGGACGGATCGACGCCTTTCAGCCCGGCCAGGTAGAGAATCATGACGTACCCGGCATGCCGCCAGGTTGCCGCGATGAGGGCAGCCCAGATGTTGACCTTGGGATCACCAAACCAGTCCACCGCCCGTGGTGTGCCCGAAGTTCCCAAGAGAAAGTTGAGCAGGCCGTTGTTCTGGGAGTAGAACAGCTGCCAGATCACTCCGATCAGCACGAGGGACAGCATCACCGGGCCGAAGAAAATGCTCTGGTAGATGCGGGTTCCTCGGATGTTCTGGTCGAGCAGGATCGCCAGGAGCAGTCCTAGGGGCGTTGCGATCACCGCAAGAAAGACCAGCCAGAGCACGTTGTGCTGGAGTGCCGGCCAGAAGGGCGGATAGTCCCTGAACACATACGCATAATTCGCAAGGCCTGCCGGACGAATGTCTGAAAAAGCGAGCCCGTTCCAGCGTACGAACGACAGGAACACCGAGATCACGGTCGGAATCCAGATCAGCACAAGCTGGATCAGGGTCGGAACGAAGACCATCGCCCCGAGGACGATCTTGTCTCGACGGGACAGCAAGCTGTAGCGGCGGCGGCGGCGGGGCCGGCCAGGAGAGAGCAATCCCCTGGCCGACGCCGGTGCGCCGAGGGTCGTGTCGGCCATAATGCTTTCTACTACTGGGCGGCGTAGAGCGCTTTTGCCTGCGCCTCGAGGTTGGCGGTGTCGATCGTGCCATCCTTCAGGAAGCCCTGAAGCGCGGGGATCATGACGTTGTTCGCCATGGCTGGCAGCGCATCCCGGTCGAAGAACTGGCTGACCGATTTCGCCTTGCTAATCACGTCCGCAAGCTTCTTGTTGAAGTCGCTGTAGCCGGAGGTGTCTGCACCCTTGGCCGTCATGAGGTTCGACTTGTCGACCGAGAAGTAGGCCTCCTGGCCGGCCGGGGTACCCATGAACTGGAGGAACGCCTTCGCCGCCGGATTGCTGCCGCCCTTCTTCGAGAGCATGAGTCCGTCGATGGGAGCCTCGACGGCGGTCATGCCCTCCTCCGCGATCTCCGGGAAAGGGAAGAAGTCGATATCGGCAAGCACGGTGGCATCGGTGAACTGCTGGGTCACAAAGGAACCGAGCAGGTACATGCCGGCCTTGCCTTCACCGAGCAGTTGGGCACCCTCCTGCCAGGTGAGGCCGAGTGCGTTCGGCGACTGGTAGGGCAGCATCTGCTTCCAGTTGTCGAAGACGTCTTTGACCTTCTTCTGGTTCCACGATTCCTTATGCGCGGTCAGGTCCATGTGAAACTTGTAGCCGTTGGTGCGCATGTTGATGTAATCAAATGTGCCCATGGCGGGCCAGCCGTCTTTGTCCGCGAACGCGATCGGCACGAGGCCATCCGCCTGCATCTTCTTGGCGAGCGTGATGAGATCATCGAACTTGGTGGGAACCGTATAGCCCTTGGCCGCCCACACGCTCTTGCGATAGAAGAAGCCCCAGGGGTAGTTGTAGTTCGGCACGAAGTACTTCTTGCCGTCGTCCGCGGTCGATGCCTTGGCGAGTCCCGCGCTGAAGTTGCCGCCAATCTTGCTCCAGACGTCATCGATCGGCGAGGCGAGGCCCTTGCCGGCGTAGTAGCGCATGCGGTAGCCGGCAAACCAGGTGAACGAGTCATCCGGGCTGCCCTGCAGGTAGGTGTTGATGTTGTTCTGGAAGTCGTTGTGCGCGACGGTGTTGGTCGTGACTTTGTCACCGGATGCTTTTTGGAAGGCGGCGACCACTGCCGCGTAGGCGCGCTTTGGCACGTCATCGGAGGATCCTGAACCGAAGGTCGTGGTCTTCGAACCGCTCGAGGAGGGTGTGCTGCCTCCCGCGCTGCAGGCGGCGAGCATGCTGATGGTCGCCACGCTCACCCCTCCGGTGAGAACGGCCCGCCGGCCGAGCTGGCTGTTGCCGATGTTTCCGAAGGCGCTCAACTTATCTGACGTCATCGCGATTACTCCTTTGTAATGTGCAGTGCTGTGTAAAGCAGGACAGTTACAGACTGGCCCTCACAGGGAGCTTTTCGCTATGACAATCTACGAATCACACGTCGGAAGCGCCGGTCGGTGAGCCAAATATACGCTCGAGCACGCGCCGCGTCTACTGCAGTAGATTTTCGGCGCAGAATATTTTGCCCGGCTAGGTGCGCGAGCGGTTAGAGGGGCAGGCAGCCGCAGGATTGCCGCACTATCAGCTCGGAAGCGAACGACCGATGCTCGGGTTTCGCGCCAGCACCCCGACCGAGCGCGGCAACTGCTGCGCGCGCCATCGCCTCGACCGGCTGGCGCATCACCGTGAGCGGCGGCCAGCTGAATTCCGACTCCGACGACCCATCGAAGGACACCACCGCCATCGCGCCCGGCACGTCGATGTGAGCCTCGTGCAGGGCGCGGAGCAGCCCGATTGATTGCAGGTCGGAGATCGAGTAGATCGCCGTCGGGCGGTGCGGATCCGCGAGCATTCGAATCCCTGACTGGTAGCCGCCGTTGCGACCCCATTCACCGCGCACGACCGGTCCGAGGGGCAGACCGGCCGCGACCAGCGCATCCTCCCACCCCAGCTCTCGTGCGGTGGTGGTGAGCCCACCGGGCACGCCGGAGACCAATCCGATTCGACGATGACCGTGGCCGATGAGGTGCTCGACCGCCACTCGAGACGCCACGCGAAAGTCCACTCCGACGCTGGAGAACCCGGGCAACGGCTCGGATCGATCGAGCATGACGACCCGCACCTTGGCCGCTGTCGCACTACTGAGGTTGGGTTCATCGTCTGTGCTGGCGAGCAGGAGCCCATCGACCTGGCGCGAGACCAGCTTCTGCACCTGCTCATGCTCCTTGCTGGGGACGAGAGCAGAATTCGTGAAGATGACCGACAGCCCGGTGTCTGCCGCCGCCTTCTCGATGGCACGGGAGAACTCCGCGAAGAAGGGATTGGTGTTGTCAGAGAGCACGAGCCCGACGAGTTCGCTTACGCCGAGTTTGAGCGCTCGGGCGGCCGCATTCGGGCGGTAGCCGAGGCTGTCGATCGACTCGAGCACCCGCGCACGGGTGGCGGGCGCCACGTTGCGCGGCCCCGAGTTGACGACATAGCTCACCACCGCAGTGCTCACTCCGGCGTGGAGTGCCACATCTTCGCGTGTGATCGAGGGGCGATCCTCTGGCGGTGCAGACACGGCATCCTCTTTGACGTTGTGGTCGCTGCACCCAACGGATTTGCCGCGCGTCAGCTGGCCAAATCCTACCCTCGGCTTAATTCCGGCCGGGGCTCCATCTCTGTTTTAAAATAGGTTGTACACAACTCAATTGTGTTCAATGCGCTAAGGTGATCCCATGACCCCGAGCACAGATGCCGTGCCGAAGCTCGATGACCAGATCTGCTTCGCGTTCTACAGCGCCTCGCGAGCTATCACCGCGCGCTATCGCGAACTGCTCGCCCCCCTCGGAGTCACCTACCCCCAGTACCTTGTGCTCATGGTGCTGTGGGAGACCGATGCGATCACGGTGAGCGAGCTGGGCGATCGGCTCCAACTGGACTCGGGAACGCTCTCTCCCCTGCTGCGCCGCATGGAGAAGGCCGGTCTGGTCAAGCGGAGCCGCCGCAGTGAAGACGAGCGGAGCGTGCAGGTATCGCTCACAGCTCACGGTGACGGCCTTCGCCTACTGTCGGTGGGCGTGCCCGAACTGGTCTGCGAGTCAACCGGGCTCCCCCTCGGGGAGCTCAAGCACCTCACCGGCCAGGTCACCGCGATCGCAGCCAACGCCCGTGCCTCCCATTAGCTCCTGAGTCCATCCACCCCTGAGTCCAGTAATACCCAAGTCCACTCGGGCGGATTTGCCGCCCGCGAAAAGAAAAGAGAAAATCAATGCCCACTCGCACCGCACGCACCGCTTGGAACGGCAGCCTCGAGACCGGCGAGGGCCAGGTCGAGATGACCAGCTCCAAGATCGGTACCTACGACGTGTCCTTCCCCAAGCGCGCCGCCGAGGAGGCCAACGGGTTCACCAGCCCGGAAGAGCTTCTGGCCGCCGCTCACTCCGCCTGCTACGCAATGCAATTTTCTGCTGTTCTCGGTGCGGCCGGTGGCACCGTCGAAGCACTCGACGTGAAGGCCGACGTATCCCTCGGTGCCGATCCGGCCGGTGGATTCCGTCTCACCGGTATCCACCTCACGGTGCGTGGAGAGGTGACCGGCATCGACAGCGCAACCTTCCTTGCCGCCGCGGCCGATGCCAAGACCGGCTGCCCGGTAAGCAAGGCTCTCACCGGGGTGGAGATCACTCTGGACGCCCAGCTGGAGGAGTAAGCCTCTTACGCGGTCGAGCGGTGGATCGACTTGAGGCGCAGGTAGGGAGCGACGAGGTTTGAGGCTCAACATCTCATGCCGAGGACTGCCGGTTTCGATGCGGCGGGCGGACAACCACCCGCATGAACGCCTCGAGATCGGCATCCTCTGTTTTTCCACCGTCCGGCGAAACACCCTTGCTCGGCGGTAAGCCTAGAGGCCGAGTTCCCGCGCAATCAGCATGAGCTGTACCTCGGTTGTGCCCTCGCCGATCTCGAGAATCTTGCTGTCACGATAGTGCCGGGCAACTACGGTTTCGTTCATGAAGCCGTAGCCGCCGTGGATCTGGGTGGCGTCTCTCGCGTTGTCCATCGCGGCTTCCGAGGCCACCAGTTTGGCGATCGATGCGTGCTTTTTAAACGGTTTGCCCGTGAGCATGAGCGCGGCCGCGTCGTAGTAGGCCGTTCTTGCGACGTGTGCCCGCGCCTCCATCCTGGCGATTTTGAAGGCGATGCCCTGGTTGGCGCCGATGGGGCGCCCGAAAGCTTCGCGTTGCTGAGCGTATTTCACGCTCTCATCGACGCAGCCCTGTGCTGCGCCGACGCTGAGCGCGGCGATGGCGATTCGTCCCTCGTCGAGGATGCGCAGAAAGTTGGCATAGCCACGACCGCGCTCGCCGAGAAGGTTCGCCTCCGGAACTCTCACGTCGACGAAACTGAGCGGATGCGTGTCCGATGCATTCCAGCCCACCTTGTTGTACGCCGGCTCGACCGTGAGCCCCGCGGTCGATGTCGGCACGAGGAACGTCGAGATCTCTTTCTTGCCCTCCGCCCCGACGCCCGTGACCGCGGTCACCGTCACGAGCTTCGTGATAGCGGTGCCCGAGTTGGTGATGAACTGCTTGCTGCCGTTGATCACCCACTCCCCGCCCGAGTGCTCCGCACGAGTTCGTGTTCCACCCGCATCGGTTCCCGCGCCGGGCTCGGTGAGACCGAAGGCCGCGAGTGCCTCCCCGCTCGTGAGCGATGGCAGCCATTCCTGCTTCTGCGCGTCGTTGCCGAATCGATAGATGGGCATGGCGCCGAGCGAAACCCCGGCCTCGAGTGTGATCGCCACGCTCTGGTCGACCTTGGCGAGTTCCTCGAGGGCGAGGCAGAGCGCAAAGTAGTCCCCTCCCATTCCGCCGAATTCTTCGGGGAACGGCAGCCCGAAAAGCCCCATTTCAGCCATCCCCGCGACAACCTCATAGGGGAAGCTGTGTTCGGCGTC
>JANYEI010000242.1 GCA_025363205.1 Frigoribacterium sp.
CGACGGGCGGCTCGAGTCGGTGTCCTCGAGCGGCGAACCACATCCCGGTCAGCACCTCCGTGCCGCGGGAGGGGAAGCGCGCTCTGGGGAACTCGTGGTGGGCGCGGCAACGCTCCTCAACCCGGCACACATCGCGCTCGCCGCAGGCTGTGGGCACGACGCCCTCGGGGTGATCCGCCGCCCACGGGTGAGCATGCTGCTCACGGGCGACGAGGTTGACGAGATGGGAATTCCCGCGCCGGGACGGGTGCGGGACAGTTTCGGCCCCCAACTGCCAGCCGTGCTCCGGATGCTCGGAGCCGAGGTCGTCTCGCGGCGGCGCATCCCCGACGACTTTAGCGCCACGATCGGGGCGCTTGCGGACTCCACGGACTCGGCGGAGGTGATTGTGACCACCGGCGGTACCGGTGACTCAGCGAAAGACCACCTGCGGGCGGCGCTCAACTCTCTCGGCGCTGACTTTCTGGTCACCCGGATTGCGATGCGTCCCGGCGGACCGACCATGCTCGCCCGGCTGCCCGACGGCCGGTTGCTTCTCGGTTTGCCGGGTAATCCGCTCGCCGCGATGATGGGGCTGTTGACACTGTCCATGCCGCTGCTGGCCGCCTTCCAGGACCGCACCTCCGAGGTCGGGCTTGTCGCCTCGGCAGCGGTACTCGAGGGCCGGTCCGGCAGCAGCATCCTCCTGCCGTTCCGCCTGCAGCAGCAGCAGGCGGTGGCCAATCCCTGGCTCGGCTCCGGCATGATGCGAGGACTCGCGGATGCCGCGGGTGTGCTGGTCGTTCCGTCGCAGGGAGTGCGGGCGGGCGAGGTCGTCGAGACGCTGCCCCTGCCCTGGGGCTGACCCGGGCCCTGGGGGTAACCCGGCCCGGAGCATCCGCAACCGATCCGTCCGCCCGGCGGTCCACCTCCCGTTTTTGCGACCACCTCCCTGCATCAACACCGAGGTGGTCGTAAAAACGGGAGGAGTGTGGCGGGTGCTGTGGCAGCGAGCACGGGAACGGCCACGGGCGTGGGGACGGGCACGACCGCGGGTGACACTCTCCGCTCGGTCGCGGAGGCGAAAACACCTCGCGGCGGGAGTCGTAACCCCCGCCGGGATGAGTTTCTGGCGCCGCGAGTCGACGCATCCCCCGCCGCGAGGACTTTCGGACACGGGAAGAGACAGCGCCGCCGCCAAGAGACAGCGCCGACGCCGCGAGTCGGCGTATCCCCCGCCGCGAGGAGTTTCCCCCGCCGCAAAATGGCGTATCCCCCGCCAAGGCGGACACGGGAACCCCTGCCGCAGCGGGGACGGGAGCGATTCAGCTTGGGCTAGTTGACGCCGAGCAGGTCGATCACGAAGATCAGGGTGCGGCCGGAGAGTTGGTGCCCAGAACCGGCGACACCGTAGGCGAGGGCCGGCGGCACGATGAGCTGGCGGCGTCCGCCGATCTTCATGCCGGGAATGCCCTCCTGCCAGCCCGCGATCAGAGAGCGAAGGGGAAAGTTCACCGACTGTCCGCGGCCCCAGGAGGAGTCGAACTCCTCGCCGGATTCGAAGTCGACGCCGAGGTAGTGCACGTCGACCTTGTCGCCGGCCTTGGCTTCTTCACCGCTGCCGAGCTCGATGTCGATAGACACCAACTCGACGGGCGCGTCGCCCTCATAGAACTCGATCTCTGGCTTGGTCTTATTGAACTCAGTCATGGTCCAATTCAAGCAGAGTCGGCGGATGTGCCGGGCCAGTGGGCGTGAGAAGCTGCTGCCGCCCGCAGCAGCGCGATCTGCTCGGCAGGCTCACCCGCATCGAACACGCTCGAACCTGCCACGAAGGTATCGGCACCGGCCTCCGCCGCGATCGCTATGGTGCTTTCGGTGATTCCGCCATCCACCTGGAGCCAGATGTCGAGCCCGGATGCCGCAACCGCCGCGCGAAGTGCCACCAGTTTCGGCATGGTCGACTCGATGAACGACTGCCCGCCAAAGCCGGGCTCCACCGTCATCACCAACACCTGGTCGAACTCCGGCAACAGGTCGAGGTACGGCTCGATCGGAGTGCCGGGCTTCACCGCGATGCCGGCGCGGGCGCCGATGTCTCGCAGGCGGCGCGCGAGAGCCGCGGCATCGGCCACCGCCTCGGCATGGAAGGTGACCGAAAAGGCACCGGCCTCGGCGTAACCCGGCGCCCAGCGGTCGGGATCATCGATCATCAGGTGGATGTCCAGCGGCAGCGGCGAGACGCGCTGCAGTGACTCCACCATGCGCTGGCCGAACGTGAGGTTCGGCACGAAATGGTTGTCCATCACGTCGACATGCACCAGGTCTGCGGTCGCGATTCGAGCAAGTTCGTGCTCGAGATTCGCGAAATCGGCGGTGAGGATGCTCGGATTGATGCGTACGGTCACGTTCGCCAGCCTAGAGGGACTTCTCCAGCAGGCAGATGAACATAGCGTCCGTGCCGTGCCGATGCGGCCAGAGCTGCACGTGACCGTCACCGGAAGACTCTCCCAGTTCAAGTTCGCGCTTGGTGACCCCCGCGAGAACCGCGGATGTGTCGACACGGGATACCCCGTTGGCACGTCGCAGCACCGTCTCCACGATGACCTTCGTCTCGGCCAGGTGCGGCGAACAGGTGACATAGGCAAGTATTCCGCCTGGCTTCAGCGCCGCGAGCCCCGACTCGAGGAGCGCGATTTGCAGCCCGCTGAGCTCAGCGACATCGCTCGGCTGCTTGCGCCAGCGCGCCTCCGGGCGGCGGCGGAGAGCCCCGAGACCCGTGCAGGGCGCGTCGAGGAGGATGCGGTCGAACTGCTGCGGCATCCGCTCACCGAAGAGGGTGCCATCCTGCACAAGCACCTGCGGCGGATCGGGGAACACGGCAAGTGCCCTTCGCACCAGTTCGGCACGGGCGGGGGTGATCTCGTTGGCGACGAGAATCGCTCCACCCTCTCGCGCCTCGGCGGCGAGCAGCGCAGCCTTGCCACCGGGGCCGGCACACAGGTCGAGCCAGCGCTCCCCCGCGACGACGGGCCGGGCGCGACTGAGCGCGAGCGCGGCGAGTTGCGATCCCTCGTCCTGCACCCGGGCACGACCCTCGTGCACGGCGGGCCAGAGTGCCGGATCTCCCCCGTCGCTCAGCGCGGCATAGGGAGAATATTTCGCCTTCTGGGTGCCCCGGATCTCCGAGATGGTCGCGAGCCCTGGCAGCGCGACGAGACTCACCCGTGGGGCGAAGTTGTCGGCGATCAGCAGGTCTTCCAGCTCCTCTTCGCGGCCTTCTGCGGCCAGGGCCTGGCGGAAGGCGCGCACGATCCAGAGTGGATGCGAGTGCTCGAGCGAGAGGCGCTCGTCGTCGTTGCGCGGCTTCGCCATTACTCGGTCGTGCCAGGCTGAGGGCTCGCTGCGCGTGATAGTTCGCAGCACCCCATTGACGAACCCGGTCGCCGAGCGGGACCCGACCTCTTTCGCAAGGGATACCGCCTCATCGACGGCCGCGTGCTGCGCCACCCGCATCGAAAGCAGCTGGTGGGTTCCGAGCCGCAGCACGTCGAGGATCGGGGAGTCGATCTCGTCGGTCGATCGCCCGGCCGCGAGTTCGATCACCGCGTCGTAGTAGCCCTGCTGGCGCAGCGTGCCGTAGGTCAGCTCCGTCGCGAGGGCGGCATCCTGGGGGTTCAGCCGTGCCCGCTCCAGCTTCACCGGCAGCAGGAGGTTGGCGTAGGCATCCGTCTCCCGCACCGCCATGATCACCTCGAGGGCGATGCGACGGGCCGGCTGAACTCGAGAGATCGGCGCAGCAGCGCGGGGGCCGCGAGTCGGTCGACGGTCGCTCATCTCGCCATCGTTCCAGCGTTGGCCGGGCGACCGCGCCACCAGTCTGCGGCTTTCATCGCCTTCTTTCCGGCCGGCTGCACCGACACCAGTTCAATCGGATCGCTCGCGGTTCCCACCACTACCCTGCCATCCCGCAGCTCGAGTTGCCCGGCCGCCAATCGCGGTTCGTGCTGCGCAATCACGGCCTCAAGGATCTTGATCCGCGTGTCGTCGACCCGGGTGAAGGCCCCGGGCTCTGGGGTGACCCCGCGCACGCGGTTCTGCACGGTTGAGGCGTGTTGCGCAAAGTCCAGTTGTGCGTCCGGAAGATCCAGCTTGGGGGCGAGTGTCACATCTCCGCGTTGGGGTTCGGCGCGCGCGACACCATCGGCGAGGGAATTCACCACCCGCACGAGCAATTCGGCGCCGCCGACAGACAGCGAGACGAGCAGGTGCCCTGCCGTCTCGTTGGCACCGATCGCCTGGGTAAACTGCCCGAACATGTCGCCAGCATCGAGCTCCGGAACCAGCTGGAAGACGGATGCTCCGCTCACCTCGTCCCCCGCGATGATCGCGCGCTGCACGGGTGCTGCGCCGCGCCACCGTGGCAGCAACGAGAAATGCAGGTTGATCCAGCCAAGACGCGGAACGGTGAGCAGTGGCTCGCGTACGAACCCGCCGTACGCCACGATCACCCCGAGGTCGGGGCGAAGCGCGGTGACCGCCTCGGTCGCTGCTCCGGCCAGACGATTTGCCCGGATGATCGGAAGCCCGAGTTCTGTGGCGGAGGCGGCAACCGCGGTCGGGGTGAGTTCGCGCCGCCGCCCCTGCGGCGAATCCTCACGGGTCAGCACCGCGGCGACGTCGTGACGGCTCGCAGCGAGCGCCCGGAGGCTCGGTACCGCGGCGGCCGGGCTTCCGGCGAAGACGATAACCAAGTTGGACATAGGAGAACTCGTTCGTTGGGGGGAGTTGGCGCGTTAGTCGGGGCTGTCGAACGACAGCGCGTCGTCGAAACGCACTCTCAGTGTAGGCAGCAGGACCCGCCCATTTGCGCCGCCGGCGTGCTTGCGTCGGCTGGTCGCCGCTCGGATCACCTCGGCGCGCAGTCCGGATGCCACGGCGGCACCCTCGCCGTAATCAAAACGCACGATCGCCCGAACGCTGCCGTCAACGGTCTCCACCGGGCCCAGAACGTCGACGCTGTCGATGCCACGAATGGCGTCGACCGCGGCCTGCACGGTCTCCGGCGTTCCGGTGACGGTTGCGACGCGCACCGCGGGCGGGAAGCGCAGCGTGCGCCGGTCGCTCAACTCGGCGCGCAGATAATCCGCCCGACGCCAGGTGGCGAGGGCGGATGCCAGGGCGCCGCCCACCCCGACCAGCACGGTCGTCGCCCCCGGAGCCGAAAGCGCGATGGCGTTAGACCACCAGCGAAGGCAGTCTTCTCCCACACGCAGGCTTTCCCTTGCAATCATCCGCTCCCCGTCGAGGAGCAGCACCGCCCGATAGCCGCCGGCAGCGATCGGTTCGGCCCCGCGCGTGGCGATGACCAGGGCGGGCTCGGCGTCGACAGTCAGGATGGGCCGGTCACCGTCGGCGATGATGATCCGAACGCCCGGGAAGGCCCGGCCGAGATCCTCGGCGGTGCGCCCGGTGCCCTGGCCGACCAGCCGGAGCCCGGTGCCCGCGCAGTTCGAGCAACTCCAGTCGGTGGCCAGC
>JANYEI010000034.1 GCA_025363205.1 Frigoribacterium sp.
TGCCCTTTCACCGCACGGTCGGTTGTCGCACGAGGACGCCGGCCTCGGCCAAGCCGTTCTTCACGTCACCGACGGTCAGCAGACCGCTGTGGAACACGGATGCCGCGAGCACGGCATCGGCCCCCGCAGCGACCGCTGGCGCGAAGTGTTCGACCGCGCCAGCCCCGCCACTGGCGATCACCGGCACCGGGCTGACCTCGCGGATGGCGGTAATTAATGCCAGGTCGAAGCCGTTCTTCGTACCATCCGCATCGATGGAATTCACGAGCAGCTCGCCCGCGCCCCGTTCGATGGCCTCGATGGCCCAGGCAATGGCATCGATATCGGTCTCGGTACGGCCGCCGTGAGTGGTGACGACCCAGCCGCTGGCTCCGCGAGTGGAGCGTTTTACGTCGAGGGAAAGAACGAGAGCCTGCGCGCCGAATCTATCGGCGATCTCGCCGAGAAGGGCCGGGCGGGCGATTGCGGCGCTGTTCACGCCGATCTTGTCGGCGCCATGGCCCTGGAGTCTGGCGACATCCTCTATAGAGCGCACACCGCCTCCCACCGTAAGCGGAATAAACACCTGCTCGGCAGTGGCCTGTACCACGTCGTACATGGTCGCGCGGTCGTCGACCGTTGCCGTGACATCGAGGAAGGTGATCTCGTCGGCACCCTGCTCGTAGTATCGCCGCGCAAGCTCGACTGGATCGCCGGCATCCCGCAGGTCGAGAAAGTTAACGCCCTTGACGACCCGCCCCGCCGCGACGTCCAGGCAGGAGATCACGCGAACTGCGACAGACACGATCAGATCCGAGCCGCGTGGATCGGACTGACCAGGATGGCGCGGGCGCCGAGTTCGTAGAGTCGGTCCATCACCTGGTTGGTGTCTTCGCGGGGCACCATCACGCGCACCGCCACCCATTCGCGGTCCCGCAGTGGGGAGACCGTCGGAGACTCGAGGCCCGGTGTGATGGCCGAGGCCGGTTCGATCAGGGCGATCGGCAGGTCGTAATCCATCAGCACGTACTGGCGGGCCACGAGCACGCCCTGCAATCGGCGCTGCAGCGTCGTAATTCCCGGAAGGTCGGCGTGCGCGCTGATGAGCACGGCCGATGATTCGAGGATGACCGGACCGAAGATCTCGAGGCCCTGGGCGCGCAGGGTGGAGCCGGTGGAGACAACATCGGCCACGGCATCCGCAACGCCGAGTTTGACGGCGGACTCTACCGCGCCATCGAGTGTGACAAGGGTGGCGTTCACTCCGTGCCGTGAGAGGAAATCCCCGACGAGTCCGGGATAGCTCGTCGCCACCCGCACTCCCTCGAGATCGCCGAGACCCGAGAAGCGGCCGGAGGTGCCAGCGAATCGAAAAGTGGATGCCCCGAAATCGAGGCTGGCGATCTCAACTGCGCTCGATCCGGAGTCCAGCAAAAGGTCGCGGCCGGTGATTCCCACGTCGAGCGCGCCAGAGCCTACATAGGTTGCGATGTCGCGCGGACGCAGGAAGAAGAATTCCACGTCGTTGCGGGGATCGGACAGGTTGAGTGCGCGCGGGTCGCGACGACCGGCGTATCCGGCCTCGGACAACATCTCGGCGGCGGTCTCGCTCAGGGAGCCCTTGTTGGGCACTGCGATTCGCAACATTGTGGGGGTCTCTTCAGTGGTGGGTGACAGGTGAGGGCAAGGCGAACTCACAGATGTCGGTAGACGTCCGCTGTGGACAGGCCCTTTGAGATCATGAGCACCTGCAGGTGGTAGAGCAGCTGGGAAATCTCTTCCGCCGTCTCATCACGCGACTGGAATTCGGCCGCCATCCAGACCTCGGCGGCCTCTTCGACGATCTTCTTACCGATGGCGTGAACTCCGGCGTCGAGCTCCGCAACGGTGCCAGAACCCGCGGGGCGCGACACAGACTTCTCACTGAGCTCAGCAAACAAGTCGTCGAACGATTTCACATCTGCAAGGTTACCGGGTGCCAGCGGATGCCACCGGCTCGAGGCGCACGATGACGGCCTTCGACACCGGGGTATTGCTACCCACCGCCGCACTCGATAGTGGAACCAGCACATTGGCCTCGGGATAATACGCCGCGGCGCATCCCTTCGCCGTGGGATATGAAACGATGC
>JANYEI010000058.1 GCA_025363205.1 Frigoribacterium sp.
CTCGTTGATCCCGCTGCGCGCTCCTTCCATTCCGGTCCTTTCCTCGGTGACCGGATGTCTTCTGACAGATGAGCAGGCGACCGATCCGAGCTACTGGGCCGCCCACCTGCGGCTTACCGTTCTTTTCCACAGCACGGTGGAAAGCGCCGCCACCGCGGCGAAGCGAAGTTGATACCAAATAATCATTGTTCGCTCCGTTTCTCCAGCTGAGGTCGTCCCAGTGTTTGGGGTGAACGTGGAGCGGATCGGGATGCAAGAGCTGGCCATAGTCGGATGTCCGACCGCGTACACCAATAATCCGCTCCTAGCCTACGACCACTATGATTCGCGCCTACGTGCTGACGGCGCTCAGCGAAATTCCCCAGTCTTGCTCATCGAAGCTCCCCAGGTCGCGGGGTTAGGTTAGCGGAAGTTTGTGCCCGTTGTCACGCGGCGGAGCTCGTTGGATTGGGCGGCGTGGTTGCGGAGCCGGTAGGAGCCGCCGTCGAGGGTGACGACGACGGATCGGTGCAGGAGCCGGTCGAGCATCGCGGCGGCGACGGTGGTGTCGCCGAGGATCTCGCCCCAGGCGCCGACGGGCCGGTTCGTGGTGATCACGATCGACGTTTTCAGGTAGCGCTGGTTGATGACCTGGAACAGTGCTGACGCGGCCTCGGCGGGCAGCGGCAGGTAGCCGAGCTCGTCGATCACGAGCAGCGTCGGGCCGGCGAAGAACCGCATCATCGTGCCCCACTTGCCCTCGATCGCGGCGCGGTGGCAGCGCGCGGCAAGGTCAGCGGCGGAGGTGAAGTAGGTGCGGTAACCCGCCTGCACTGCTGCGTGGCCGAGGCCGGTGGCGATGTGGGTTTTGCCGACTCCGGGCGGGCCCATCAGGAGCACGTTGGTCGCGGTCTCGAGGTAGCGGCAGGTGCCGAGCTCGGCGAGCAGGGACCGGTCGATGCCGGAGGCGGCGTCGAGGTCGAAGTCGTCCAGGGTTGCGCCGGTGGGGAGGTTCGCGAAGCGGAACCGGCCGGAGAGACGGCGGGCGTCGGTCGCGGTGACCTCGATCGCGAGGAGCCGCTCGAGGGCGTGGGTGAGGCTCCAGCCCTCGGCTTGGGCCTGGTCGAGGACGCTCGGCAGGGCGTCGGCGGCGTCGGCGAGTTTGAGCTCGGTGAAGTGACTGCGTAGCTGCTGATAGATACTCGCTGGCGTCGTGGCGGCCACGGGTGTGGCGGTCGTGGCGGTGGTGGTGAGTGGGGTGTTCATCGGAGGGTGTTCCTGTTCTTCGCGGCCGTCTCGTAGGCGGCCAGGCTGATCACGGTGGTGGGTTCGGCGTTGCCGGTGAGCGCCATCGCGGCGCGGCGGGCCGCGGTGCCCGGCGGGATGCGTTCCTTCTTGCGGTGCGGCCGGCCGGGAGGCGCGGCGGCCATCGCGATGGTCTTGAGGGCAGTGATGTGTCCGCTGTCGCGGATCGTGACCCCGAGGCCAGCCTCCGCGACGGTGTGGCGGGCGATGACGACGCCCGAGACGGTGGCGATGTCGATGGTCGTCGCGCCGAGCCGCTGGTGGACGACCACCCGGGCCGCGGCCAGTTCGGGCGGCACCGAGTACCGGTTCCCGCGCCAGTCGATCAACGCCTGCCGTGTCGCGGTGCGTTGCTCGGTCACCACCACCGGAAACAGTGTCGGCGGCAACGGTTGGAGGCGTTCGGCGGCGAACATCACCGCGGCCGTCGTGGATCCGTCGCGGCCCTCGCGCCGCCGGCCGTCCTGGCCTCTGGCGAACGCGGTGAGGCGTTGTTGGGCTTGCTCGAGGGTGACGTCGTCGGGGAGGTTGCGCCACCAGCGCTGCGCGGCGGTGTGGTTGTTCTTCTCGACCACGCCCTTGCGGTTGCCCGACCGGGGCCGGCAGGCCACGACGGTGACGGCGTGGTGCTTGGAGAACGCGGCGAACATCGGCGTCAGATCACTCGTCCCGGCCTTGAGTACGGTGCTCATCCGGTCGAACCGCCAGGTCTTCGTCACCCCGCCCAGCAGGCCTAGGAGGACCGTCATCGCCGCGAGCAGGTGGGGCAGGTCCATCGATGGGGACATCACCGCCCGCCAAACCCCCGAGTGCGCCAGCGACCCGACGAGCACGTAGGCGCGTTTGGTCGGGAACGCCCACCCGGACGGCGCGTCGGGCAGCTCGACCCAGTCGAACTGGGTCTCTTCGCCCGGCGGGTGCTCGATGATCGCGTTGGGCCGCTTCGTCACGTGCGCGCAGGCCGTGCAGGCCCGCCGCAGGCTCCGGTCCCGGATCTGACGGGTCAGAGTCTGATACGACCCTTCGAAGCCCAGCGGGGCGAGCTCATCCAGCAGCGTCGCCGCCCAGAGATGCGGGTCCTCCTTCAGCCGGGCGGTGACGTAGTCGACGAACGCGTCGAACGGGTCCGGGACGGCTCGTTGCCGGACTCCGGGCGTGCGCTGGCCGGCGAGATAGGCGCGGATGGTCTTGCGGTCGTGATCGGTGCGGCGGGCGATCTCATTGATCGTCATCCCTTGCCGTTTGAGCGCGTGGATGTCCACGTCGTCCTCCTCTGAAAGCATAGGAACAAGGCCTTTCTCGAGCTGGTGCGTGGTCGAAGACCATCAGCATCGAGGAAGGCCCGTTCCTATGAACGGAAGCGACCCGGAGTGGGGAATTTCAGTGAGCAGAACTGGGGAGATTCAGTGAGCGCCGTCACCGGGGCATACCCCATCAGGAACCGACGAGCGCGGGCCGTGTTCGCTGCGATCGTCGAGTCAGCCAGACGCCGCTCAACGCGCAGATACTCCTCGAACCCGACCAACTCCGCCGGGTCCACTACCACCGCAACGCTGGCCGCAGCAGTCGGAATCGCTCCCTCGCCAGCGAGCCATTGCAGCACCGGGCCCAGCGCCCTCCGCGAGAACAAGCCCGTATGAGTGCGACGCCGCTCGGTGAGAAACTCCTCGACCTGCCGCGCCGACAGCGACTCCGCGTCCACGCCCTGCGTCTGAAGCCACCGGCTCAGATGCGCCAGCAGCCGCAACTGGTTCATCAGCGACTTCCTCGTGAACCCCCGCCGCACAAGCTCGGCCTCGAATCTTCGGGCGACCGCTTCCAGCGGGCCACCGACCAGCACTCCTCGGCCGTCGATCTCGATCCTGATCATGGTCAACTCCTGTCTCCTCAACACTGAAAAGACCAACCGACCAGAACCGCGCGATTATGCCGACAACCAAACCCCGGCCCCCGCCCCACGAACAGCCCCGCCGACCATCATCGGCATAATCGCGAGCACGGCATAACAGATGCCGAGCAGAACGAGCAGGTTGAGCCATATAGGTCCACCATCATGGAGCCAGGTTGCGAGCATTGCCGCAGCGAAGAAGTAGGCAGCGCCGAAAACCATGAACGGTACGCCCCACTTCAGTCCGTGCCGAGATCGAAGCCGACGAAGGAGCAGATTGGTGGGCGCGTACTAGGGGAATGTGTGGAGGGCTATTGCCAGTCGCATGGAGATGGCAAGCATGAGGATGTCCTGTCTGATTGACGCGAGCGATTCGGTCAGGCAGTTACAAAATCAGCTATTGGACACCCGATGACGGGCTAACGCCGCCCAGGCTCAGAGTGGTTCTGGGGCGGCCAAAATAATCTGCCTGTGCCGATTTTACCGCGAGGTTCGGATTCCGGGAAGGATTTTTTGCGTCGTTCCCGAGTCGGCATCAAAGCGTTGGTTACGTTCGTTGTTGCGCGCGATCAGCTGGTCGTTTGGTCATGGCCACTGGGGAAACGCCAGCAAGTCGTTGGGAGTTCTGGAGTGCGGCTCGCGTGCGTTCGGCGTCGAGACGCCGATTCGCCCCGCTGGCCGCCTCTCCGAGAGGCGCGGAATCGGTGACTCCATAGCGGTCACGGTATGCGGCAATGACCCGCACCTGTTTGAGCCAAATTTGTCGTTGCCGAGCATCAGACGGCACTTTGCCAAGTGTTGTTGTCCACGGTTCGCGGGCCGTGGTGGCGGTCTCGGCGATCGTCATGGCTCGTTGTTCGATTAGGGTCGTGCGCTCGTCGAGTGCGCCACGCATGTCTGAGGTCATCTCTCCGTTCGCTTCGGGGATAAGTCCGACGATGAGGCGCGGTGCCGC
>JANYEI010000066.1 GCA_025363205.1 Frigoribacterium sp.
AGCCTCGACGCGATCAACGAAGTGCGGGGACTCCAGTTCGCCACGGTTCCTGCGCGACGAATGGCGTGCGATCGCTTCTACTATCGGCGCGCGATTCGATCTCGTATACGTGCACGCGGACGCACAGATGATTCGAAATCGAGTGCGATTCAACCGCGAAAATCCCACCCGTCCCGATGTCATCGACGCCGTGACCAACACGCACACCGCACACTGTGAACCACCAGCAATAGATGAGCCGCACCACACGACCGAACGCACCAATTCGCACAACGCGGCGGAAGTCAGTGCGTTGGTTTCGCGGATTCCGGTTGTGCGTTGAGGACATCTCAGAGCGGCAGCAGATGCGTAGCGTTCTTCGGTATCAGACTTCGTTCATGCCGAAGGCAAGTGCGTCAGATGTGTGGGTCGCGTCGATAGAGCCGAAAGTCCGCGCCGTTGACCGAGCCTGCGGTCATCGTCAACGTGATCGGTCTCCTGTTGGGTTCGCTCTTGGGAAATGCTTCAACCAAGGACGCGGTGATCCGCCGCCGGGACTCCGGCGAAGAAATACTGAGGGGCGAAGCAGGGCATGACATCGTCTGGATGTTGGATCAGCTCCAACGGGACTTGAAGTCGATGAGCGAGGAAAGTTTCACAGCCAAATGGAGCGCGTGCACTGACTGGACGATAGCGCTCCGCAACCTGGGCTAGTCGTTGCATCGCGAGCACGCCAGAGGCCTCGATCCGAACCTTCACTGATGGTCGCGAAGGCCCCGGGCACCAGCAAGTACCAATTGAATCCGTGCGGACCCTCGGTGGCCGTCCTCTCGAACACAGAGCCGCAATCCGATGGATTCCATTGGCACAATGTAGGACTCCTCGTCGTCGCTGTTGGCCACGACAAGCATCCTGTCAAACACCGGATTCGCAGCCAGTCCAGAGACTGAGGTCGAACTGGTGCCGTCAATCGGTGACTGTCACGGCGTCGGCCTTGCGTAGCCATCGCGAGCCGGGACCTTCACCTGCGGCCTCATCGTTCGGGTTAAACAGGGTGCATTTGCCCAGGGACAGGCAGCCGCAGCCGATGCAGCCGTCGAGGGAGCTTTGCAGCGCTTCGAGTTGGCGGATGCGACGTGCCACTGTTGTCGCCCATTGCTGGCTCACGTGTTGCCATTCGCGCTGGGTGGGCGCGCGATCGGGCGGCAACTCAGCCAGCGCGGTGGCTATTTCCTGCAGAGTCAGCCCAACGCGCTGGCCCGCGGCAACCACCGCAAGCCTCCGGAGTGTGTGGCGAGGGAACTGGCGCTTATTACCTGCTGTCCTGCTGGATTGGATCAGGCCGCGCTCGTCGTAGTAGCGAACGGTCGGCACGCTGACGCCCGCTCGTCGAGCGAGGTCGCCGATCGACAGGAGCTCGAGGGGGGCAATGTGTGGCATGGCCGAAGCTTCGCACGTCGGCCCCTTGACCTCAAGTTAGCTTGAGCATCTCGACTAGAGGGCATGCAGATCACCAAGGTGTCAGTCCGTGTCCGAAACGCTCGTGAAGCCGGGGAATTTTATGCCGGTGTACTCGGCCTTGACATCGTGGCGCACGAGTCCAATGTCGTGGTTGTGACACTCGGGACGACTCGGCTTGAACTTGTCGAGGATCCCGCAGCCGACGGAGACCACCACTTCGCGATCACGATTCCGTCCAACAAGTTCGACAACGCCAAGACGTGGATCCAACAGAGGACGGTACTGCTTGGAACGTCGGAAACGGATGAATTCGAATGCCCCCCGGCGTGGAATGCTCACAGTCTCTATTTCACCGGACACGACCGCTCTGTTCTCGAGCTGATCATTCGGCGTGACCTCGAGAACTCTGCGGCCGGCCCATTCACCAGCGCTGACCTCCTCTGCATCAGCGAAGTCGGGGTCGCGGTTCCCGATATCCCGGCCCTGGTCGCAACGCTTACCCATGACACCAAGATTGCTCCGTACGGCGATGCTCAGGGCGGTGCCTTCGCGCCCGTCGGGGACGTCAACGGCATGCTCATCCTCGTGGCACCAGGCCGTACCTGGTTCCCCACAACAGATCGCACTGCGAGCCAGAACCCCATCTTCATCACCGCGACCGGTGGACGTCCAGGGACATATTCGCTCGGAACCCTCGGCTTCCTTCATGTTCTGCCGTAAGAATCATGTCCTGCCGTAAGAATCGCCTGGCCCAAATTGCGCACCGCACCCTCCAAGGGGTTGGGCCGCTCGCGAGACGACCGAGCCCAGAAGACGACCTGCTGAACCCGCCAACCTTTACCGGACAGGCCAAGTTCGACGCTGCACGAGTGCATTCTCAGCAGGGTGTTTTCGCACCGTCAGCCCGATGTTGTCTGCGCCGTGGACGAGCAGCGCGCTCAGCCGATCATGGCTAGCTGCGCGGCAAACTGTTGAGTAAGGGACAATCTCGCATAGCGGAGGTTATCTCGCCTCGCGGGGACTTGGCGCCGAGACTTCTTCGATCGACGAGCAGCCAGGGATATTCTCGCCGGGTTCAACTTGTGGGAAGGCCGACTCAATGGGTAATCGACAGAAGCGCTACTCAACGAGGAGCAACGCGGTGCCGCTCGCGCGCCACGGCAGGCTGCCGCGGTCCAACAGATTTGCTTTCATAGCCAAGTCTGTCGGCATGTTGTTGGCGGTTGTCGTGGCGAGCAGCGTGTCCGTCGGCGCGGTTGCACTCACTCAGATAAACGGAAGCGTCGAGACCGTGACCTTGCCGGGAGAGACGAATGCTGCTGCTCTTCCGCCGGGGGTCGGAGCCTTCGATGGCGGCTTCAACATGCTCATTGTCGGTAGTGACGAGTGTGTGGACACCGGCGGGTGCCCGGGTCGGACCGAGAAACTGAACGACTTCACGATGCTTCTCCACGTTGCGGCGGACCACGAATCGGCGGTGGCGGTAAGTTTCCCCAGGGACCTCATCGTTCGCATTCCCGCCTGTCCCCGCGAGGATGGAAAGGGCAATGACGCTGCCATGTCTGCGCAGCAAATCAACGTGACACTGATCTATGGCGGGTTGGCTTGCACAGTGGTCACGGTGGGAGCCCTGACCGGCCTTTCAATCCCCTATGCGGGAATCATGACTTTCAATGGTGTGCGGGAAATCAGTACAGCGCTGGGGGGCATCCCAGTCTGCATCGACGCCCCGATCAAGGACAAGTATTCCGGCCTGGATCTACCCACCGCGGGAACCCACATCGTCCAAGGCGAGCAGGCGCTCCAGTTTCTCCGCACACGTCACGGCGTCGGAGACGGAAGCGACACCGGCCGGATCGGCTCACAACAGGCTTTTCTCGCATCAATGGTGCGGGAAATCAAAGACGGCGACACGCTCACCAACCTGCCCAAGCTGTACAAGCTGGTCACTGCAGCCTCACAAAACATAAAGGTCTCTGACAACCTCAAGAACATCACGACCCTGACCTCCATGGCACTGGTGATGAAGGGAATCCCGCTGGAGAAAATCACGTTCGTGAAGTACCCGGCAGGCTCTCGGGCCGAAGCGCCAGGCAGAGTGTTCCCGGTGCAGTCAGCAGCCGATGAATTGTTTGCAAAAATCGCCGCCGACCAGCCCGTGGGTATCGATCATGCTGCCAAACCAATCGGGACGGTGGTCGATCCTCGACCCACATCACCACCACCGACGGTACCTTCGACAACTCCGTCGGCGACAGCCCTCCCCGTCGAAGCAATACCGGGCGCCACAGGTCAAACTGCTGCTGACCAAGTTTGTTCCAAAGCAAACCGCTAGATCATGACTGTTCCCAAGCGCTTTGGTTCCGGGGATGGGCTGAGCATTGCAGGCGATCTGAATGAGGCTACGCGGGCGCCGATCCTCCGCAGTCGTGGCCGAGCGACAGGGATCCTCTCTGGGGCGCCATCAACACGCTTTCTGAACTACGTGTATTCGAGACTCGGAAGGGTCTTCTTGCCGACGATGACGTGTTTTACGAAGTGGCCCACACCAGCTTCGAAGATGGAGGCTGGCACTCTGCACCGTGTCAGCATTGTCACGAAAGGCATCCGCGGCTGCAGCCCCACTGGCGCTGTTCATACTCGCTACGGTGTTGTGGTTCGTGCTCGGAATGTGGTCCTGGGGAGGTTCCTACACTCAGCACGACATCGACATGTTCTACCCTGGGGCGCTGAATAATTTGGTGTTCAGCGCGGTGATCGCCGCGATACCGATCCTTGCAGCGAACTGGAGCCGAACAATCTGGCCCCGCCTTGCGCTGGCCGTGCTGTTGCTAATCGCCCAGGTCGTTGCGGGAAGTCTGTTCATCTTGATTCCGAGAAGTGCGGCTTAATAGGCGCCATTCACGAAGTTTCTTTGCGCTGAGAGGGGCCACTGCCGATTCGATCGAATCGTTCGACCGGTGGGGCCGACGAGACAGCACGGGCAGTGACGCCAACGGCGACACCATCACCATCGAGGACACGATCGCGGGCGTGCCGATAAGTAGGCTGGCAGTCTGTGAGCTGCCCTACCCTTTCGATCCGAAAGCATCCCACAACCGGGGACGAACTCGGATTTCCCCGCAGCAATCGAGGCCGGGAACAGAGAAACCGCGATTCTCGCCTCTCTTCAAATCTCAGGCATAGCCGCCAGCGTCGTCGGCATGAGCTCTGCTCCCTTCTGGGCTGGCTTGATCACCACGGCTTCCCCCCGCCCACTGCGCTTTCAGAAAATAGTCTGATTCCCAAGGGTCGGCTCGCCGCAATCGACGTAGCCGCGCTCGAAATCGACGGGGGTACCAGCGCGGGAGGAGCAGCTTTCGTGGCGGTTGGTGTCTCAGCCGCTGTCGCACATGGCACCGGACGCACCGTCGGCGGGCAGAATCCCGCGGTCGACCAGACCGTGCTCGCGCCCATCCGGAAGAAGTTCTTCGTGGCCACAACCAGTTTGCCCGATCAGGAATCCCGGCACACGCGTAGCGTTGGGTTCACTATGAAAGCAATCGTCTACAGCGAAACCGGCGCTCCCTCCGTGCTTCACCTTGTTGACCGACCGGTGCCAGAACCGGAGGCCGGGGAGGTGCGGATCCGCGTCGTCGTATCCGGGGTCAATCCCACCGACTGGAAATCACGCCGCGGATCGAAACCTGGCGATCCGGTGGGCTTCGCGGAGATCGTGCCCAACCAGGACGGCGCCGGCGTCGTCGATGCGGTCGGTTTCGGTGTCCACCGTTTCGCCGTGGGAGATCGGGTCTGGACGGCGATCGCCGCCTTCGCGAGCGCCAGCGGCGGAACCGCCCAGGAGTTCACCGTGCTGCCGGAAAATCGCGTTTACCCGCTTCCGGATGCCGCGAGCTTCGATCTCGGTGCCAGCCTGGGTGTGCCGGCCCTGACCGCGCATCGCGCGCTCACCGTGGCGGAGGACGGCCCGTCCCGGCTCTCACCCGGCGCACTCGCCGGGAAGACGGTGTTGGTCGCCGGTGGCGCTGGCGCCGTAGGTCACGCCACCATCCAGCTCGCCCGCTGGGCCGGAGCGACGGTGATCACGACCATCAGCTCGCCGATGAAAGCCGCCCTTGCACGGGCGGCGGGCGCCCACCACGTCGTCAATTACCGCGAGACCGATGCCGCTTTCGAGATTCGCCGACTGGCTCCGGACGGCGTGGATCTGATCGTGGAAGTCGCGCCTGACAAGAACGCAGAGCTCGACGCCAAAGTCATCCGAAACCGTGGTTCGATCGCCGTGTACGCGACCACCGGAGATCCGTTGGTGCTCGACATCCGGGTGCTCATGACACTCAATGTGCGCTATCAGTTCCAGTTGCTGTACACCCAGGGGCAGGATGTGCGGGATGCCGCGGCTGCGGACATCAACGCCGCCATCATCGACGGAGCGCTCCCCATCGGCGACGACGTCGGCCTTCCGCTTCACCGGTTTTCGCTGGCCGAGACCGCGGAGGCGCATGCGGCGGTCGAAGGCGACATCGTTGGCAAGGTGCTTATCGATGTTGGCCATACTGGCGAGGTATCGCGCACTATCGGCCCCGAGGTCCTGCGTGCGTGACCTCCTTCGGGAACGGCTGGGCATAAGTGGGACGCAGACGGTGTTGGCCTCCAATGGACACGCACTTAACACGCAGAGAAACGCAAGGAGACACGCACTATGACCGAAATACCCACCATCACTCTGAACAACGGGGTCGTCATCCCGCAAGTCGGATTCGGCGTTTTTCAGATAACTCCAGATGACACGAGGCAGGCGACGCTCGACGCGCTCGAGGTGGGCTATCGCCACATCGACACCGCCGAAATGTACGGAAACGAGAAGCAGGTCGGGGAGGCGGTAGCCGCATCGGGACTTGCTCGTTCTGAGATTTTTGTCACTAGCAAGCTCAATAACGGATTCCACGCGCGGGACGCCGCGTTGAGGGCCTTCGATGAAACGCTGGACGCTCTCGGCTTCGATTATCTCGATCTCTTTCTGATTCATTGGCCGCTCCCCTCAATCGGTGACTTCGTGGAGACCTGGAAGGCCATGCGGGAGATCTCCGAGTCCGGCCGGGTAAAGGCCATCGGGGTGTCCAACTTTCAGGAGGCGCACTTGCAGCGACTTTTCGACGAGACGAGCATCGTGCCCGCCGTCAACCAGATCGAGGTGCACCCGTACCTCGTGCAGGACTCCCTGCGGGCATTCGGCGCGGCTCACGGAATTGTGACCGAGGCCTGGTCGCCGATCGCGAAAGGCAAGGTGCTCGCTGACGAGGTGATCGTTTCGATCGCCGAGAAGGTCGACAAGTCCCCGGCGCAGGTCACTCTCCGCTGGCACATCCAGCGCGGCGACATCGTGTTCCCCAAATCGGTGACCCGCTCACGGGTGGAGGAGAACTTCGCAATCTTCGACTTCGAGCTGTCGGATGACGACATGCGGTCGATCACCGAACTTGACCGTCACGAGCGCACCGGCCCGGATCCCGACACCTTCAACTACGTGCCGGAAGCGTGAGTATGGGCGCCGACGCGCTTGTGCTCGCCGGTGGCGGCATCGCTGGTATCGCCTGGGAAGTGGGGGTACTGCTCGGCATTGAAGAGGTCGAACCCGAGGCGAGCATGCGGCTGCTCTCCGCCGACTCGACCTTCGTCGGCACGTCGGCAGGATCGGTTGTCGCCACCCAGGTCGCCGGCGGTGTCGCGTTACGCACGCTGTTCGAGCAGCAACTCGAAGAGCACACTGCAGAGGTCGGCGCGGCATTCGACGTACTTGAATTCCAGAACACTCTCGCGCGACTTCTCGACGGTGTCACCTCGGCCGAGGAGGGACGTCGTCGGGTTGGACGGTTCGCACTCGACTCGACGACGGTTGCTCCCGGTGACCGTCGTGCGATCATCAGCGCGCGACTCACGGTGCAGTCCTGGCCCGATCGACGCGTGCTGGTGACGGCTGTCAATGCGCTGACGGGTGAGTTGCGGGTCTTTGACCGGCACTCCGGCGTCGACCTGATCGATGCGGTCTCCGCGAGTTGCGCCGTGCCGGGAATCTGGCCGACTGTGGAGATCGACGGCAATCGCTACACCGACGGGGGCGTGCGCACGATCGCGAATTCGGACCTTGCCGCAGGATCGGATCCGGTGCTCATCCTCGCGCCGCTCGCCGAGGCGAACGCGTCGGTCGCGCTCCCGGCACATGAGCTCGCGGCGCTTGAACCCGCCCGGATTCACGTCGTGTTCGCGGATGACTCATCGCTCGCCGCGTTCGGCAGCAATCCGCTCGATCCTGCCACCGCCCCCGTATCGGCGCGAGCCGGTCGCGAGCAGGGCCGCCGAATCGCTGCGGAGATCGCGGCGTTCCTCGGCTAGTCCAGAAGCTCTCGGTGTCCGCCCCGGCCCGATTTCGTCGGCGGCTCAAATGCAGGGGTTCGCGAGTATTTGGGACGAAAGTAGAGCAATCTCTCGAAAGGAACACGATAATGGGATTCTTTGACCGACTGTTCGGCCGCGAAGACCAGTCCGCCGAGCAGCGTCCTGCGGCGACGGCTCGCCGCAGTGACGACGAAATCGCTGTCGAGCGCTACGAATATCTTCTGCGCACGGCACCGCCGGAGACCATCGAGAAGGTACACACCGAAGCCTTTTCGAAGCTCACGCCGCAGCAGCGAGACATCCTGTTCGAAAAGCTCACGGCACACGCCGATGCGAATGAGCGTCCCGCGGATGCTGCGCCCGCGACCCTCGCGAAAGCAGCGACGCGCGCAGAGCTGCAGCAGCCAGGCTCCCTCACCCGCACGCTCGGCGGTTCTGGTTTCGGAGGTGCTGGCGGAGTCGGTCTCGGCGGCATGTTCGCGACTTCACTACTCGGGAGCGTCACGGGATTCGTGATCGGATCTGCCCTCGTGAGCACCTTCATGCCGATGGATTCGGGTAACGATGCCTCCGCCTCTGACGGCTCGGGCTCCGACTCGACCGGCGCAGACTCAACCGGCGCAGACTCAAGCGGGTCAAATGCAAGCGGGTCCGACGGCGGCGGCTACGACAGCGGCGGAGATTTCGGCGGCGGCGACTTCGGCGGCGGCGGAGATTTTGGCGGTTTCTAAACGTCGGTAGCCCCGCGCCGAGGTACCTCGGCTCAGCTCCGGCACCGCGGGCTCAATCGACTCCACCTCGCGCCTGAGTGAGGGGGATTTTTCCCGCGGTTATCGTGCGTCGAGGGGAAGCAGGATGCCCTTCACCGAAGGGTCAGAGGCAAGGAACTTCTGCACGGCGGGGTCGGTGAACGCGGCGACGAGCTTTTTGATGTTCGCGGACTGCGCGTACTTCGTGCCGATTGTCAGCTGTCCCGCGAACTCATCGGGAGCCGGTGGCGCGTAGATCTCCTTCTCGACCGGGATTTTCGCGGCGAGATAATACTCGGTGTAGCCCACAGCGGCGTCCAGGTCGGGGAGAGCGCGGGACTGGGCACCGAAGTCGAGGAGCGTGAAAGTGAGGTGCTTCGGGTTAGTGGCGATGTCGGCTTGCGTCGCCTTCGCCTTCTCCACTCCGGGTGCGAAGGTAATGAGGCCGGCCCGTTCGAGCACCCAGAGTCCCTGAGCTTCATTGGCTGGATCCGAGTACAGCGAGATCTTTGCGCCATCAGGGATGTCCTTCACCGACTTCCATTTGTCGCTCCACAACCCGAAGCCCCAGCGGAACACCGGTGCGGCGGCCGTCTCGGCGAAGTCGGGATTGGCCTCGAGCACCTGACTCAGCCAGAGCTTGTGCTGGTAGATGGTGCCGGCGACCTCGCCCGTACTCACCGCACGATTGATCGTGTTGCTGTCGGAAAGTCCCTTGAAGATGACGGAGATACCGTATTTCGGCGCCACCTTCTTCGCGACGAAATTCACGAGCGACTGCTCGGCCGCGTTGCCCTCGGCGGTCGCTATCACGAGGGTAGCTCCGGCGACCTCGGCCGCAGACTTCGCCGGGGCGAGTTGCGGTACGACGATCGCCGCGGCCGCTCCGAGGAGCACGACCACGGCGCCGGCGATCCAGGGCCAGCGACGGCGCGTGGCCAGTTCGAAGCCGTGGTCGGGCACGGGACTGTCAGCGGGGGATGGGGTGGGTGTGCTCATCAGTGGTCTCCAGAATTGGTGGTGGTAAGGACACGGCGAGAGAAGAAATTGGGGCGGGTGGCCTGCGGGGTGGTGAGCCTCACGAGCGTGTCCCCGATGAATTGCACGAGGGCGACCAGGGCGACCAGGATGATAATCGTGGCGAGCATCACGCCGTTGTCGAAGCGCTCGTACCCGTAGGTGACCGCCACATAGCCGATTCCGCCGGCGCCGATTGTGCCGGCGATCGCCGAGTACTCGATCATCGCGATCGTATTGATGGTGAGGCCGCCGATGATCGACGGTACTGCTTCGCCCAACTGGGCGGTGCGGATGATCTGCACCGGGGATGCGCCCGACGCCCTGGCCACCCGGGTGAGTGATGGCGGAACGCTGCGAAGGGAGTTCTCGACGATTCGAGTGAAGAAGGCGATGCCCGCAATCGACATGGGCACGACGGCCGCCGGGATGCCGATGTTAGTGCCGGTGATAAACCGCGTGAAGGGCACGATCGCGGCCATGAGGATAAGAAAGGGCAGCGAGCGGCCGATGCTCACGACCCAGCTGAGCACGGTGTGTGGCACACGGCTCTCGAACAGACCGCCGGGAGCGAGGTTGTGCACGATCGCCCCGAGGGGAATTCCCACCACCACCACTATCGCCATGACGATTCCGACCATTACCAGTGTGTCGCCGAGCGCAGGGAAGACGAGGGCCGGGATGTCGCCGAGCGGGATGGAGGCGTTGGCCGGAGGAGCGAGCACCGATACGAGTGTGCTCATGCAACATCCTCGAGTCGGATGGTCGCGGCGTCTCCCTCACGGCGGGAGTGGAGCCCGAGCCCCATCAGCACGGCAGACACCCGAGTGAGATTGTCGTCGTCGATGGCAACGGTCGCGTGCCCGACGGTCGACTCCCGTACCCTTTCGATCGACGCGCCGAGAAGTGAGACGCGTGAACCGAGTTGGGTCGAGAGTCGAGTTACCCAGTCGGTCGGTACCGGCGACGATCCGTAGGTCACATGCCAGACGCGTGATCCAAGCGAGGGGCGCTGGTGTGTTCTACGGGGTTGGAGGGACCGTCCCAGCGGCGATGCGGGGTCACTCAGCAGGTCCACGAGTCGTCCCGATTCGACGATGTGGCCGTGATCGAGACGGGCGACCGAATCGGCTACCTGAAGCACGGTATCCATTTCATGGGTGATGAAGAGAATAGACAGGTCAAGCTCGTCGCGGAGTTCTTTGAGGAGCGCGATGATTGAGGCCGTCGCCTCTGGGTCGAGGCCGGAGGTCGCTTCGTCCGAGAGCAACACGGTCGGGCGCAGCGCCAGTGCGCGAGCGATTCCCACCCGCTGGCGCTGCCCGCCGGAGAGCTGGTGCGGAAACCGGTTAGCCTTCTCGCTCAGTCCCATGCGGTCGAGCAGTTCGCCGACCCGCCGTTTGGTTTCAGACCGCGTAACACCGAGGTACTCGAGGGGAAGGGCGATGTTGGCGGCGGCGGTGCGTCGTGCGAATAGTCCATCGGCCTGGAAGATCGTGCCGATGCGTCGACGTGCGACCCGCAGTTGTCGTTCGGTGAGTCGAGACAGGTTCTCACCGTTGACAACCACGGATCCCGAGGTCGGTCGTTCGAGAAGGCTTACGCACTGGGCAAGCGTGCTCTTTCCCGCACCACTCGGGCCGACCACCGCGAAGATCTCCCGCGCCTCAACACTGAAGTCCAGGCGATCGAGTACGAGAGTCTGCTCTGCGCCGTGCCCAAAGACTTTGGTGAGTTGTTCGATGCGGATCATGCAGAGGCTCCAGTGGACGGGATGGTGGGGAAGGTGATTGGGAGAGCGTAGGGGTGAAGTGGCTCGCGCTGCCCGCACTGTTTCGGGATGTGACGCCCCGTGTCGCCCAAAGGCGCGGGCGTCGCCCGGATCGGTCACGATGGACTCATGGCCAGACAAATCCGCTTCAACGCGTTCGACATGAACTGTGTCGCCCACCAGTCATCCGGCATGTGGCGTCACCCCGATGACCAGTCATGGCGGTACAAGGACCTCCACTACTGGACGGATCTCGCGAAGCTCCTCGAGCGTGGCACCTTCGACGGAATTTTCATCGCCGACGTGCTCGGAACCTACGACGTCTACGGCGGCTCGAACGAGGCAGCGATCCGTCACGGCGCCCAGGTGCCGGTGAACGATCCCGTTCTTTTAGTGTCGGCAATGGCACTGGTTACCGACAACCTCGGCTTCGGCATCACCGCTGGCACCGCCTACGAGCATCCCTATCCCTTCGCCAGGCGGATGTCCACGCTCGACCACCTCACGAACGGTCGGGTGGGCTGGAACGTCGTCACCGGTTACCTCCCGTCTGCGGCGCGCAACATGGGTCACGATGACCAGCTGGAGCACGACGACCGTTACGACGTCGCCGACGAGTATCTCGAGGTGCTGTACAAGCTGTGGGAGGGATCCTGGGAGGATGACGCGGTGCAGCGCAACCGCGAGACCGGTGTCTTCACCGACCCGAGCAAAGTGCACGAGATCGGGCACTCCGGTAAGAACTTCACGGTTCCGGGCATCCATCTCTCCGAACCGTCAACGCAACGAACGCCGGTGATCTACCAGGCCGGAGCAAGCCCGCGCGGTATCGCGTTTGCAGCGGGCAACGCCGAGGCGATCTTTGTCGCATCGTCGACCAAGGCAGGCCTCAAGGCGACGGTGGGGCGCATCCGCGACGCGCTCGAAGCTGCCGGTCGCGACCGCTATTCGGCAAAGATATACACCCTCCTCACGATTATCACCGACGCGACGCCGGACCTCGCGAGAGCGAAATACGAGGACTACCTGCAATACGCGAGTGAAGAGGGCGCGCTCGTCTTTATGTCGGGCTGGATGGGAATCGACCTCTCGCAATACGACCTCGACGAGCCGATCGGCAATGTGAAGAGCAATGCCATCCAGTCGACGGTCGCGAACTTCCAGGCCGCCAACGAGGACGGCAGCGAATGGAAGGTGCGCGATATCGCCCGTCTCGGTGCCATCGGCGGCCTCGGACCGTTCATGATCGGTTCGGGAGAAGAGATCGCCGACCAGCTGCAGGAGTGGGTCACCGAGACCGACGTCGACGGCTTCAATCTGGCCTACGCGATCACACCGGGTACCTTCGAGGATGTCGTCGAACATGTGATTCCGGTGCTGCGCGCCCGTGGCGCCTATCCCGAGGAATACGTGGATGGAACGCTTCGCCACAAGCTGCATGGACGCGGTGACCGCCTGCCGGCCGAGCACAAGGGCGCGGGATTTCGCATCGGAGGAGTCGCGTCGACTGCGACTACCCCGAAGAACTAGCCAGCGGGCCGGACGAAACCGTTTTTCAGCATAAAGTCCAGCGCGACATC
This sequence comes from Frigoribacterium sp., assembly GCA_025363205.1. Lineage (GTDB taxonomy): Bacteria > Actinomycetota > Actinomycetes > Actinomycetales > Microbacteriaceae > Lacisediminihabitans. The sequence goes on from JANYEI010000066.1 coordinate 12,954, forward strand.
CGCGGGCTCTTCGCCGCCATCATCGACGCGGAGGTTGAGCTTGCGAAGTGTTGTGCCGGTGATTGTGGGCGTAATCCTGTTGAAGACATCGGCCAGTTTCGGATACTTCGAGAGAGTCGTCGAGTTGAATATGGCAGCGACATTATAGGCGGGAAAGAAAGCCCTGTCATCCTCGAGCACGGTGAGGTCGAGCTTGTTGATACGGCCGTCGGTCGTGTAGACCTCGCCGAAGTTGCAGGTGCCTCGGTCGGTCGCGGTGTAGACCGCTCCAGTGTCGAAGACCTTAACGCTCGAGGCGGGAACGCTGCTCGCCTTGCCGCGGGTGAGTCCGTAGGCCGTGAGCATGGGGTTCAGTCCGTCGACTCGAGAGTTGAACTCCGGCTCGACACAGAACGTGCGCTCTGCCACCGGAAGCGTCACTATCTGTGACAACTTGGTGATCCCCAGCTTTTTGCTTTGTTCCGCGCGGATGGCGAGGGCATAGGTGTTGTTGAGTGGGGCGGGCGGGAGCCAGGTCAGCCCGTTCGCAGCATCCGCCTTCTTCACAGCGAGGTATTGAGCCTGTTTGTCGGGAATGCCCTGCGTCTGGCCGAGGTAGGTCAGCCAAGCCGAGCCGGTGTATTCCCACATCATGTCGGCGCTGCCGGAGGTCATGAGGTTGCGAGCGGGCACGCTGCCCGGCACGTTGGTGAGGTGCGTGACGGCGAATCCGGCGGCTTTCGCCGCGAGCACCGCGATTTTGCCGAGGATGAGTTGCTCGGTGAAGTTCTTCGAGGTGATCGTCAGTGAGGCGCCGCGTGGCAGGTCAAGCGGGGTTATTGAGCCGGGCGAGACCCGTGGCACGTAGGCGGTGGCGGGCTGAAGGCCGCACCCGGTGAGGGCGAGGACGCCGACACCGAGCACAGCGATAGAGCGGATGATGCGATTCATCACAGTCCCTTCGGGCGGGCGACCTGTTCGACGATGCGGCCGAGCCAGTCAATGGAGAGAGCGAGTAGCGCGATGAGCAGCGCCCCTGAGGCGAGCACGCTGTAGAGATAGAGATTGACGCCGGTGACGATGAGAATGCCGAGGCCTCCGCCGTTCACGAACGCCGCGAGCGCGGCGGTACCGACCAACAGCACCAGGGCCGTGCGGATGCCCGCGAGCGTCACCGGAACGGCGAGAGGTAACTCGATGCGGAAAAGCACCGACGTCGAGCTCATGCCCATGCCGCGTCCGGCCTCGACCAGGCGCTCGTCGACCCCGCGCACGCCGATCATGGTGTTGCGCAGCACGGGGAGCGCGGCGTACAGCACCAGGGCGAGAACCGATGCCCAATACCCCGACGTGATAAAAATCGCGAGCAATACGACGAGACCAATAGCCGGGGCGGCTTGACCGATATTTGCAATGGCAAGAATCGGGGCGCCGAGGCGACGAAAGCGGCGCCGCGTGGGCAGCACTCCGAGTGGGATTGCAATCGCCAGCACCAACACAGCCGAGACGAAGGTGAGCGACAAGTGCTGGAGGGTGGCGGTCCACAGTGCTTGGGGGGCGAGGGTGGTGCGTTCGGTGGCGGTGATAGGCGCGAGCGACAGCCACACGACGAAGCCGGTGAGCACCGCGAGAATTGCGATCGGCTGCACGATGAGGCCTCGCCAGGAGGCTGATCGTGCGGTGGCGAGCACCCGCCTTGCTACTGCGGGGCGTTCGATCGTGGTCATCTGGTCGCCGTCGCTGCGATGACCGGGATCTCGCCAGAGTTGGTGCCGGTGGGTGCAGCAGCGGAGGCGGCGGCCGAGGCGCGTGCGGAGGTAATGGCATCCATCACTGTTTCCACGTCTATCACCCCGAGGAAGCGATCGCGCTTGCCGGTGACGAGCGCAGCGCCCGCGCTCGAGACGAGCATGGTGTCGAGCGCGTCATTGAGGGTGGCGCGGCTGCCGACCACCGGGAGCTGGTTTTCCCGTTCGGCGCTGATCGACTCGAGCCGGGTGAGCTGCCGGCGGGACAGCCATTGGATCGGGCGCTCGCGATCGTCGATAACCACGACGTGGTTATGCTTCGCGGCGACGGCGCGTGCGTGCACGTCGGAGGCGAGCTCTCCCGGGTGCGCCAGCACGGCATCCGCCAGCTCCACATCGCTCACGCGACGTAGGGTCAGCTGCTTGAGGCCGGCTCCAGAGCCGATGAAGTTCTCGACGAACTCGTTGGCCGGCTCGGCGAGGATCCGTTCCGGAGTGTCATATTGCACGATGTGGGCCCCGTCGCTGAACACGACGATCCAATCTCCGAGTTTAACGGCCTCGTCGAAGTCGTGTGTGACGATCACGATCGTCTTTTGTAGTTCTTCCTGGATGCGGATGAGCTCGTCCTGCAGCCTCTGGCGGGTGATCGGGTCGACGGCACCGAACGGCTCGTCCATGAGCAGCACCGGCGGATCGGCCGCGAGTGCCCGCGCGACACCGACTCGCTGTTGCTGCCCCCCGGACAGCTCCTTTGGGTAGCGATCGCGATAGTCGGCGGGCTCGAGGGAGACCAGTTCGAGCAGTTCGTCGACGCGGTCGGAGATGCGTTTCTTGTCCCAGCCAAGCATCTTCGGCACGATCGCGATGTTCGCCGCGACCGTGAGGTGAGGAAACAACCCACCAGCCTGAATGACGTAGCCGATTCGGCGACGCAGTTCGTCCCCGTCGATGTCAGTGACATCCTCGTCGCCGAGCACGATGCGACCCTCGGTCGGCTCGATGAGCCGATTGATCATCTTGAGCGTCGTGGTCTTGCCGCACCCGGACGGTCCAACGAGCATGACAATTTTTCCGGCCGGGATCTCGAGGGTGATGCCGTCAACGGCCGCCTTCTTCTGGCCAGGGAAGCGTTTGGTGACCCCCTCGAGCAGGATCGACTTGCCGCTGATGACGGGCGCGGTAACGCTGGTCGCAATCGCGGGTGTTTCAGGGATGGCTGTTTCAGACACGGATACCCCTGGGTGTAGTGAGTCGGCCGAGACCGACGAGGACGAGATCGAGGATGAGGGCGAGGATGACCACGCCAACGACGCCGGTGAGTACCGACTCGAGCGAATTGGCGCCTCCCAATCGGGAGAGTCCGGAAAAGATGAACCCGCCGAGCCCGGGTCCGAGCACGTAGGCCGCGACGGCGGCGATGCCCATCACCATTTGCGCGGAGACGCGGATACCACCGAGGACCACAGGCCAGGCCAGCGGGAGCTCCACCGTCAGGAACATGCGGATGCGACCCATTCCGATGCCGCGTGCCGATTCGACGACGGCCGGGTCGACACCGTTCAGGCCGACGACGGTATTACGCAGGATGGGCAGAATTGCGAAAAAGGTAACGACCGCGACAGCGGGTGGCACCCCGAACCCGAGCGGCGCGATGATAAGTCCGACCAGCGCGAATGCCGGGATGGTGAGCCCGATCGCTGAGAGTGAATTCGCGGCGGAACTGAGGATGCTGCTGCGATACGCGACCGCAGCCAACCCCACTGCCAAAATCGTCGCGAGTGCAAGGCACTGGGCGACAAGGCTCACATGTTGCCACGAGGAGAACGCGATCTGAGCCGCATGACTCCGGAGAAAATCCCACATAAACGGCACCTCGCACGTTTCCTGATCGAAACGCGCCCCTCGTTTGGGGGGTGGACGCCACCTTCAACCCTAACGAGAGCACCCGGGAACTCAAATTTGACATTGCTGCCAAAATGCATGTTTTTCTCGCGAACACGAACATTCGGGGCGAAAATGAAGATGCGCTGTGCACCGTTGCGCCGCACTGAGGATAAATAATGAAACGCTCAACAGCCGCGTCCCTTGAGCTCCACGGTCGAGGCGCTGGGGCCGAGGTGAATGGGCAACTGGCCGTGCTCGCCGCCCTTGCCAATGATCTTGCGGGCGAATTTGCGTTGGAGCCGCTTCTCGACAGGATCCTGCGCAATGCGGTGCTCCTGCTTGGCTGCGAGAGCGGGTCGATCTGCACCATCGACGAGCTGAGGCAGGTTTACCGCAAAGAAGTGGACCTTGATGTCGGATGCCGCTCTGGTGAGGTCTTTCCCCTCGACGAGGGTGTCACCGGGGCTGTCGTTCGGGCGGACGGAGCGGTCAATTTCAGCCGCTATTCGGCAGTGCCGGGTGGGCACATTTATGCCGACGATGTGCGATGCTCACGTGCAGTGGTCGGGGTTCCGATTCGACTCGGTTCCGTCATTATCGGCGCCTGCATCGTTTTTGGAAACGATGCAGAGAGGACGTTCGACGGCGACGACACGCGGTTGCTTGAGCTTTTCGCGATTCACGCTGCTGTGGCGATTGCGAACTCTCGCCTTGTCGTCACCCGAGCACCGCTGCAGGACACAGCGCTCACCGCACGGGAGCGCGAAGTGAGCCTGCTAGTGGAGACCGGCTGGCCAGACAAGCGCATCGCGACAGAGCTGGGCATCTCAGCGAAGACCGTCGAGAAGCATGTCGGAACCATCCTTCGTAAGACGGGTGCTCGCAACCGCACGGAATTGGCGTCGTGGGCTGCATTCGTGCTGTCGAGCGCGACTAGCCATCGAGCGGGGTAGGGAAACCCCCCATACCGTTCGATGATTACCGCACGTACGTTCTGGAGTACAGATGACAACGGAGGTCACGATGGCGGTTGTGCCACTCACTGAGATCGTCGATCGGGCATTTTCGCACCGGTACGGCGTGCCAGCCGTAAACATCCTGAATGACCTCACGCTGGAGTGCGTGCTCGCCGGTGCCGTCGAGGCGAACTCGCCAATGATCATCCAGACCTCGGTCAAGACCGTTAGGACGATCGGTGCGCCAGTACTTTACGCGCTCTGGTCGAGTATGACGGCGGGCATCGAGGTGCCGGTCACTCTGCATCTTGACCACTGTCCGGACCGATCTGTCATCACCGAATGCCTCGCTCTTGGCTGGAACTCCGTGCTCTTCGACGCATCGGAGTTGCCGGTGGAAGAGAACCTGCGCCAGACGATCGAGGTTGTCGCCGAAGCGCGACGATTCGGCGCTCACGTCGAGGGGGAGATCGAAGCCATCACCGGCGTCGAAGACGGACATGGCTCGGACGATGAGGCCAAGCGACAGTCCTTGGAGGTCTCGCTCGACTTCATCCGACGCTCCGGGGTCGACGTTTTTGCCCCCTCGATTGGAAACGCCCACGGCGTGTACCGCAGCACGCCGGTGCTCGACTTTCAACGGGTGAGCGATCTTGTTGCCGCAGAGCCGATCCCTATCGCCCTTCACGGCGGAAGCGGCATGACTGACGACCAGTTCCGCGACCTCATCTCCCGGGGGTGTGCGAAGGTCAACATCTCCACTGCTCTCAAGGAGCTGTTCATGAAGTCCTCGCTGGAGAATCTGCGAAAAGCGGAAGCGGCCGAGAAGTGGGATCCACCGACGCTGTTTCGTGCAGTGGGTTCTGATGTCACCCGCATGACCGCTGATCTCGCTCGCACGTTCGGCAGCGCGGGACAGGCGTGGTGACGTGCCGACCCTGATCTTCGATTGCGATGGCGTTCTCGCCGACACCGAACGCTACGGCCATTTGCCAGCCTTCAACCAAACGTTCCGGGAATTCGGCGTGCCGGTGCAATGGACTGACGAGGAGTACGCGTCACGGGTCCTCATCGGCGGGGGTAAGGAGCGGATGGCGAGTCTGCTCACGCCGGACTTCGTCGCCGCGGCAGGCCTTCCCACCGATCCCCGGAGCCAGGAAGACCTGATCGCACAATGGCATCGACGGAAGACCGAGATCTACACCGCCCTGGTTGCAGAGGGACGGATGCCAGCGCGTCCGGGAATATCCCGCCTGGTCACCGAGGCCATTGGAGCGGGCTTTAGTCTCGCCGTCGCTTCTACTTCGGCGGAGGCCTCGGTTCGCGCGGTGCTCGGTCAGGCTGTGGGAGTGGAGGCCGCGACGTTTTTCCGCGTTTTCGCTGGCGACATCGTGGGCGCCAAAAAGCCAGCTCCCGACATCTACCTCCTCGCCCTCAGTGAGCTCGGCCTCGTGCCAGGCGAGGTCGTCGTCATCGAGGACAGTGCCAACGGTCTTCGTGCGGCTCTCGCGGCGGGGTTGTCGACCGTTGTGACGGTGAGCAGCTATACCCGCGATGAAGACTTCACGGGTGCCGACCTAGTCATCTCATCACTCGGTGATCCCGGGGGTGAGGTCACCACTGTGCTCCAGGACGCGGCCAACGTTCGTCCGGGTGCCTGGGTGACCATTGCAGATTTCGATGTGATCCTCGCGACCGATCAAGTAAGGAAACCCTCATGAGCACCAGCCTCGACACGACCGAGTTCGTCGTCCGCAGCATCGCCCAGACCTGCGTCGACAATGAGAAGTACTTCGGCGATCTGGACTCGGTTGTCGGTGACGGCGATTTCGGCTACTCCCTCGCGCGGGGTTTCGAACAGGTTATCGCGCACTGGGATGAGTACGACAGGGAGGATTCGGGTACCTTCCTGCTCAAGATCGCCCTCGTCATCTCTAGCCGCATCGGAGGGACCTCTGGTCCGATCTGGGGTACTGCCTTCATGCGTGCCGGCACCGCGCTCAAGGGAATCGACTCGGTATCGGGCGCCGACGTGGTCGCAGCCCTTCGCACCAGCATCGAAGGCATCAAGAAGCGCGGCAATTCGGATGTCGGTGACAAGACCCTGCTTGACGCTCTCGTCCCCGCTATCGACGCGCTCGAAGCATCCGTGCTCCAGGGGGATTCCGGCGGGCTCAGTATGCAGAAACTCGCGGCGGCGGCTCGGACGGCGGCGGAGGCCACAAGCTCGCTGAAAGCGCTCCGTGGCCGAGCAAGCTACAGCGGGGAGCGCAGCATCGGATCCCCTGACGCGGGGGCCATTGCGATCGCCGTACTCGCAGAGCAGCTTGCTGAGACCTGGAAAAGCTGAGACCACCATCATCACCACCTGATTCGAAGGAAACCCCATGAAGAAGTTCATCAATGATCCGCAACAGTTCGTGCCGGAAATGCTCAAGGGAATCGCGCTCGCGAATCCTGACACCCTGCGCTACGTGCCGGAGTACAACCTCATCCACCGCGTCGATTCGCCGAGGCCCGACAAGGTGACCATCATTCAGGGGTCCGGATCGGGTCACGAGCCGGCCCATGTGATGACCGTCGGCAAGGGAATGCTCGACGGAGCCTGCCCCGGTGACGTGTTCGCGGCCCCGCCGATGGACTACGTTTATGCGACCACAAAGCTCCTTGCCTCCCCCAAGGGAGTGCTGCTTCTGGTGAACAACTACACCGGGGACCGCATGGCCTTCGATATGGCACAGGAGATGAGCGAGGCCGACGGCGTGCGCGTTCGAACGCTGTTCATCGATGATGATGTCTCGGTGAAAGACTCCACTTACACGGTCGGTCGCCGTGGCGTGGCCGGAAACTTCTTCGTGATGAAGGCTGTCGGGGCCGCCGCGGAGGATGGCGCCGACCTCGACGAATTGGTGCGAATCGGCGAGAAGGTCAATTCGGTGACCCGAACGATGGGGATCGCGCTCACGGCCTGCACTCCGCCGTCCAAGGGGTCCCCGCTGTTCGACCTTGCCGACGATGAGATCGAGATCGGGGTCGGAATTCATGGGGAACCCGGCCGTGAGCGGGCAAAGTGGTCCCCTGCCAATGATCTGGTTGAGGTGCTCCTCGACGCGATCGTGCCAGACCTCCCCTTTGTCGCCGGCGACAGGGTCGCACTCATGATCAACGGGCTGGGTGGTACGCCAATCAGCGAGCTTTACCTGCTGTACGGCATTGCGCACGAAAAACTCGAAGCGCGAGGCATCACCGTCGGTCGCAACTATGTCGGCGAATACTGCACGTCACTCGACATGGCCGGCGCGTCGCTGACGCTCGTCAAACTCGACGACGAAATCGAGGCGCTTCTCGCAGCACCGGCGGAAGTGGCGGTTCGGATCTTCTGATCCGAGTCAGTCGTCGAGGCCGGAGAGGTCGTCTTCTGCAGAGCCAGCAGCAGCGACCGCACCGGCCGACGGCGGCCTGATCCGGCGGGGGTGAATTAGTGCTCCCTCGGCGAGATAGACCTCGCGTGCCGCACCGGCGTCCGACTGCTTGACCGACGAAATCCAAATGGATTCGGGGTGAACGTCGTCGCCGGCGCGCACGTCTTCAGCGGTTCGCAGCTTGGCCACCCGGTGGATCAGGCTTCCGAAGCCGATCTTCACCATGACGTCGGTCACGCAGAGAGCGATCTGCATAGTGGTGGTCCAGCCGCCCCCGAATGAGAAGATCTGAATGAGGAAGATGAGCGGATAGACGGCCCAGCCTCCCAGAAGAAGGGCGGCGGCTTGGCGCAGCAATGAGGCCGACTCCGCGGTCAGGTGCACGGCGGAGGCCCGCACGCTCCGGATCAGGAC
>JANYEI010000095.1 GCA_025363205.1 Frigoribacterium sp.
CACGGTTGTCGACGGCCTGCACGAGATCGAGGCGGGTGATCTCGAGGGGCGAAGTGATCGGGTATCCGCGCGTACCTACCTCGAGACGGCGTTCGCCTGGGGATCAGGCAATCTGGATGCCAGGATGCCGGGCGCAACCGACGGGCATGCGTTCTTCGAGCGATTTGATCGCGGCATCAGCACTGTGGCAAGGGAGGGAACGGCCGCGGTTTTCAGCCACGGGGCGGCCATCCGGGTGTGGACCGCCGCACGGGCAGTCAACGTTCCCCCGATCTTCGCCGGGACTCATTACCTGGAAAATACCGGCGTGGTTGAGCTGGACGGCTCGCCAGAGCACGGTTGGACTCTCATATCGTGGGCCGGTGCTCCTGTGGGAGGTGCCTTGCTAGCGGACGAATCGGCCGGGGATCCGATCGGAGATGCCCTCGACCGCGCCTAGACCTGCTGCATGCGGGATGATCGTTCCATGGCAAACGGATGGTTCGAACGGCAGGTTGGCCGACTGCTCAAGCAGTCCGCCGAGGGCGCTACGGTCTCGCCAGAGGAGACGGACGCCCGCAGCATCCTGAGCATGCTCGAGGGCCTTGGACTCGCCATGATCGAGACCGGCCAGGCCACCAACGACGTGGAGGAAACACTCCGTTTGGTGGCGAAGGTCTATCAGCTCGAAGACGTGCGCACAGTAGTGCTGCCCACTTACGTGATGCTGCAATCGACGACCGCGGGTGGAGAGGTGCGCGTCGAGTCCGCGCGTCAGGGGGGAGGCCGTCTCGACCAAACCGGCGCCGTCGAGACGCTCATCGGCCTCGCGTTGCGCCGGGAGGTAAGCCCGGCGGCGGCGGTCGCGGAGGTGGCACGCATCCGGTCAGCGAAACCGCGATTCGGGCCGCTGGTTTCGCTGCTTGGGCACGTAATTCTCACGGTGGGATTCGGGATGGTGATCTACCCGACCCTGCAGGCGATCTGGGTATACGCGGTGCTCGGTGCCGGCGTCGGGGTACTGGTGTTACTCGCCCGCAGATTCACCGGGTTGAGTTCGACTGTGCCGGTGATTGCGGCGTTCGGAGTCACCCTCGCGACGACGCTTCTGCTCGTGCACGTCGCCGGGGACGAGCCGCTGCGCATCATCGCCCCTCCGCTCGTGTCGTTTCTGCCGGGGCTCACGCTCACCATCGCCGCGATCGAACTCACCAACAACCAGGTGATCGCCGGGGCGAGCCGTCTCGTATTCGGGGTGGCACAACTGCTGCTGCTCACCTTTGGCGTGTTCGCAGCGACCACCCTGGTCGGGCACCTGCCGACGGCGGCTCCGCAGCCACTCCTCGGCGCGTGGGCAGGGCTGGTAGGAGTCGCGCTCGTCGCGGTGGGATTCACGCTGTTCATGTCGGCGCCACGGGGGGCTCTGGTCTGGATTTTTCTCAGTCTTGCCCTCACCTACGGGGCCCAGGCGCTGGGGGCGTTCTCGCTCGGAGCCGGCCTCAGTGGGTTTGTCGGGGCCGTTGTTGTGGCACCGTTCACCCGATTCGCGAGCCACTTTCGCACCTCGCCTCCGGCATCCGTCATGTCGCTCGCCTGCTTCTGGCTGCTCGTGCCCGGTGCGCTCGGATTTATCGGCCTCAGCGGAGTGGCGCAGGGTGGCGCCGCCGGCCTACACACTCTCGCGACGGCGGGTATCTCGGTGCTGTCGATCGCGCTCGGAGCAATCGTGGGAATCAGCCTGAGCCGTGATGCCGGACGCCTCGCGCGGCTGGCCCGGCGTGGGGTTTCGCGGTTATGAGAACTCGGCGGATTTTCGACGGTTTCCCCAGCTGAGCCAGACACGATCTGGCCGAGTACCCATCGCTCGAAGTGCGGCATGGCACCCTCGTGAGAACATTGATGAATGCCCGACGCAGCCCCGATGGTCGACATCACCGACATCCAACGATTGGTCGGCCCAGCTTCGTTCCAGCGTGGACTGGCCTATTCCCGGGGTGGCGCCGTGGCATCCCTCGACTGGGATCCGGCAACTCGGCAACTCTCCGGCGCTGTTGTCGGATCCGGTCCATTCCCGTATAGCTGCCGTGCTCTCATCTCGGCGGCCACCGGCAAGCCGACGAGCGGCATCTGCAGCTGCCCGGTTGGATTCGACTGCAAGCACATCGCTGCCCTGCTGCTGCAGAGCAACACGACGACCCTGCAGCAGCTTGCTGGACTCAAACTGCCGAAGTCCGCCACGGTGCATCCGGAGCAGGCCGGCTGGAAGAGCGCTGTCGTCGCTCTCACGGAGCGGCCAGCGGTATCCGGCAGTGGGAGCGCCCGCATCGGACTCCTCTTCGAACTGCGCGAACTGATTCCGCGATCCCGCAGCCAGTGGAACGGGCCGAGCGCGAAGCCGGCCATCGCGTCGAGTCGTGGAGCAATTCGTCTCGGCGTTCGTCCGGTGCTGCTGAGTGCCACCGGCAACTGGACCAGGGGAAACATCAGCTGGAATTCGCTCGGCTACCAGGCTAATCGCCTCGACCTCGCGACCGACCAGCAGCGCTGGTTCGCCCAGTTCGCCGCCCTGCACCGCTCCACCCGCGAGGTCTACTCCGGGCAGGAACCCGACTGGCTCTACCTCGACGACTTCCACAGCCCATTGCTCTGGCAGCTGCTGGCGGATGCCGAATTGCGCGACATCGCGCTGGTCTCCGGGAAGAAAGAGACGAGTGTCACGGTCGGCGCCGATGCCACGGTGAGCATCGACGCCCGGCTGGAGGGCGATCTGCGACTCACGCCGATCCTCCGGGTGGACGGTGAGCCACGCTCGGCCGCTGCGGCGGGCACGATCGGCGACCACGGGGTCTACGTGTGGGCTTTTGACCCGCGGCCCCGGTTCACTCTGGCGCCGGCATCCGCCCCGCTCGTCGAGGAGCAGCGCGCACTGCTCGGTGAAGTAGCACCCGTTATCGTGCCGGCGAGCGACGTGGACGAATTCTTGCGCGACTACTATCCGCGCTTGAGTCGCACGATCACCGTGACCAGCGCGGATGCTTCGATCATGCTGCCGGAGTTCGCTCCCCCGGTGCTCGTGCTCACGGTGACATTCCAGCCAAAGCAGTCGCTGAAAATCGCGTGGGACTGGGACTATTCCGGCCTGCGCAAGTCGCTTCGCGGAGCTGACGACCGTGATTTTGCAACCGAGCACCGGGTGCTGGAGCGCGTGCAGCGTATCCTCGGACCGATCCTGGATGACACCCTCCGAGGTCTCGCCGCGGCCGAGTTCGTCGACCGGGTACTGCCGACGCTGGCCGGTGTAGACGGGGTGCGGATCGATACCGTCGGAACGCGACCGGACTACCGGGAGCTCACGGGCATCCCGAAACTGACCTTCACCACGGTCGAAACCGATACAAGCGACTGGTTCGACCTCGGGGTATACATCCACATCGATGGGCGGGATGTGCCGTTTACGAAGGTGTTCACCGCACTGTCGAAGGGCATGTCGAAGGTGCTGCTGGTCGACAACTTTTACCTGTCGCTCAACCAGCCGGTTTTCGCAGAGCTGAAGCGGCTGATCGACGAGGCTTCCACCCTTGCCGAGTGGGAGACCGGGGTGCGGATCAGCCGCTACCAGGCCAGTCTCTGGTCGGAGTTTGAGGATCTCGCCGATGAGACCGTCGAAGCTCAGGCCTGGCGGGAGGCGGCCAGGGGACTCCTCGCCATCGATTCGGTCGAGCCGACCCCCCTGCCACGCACCGTCGACGCCACCCTCCGGCCATATCAGAAAGACGGTTACGACTGGCTCGCCTTCCTCTGGAAGCATCGACTCGGCGGCATCCTCGCCGACGACATGGGCCTCGGGAAGACGCTTCAGGCTCTCGCCCTCGTCGCGCACGCGAAGACGGGAGGAGCGGATGTCCCGTTTCTGGTCGTCGCGCCCACCTCTGTCGTCTCGAACTGGCTGGCCGAAGCCGCGCGATTCGTGCCCTCCCTCACCGTTCGTGGGGTCGCGACAACGAAACAGTCGCTGGCGCAGCTGGCTGAGGGTGCCGACATTGTGGTGACCTCCTACGCCCTCTTCCGCCTCGGCTTCGCCCATTACCAGAAACTCGGATGGTCGGGGCTGGTGCTCGATGAAGCCCAGTTTGTGAAGAATCCGGCCTCGAAGGCCCACGAGGCCGCCGTGTCCCTCGAGGTGCCATTCAAACTCGCGATCACGGGAACCCCGATGGAGAACAGCCTCACCGACCTGTGGTCGCTGTTCCAGATCGTGGCGCCAGGCCTGTTCCCCTCTGGCCGCAAGTTTGCCGAGGAGTATGTGCGGCCGATCGCGTCGGGAGATTCGGGCAACTCGGGCGATTCGGTGCAGCACACCGCCGCGCATTCGGCGGCGTTGATCGCCAAGCTGCGCCGCCGCATCCGCCCGCTGATGATGCGGCGCACCAAGCAACTCGTCGCCTCTGAGCTGCCGGCCAAACAGGAACAGGTGTTGCAGGTAGACCTCGCCCCACGACACCGAACGCTGTACGACACCGTGCTGCAGAAGGAGCGGCAGAAACTCCTCGGGCTGATCGAGGATCTCGATCGCAACCGATTCATCGTGTTCCGCTCTCTCACACTGCTGCGGATGCTGAGTCTCGATGCCTCGCTGGTCGATGAGGCCTACGCCGGCATTCCGTCCTCGAAACTCGATGCCCTGTTCGAGCAGCTCGATGACGTGATCGCCGAGGGCCACCGGGCGCTCATCTTCAGCCAGTTCACGTCGTTCCTGCGTAAGGCTGCGAGTCGGCTTGAAGCCGCGGGCATCCCCTACGAATACCTCGACGGATCGACGCTTCACCGCGCCGACGTGATCGCCCGGTTCAAGTCCGGAGATGCCCCGGTGTTCCTGATCAGCCTCAAGGCGGGCGGTTTCGGACTCAATCTCACCGAGGCCGACTATGTGTTTCTGCTCGACCCCTGGTGGAATCCGGCCACCGAGACCCAGGCCATCGACCGCACCCATCGCATCGGCCAGACGCGGCCGGTGAACGTGTATCGCCTCGTCGCAACCGGCACGATCGAGGAGAAGGTGATGGCACTCCGGGACCGCAAGGCGAAGCTCTTCGACGCGGTGATGGATGATGACGCGGTCTTCAGCACCGCGCTCACAGCCGAGGACATCCGGGGCCTGCTCGAGTAGTCCTCCCC
>JANYEI010000128.1 GCA_025363205.1 Frigoribacterium sp.
TGTCGATCACCCATGGGTGCGAAGCGTGTGTGAAGCCGTGCTTGGTCCGGATTACCAGATCGTCGAATTGGGCTTCGACATCCCCGGTCCTGGCGCGATGAACCAGCCCTGGCACCGTGACTTCCCGATGCCAGAGGAGACACGGTCGACGGGTCGTCTCACCTCGCTTGCCTTCAACGCGACGGCCGTCGATACTGCCGCAGACATGGGGCCGTTCGAGATCGCGCCTACCACTCAGTGGGATCTGCCCGAGGGGTTCGAGCATGGGATGTTCCCGGCGAAATCGCTCTATGAACGATACGAAAGTTTGGCGCAGCGCAAATTCCCCCGGCGCGGCGATCTTTCCGTCCGTTCTGCGCTGACCATCCATCGCGGAACACAGAACGAATCACAGAGGTCACGACCGGTGCTCGTTCTCGGTGTCGATGCACCCGGGGCGGGAAACGCAGCGGCCCACGACATGGCCGTGACGAAAACGTTCTATGAAAGCCTTCCACAGCGGATTCGTGACCACCTGGTTTGTCCGATAGTCGACACCCTCACCCCGATCACCCAGAAGCACAGTATCGAGGGATTAATGATGGGTGAGGCGTGATTCGCTGAATCGACTCGGGAGTTGATGTCGGTTGCAGCCGATTCTGGTGACAACAACTCCCGAGTCGATTTAACCGGGCGGGAACCGTGGGTGGATGAGGCACCCCAGGCCGCAGACGCCGCAGACGCCGCGGTGACACGGAACCGGTCACGCACGCTCCGCGATCAGGGCAACCAGCGCGTCGAGCATCGCGACCTGTCCTTTCACCACTTTCTTGCGGGACACCTCAAGGGGAAACCACCGTGCATCGTCGATCTCGGGGAACTGCTGGGTGCGGCCAGACCGCGGTGGCCACTCGAGGTCGAAGAGATTGCTGTTCACCCGGTCGACGGCGAAGTCAGCCTCGCCGGTGAAGACCACGACCACCTTTCGTGAGGGCTGCACAAACTCGCCGAGCGGGATCCACTCCGCCTCGGGAGCGGGATGCCCCATCTCCTCAGAGAATTCGCGAAGGGCGGCAGCGAGGTCCGCTTCCCCCTCGAGCACCTCGCCCTTCGGGATCGACCAGGCCGCGCCATCCCGTTTCTCCCAAAAGGGGCCGCCCATGTGGCCGATCCAGACTTCGAGCCCCGGGTGGTGCCGGTAGAGGAGCAGACCGCAGCTTCGCATGTCTCAAGCCTGCTGGATCGAGCGGCGACGGTGCCGACGAACGGCGATCAGAATGATCCCGCCGATCACGCCAGCAGCGACCGCCCACGGCAACACGACGCCGATGACAACGAGCAGGCCGGAGATGAACCCCACGAACGAACCCCAACCGGCGATGAGGCCGGAGAGAAAGGTCGCGGGAGGTCGCACCGGTGCGGTGTCGACGGTGCCGAATTCCACAGTGAGAGTGGCGAGGTCGACCTGGTCATCGAGGCCACGCTTCTGGGATTGCAGGCTCTCCAGGCTCGCCTGGCGATCGGAGAGGGCGGACTCGATGGAGATGAGATCGGCGGTGGTGGTGGCGCGCGCCATGAGTTCGACGAGCCGGTCGACGGAGGTAGTGAGAGCCGTGATGCGCGCGTTGAGGTCCTTGGCCTGACCCGTGACATCCTGCGTAGACTGCGAGACTTTTTCCACGCGGCCGAGCTTCTTCAGTTGCGTGATCGCGGCATCCAGTTTCGCGGTCGGAATGCGCAACACCAGGTGGGCTGACCCGGGGTTGCCTCCCGTCGAGGGGCGCTCGTCGCGTCCGTCGACGTGGCCACCCGCGGCATCCGCGATGTGCACCGCTTCTTCCGCGGCCGCCGAGGGGGAGTCAACGGTGATCGAGAGTGCGCCGGTCGTGATCACCTCGCGGGCGGATGTCGCCCGTGACGCCGTGCCGGCGGCGGCCTTCGCTGAGTCGCCCTGTTCGGGCGCGATGGCCGGAACCCCTGGCAGTGAACTTCCCGAGCTGGGAGAGCGCAGTGAGCCAGAGGATGCCGTGCACCCCGCCAAGCCGAGCGCCGCGATGAGCAGGATGGTGCTGACCAGGATTCGCCTCATGAGCCAACGGTAGATCGTCGCGTCGGCGAGCCGCCACCCAACGTTTTGTGCGATTCAGACGTCAGCGAACACGAGACTCTGAGAATCGCGTGGGATCCCGGTCTGCGAACCGTGCCCAGTAATAGCGTGAGAAAAAATGCAACACGTTAAGGAGAGATCATGGGCCTGTTAGACAACGCCAAAGATGCTGCAGACGCGACCGGTAAGAAGGTCGGCGAGTGGGCCGACGATACCAAGGAGCGGGTGAGCGACCGGGTCGACGAGGCGAAAGCCGAGGCCGAGGTGACGCGCGCCGAGCGAGAGGTCTCGAAGGCGGAAATGGATCGCGATGCCACCACAGCGAAGAACGAGTACAAGGAAAAATTGCGCGACTGACCCCGTACGGGCTCGTGGGTGGGTCGACCTAGGCTTGAGGGATGGACACTCGCACCCTCGGCCGCACCCACCGCTCCGTCTCCGTAATAGCGCTCGGCACCTGGCAACTCGGAGCCGACTGGGGAGAGGTGACCGAGGCGGATGCGCGGGCAGTGCTCGATGCATCGGTCGCGGCCGGCGTCACCCTGTTCGACTCCGCAGACGTCTATGGCGATGGCCGCAGTGAGCAGCTGATCGGGGCCTATCTCGCCGATCGTCCCGCACACCGCATCACTGTTGCAACCAAGATGGGACGCCGCGAAGCACAGGATGCCGCAAATTTCACACTGGCAAACTTTCGCGGGTGGATCGATCGCTCTAGGTCAAACCTGCGCACCGACACCCTTGATCTTGTTCAATTGCACTGTCCGCCGACGGCCGTCTTTTCGAACGATCGGGTCTTCGATGCTTTGGACTCCCTGGTCGAAGACGGTGCGATCGCCGCCTACGGGGTGAGCGTCGAAAGCACGGATGAGGCGCTGATGGCGATTGCGCGGCCGAATATCGCGACCGTGCAGATCATCCTCAACGCGTTTCGCCTCAAGCCGCTGGATACCGTGCTTCCGGCCGCGATCACGGCCGGAGTGGGAATCATCGCCCGAGTGCCCCTCGCCTCGGGACTGCTGAGCGGCAAATACACCGCGCAGACAACCTTCGCGGCGAACGACCACCGCTCCTACAACCGTGACGGCTCGGCATTCGATGTGGGGGAGACCTTCTCGGGGGTCGACTTCGAACGGGGAGTCGCCGCCGCACAGGAATTCGCGGCGCTGCTGCCGGCCGAGGCCGCGGCATCCGGATTCACCACTGCTCAGGTCGCCCTCGCTTGGGTCGCGCAGCTCGATGGTGTGAGCGCCGTCATCCCTGGGGCCCGGAACGTGGCGCAGGCCGAGAGCAATGCCGGGGCGGGCTCTGTGCCGCAGTTGAGCGCGGCATTCACCACCGCGGTGACGGAACTCTACGACCGAGAGTTCCGCGCGGCGGTGCACGATCGCTGGTAGAGCAGCGAGGTCTACGGATCGAGAACGGGTCAGTGCTCGTCGGGATCCATGCCCGTTCGCGTGCCCGACTCGAGGCTGGCGATGGCGGCGAGATCCGCGGTGTCAAGTTCGAAGTCAAATACGTCGAAATTCTCCACGATGCGGCTCGCCGTCACTGACTTCGGAATCACTACGTTTCCGAGCTGCAGATGCCAGCGGATCACCACTTGTGCGGGACTGCGGTCGTGTTTTGCCGCGATGGAGTCGAGCACGCGATCCCCGATCAGGCGACCGCGCGCAAGCGGCGACCACGCCTCGGTGAGGATGCCATGGCTGGCATCGTAGCTGCGGACCTCCCGCTGTGGCAGCCACGGATGCATCTCCACCTGGTTGATCGCTGGCACGGTGTCGGTCTCGGCGAGCAGCCGGTCGATGTGATGCGGAGCGAAGTTCGAGACCCCGATCGACAGGGCGCGGCCGTCCGCTTTGATCGCCTCGAGCGCTCGCCAGGTCTCCACGAATAGGTCGGTGGATGGCACCGGCCAGTGTATGAGGTAGAGGTCGACGTAGTCGAAACCGAGCAGTTCCAGGCTCGTGTCGAATGCGCGGCGGGTCTTGTCGAAGCCGTGGTCGTCATCCCAAACCTTCGTCGTGACGAAGATCTCGTCGCGAGGAACCCCGGAGGCTCGCACGCCGTCGCCGACGCCGCGCTCGTTGTTGTAGAGCGTGGCGGTATCGATGTGGCGGTAGCCCGCGTCGAGCGCAACCCCCACGACCCGCGCCGCTTCGGCATCCGGCACCTTGTACACACCCAGACCGAGCTGGGGGATGTCGCGGCCGTCATTCAGGCGGAGATTGGCGGGAGTCACGGTGGAGGTCATGCCTCAATTATGGAAGATCCGTTCGTCTCACCATCTGGATGCACACTGTTAAATACGCCCGGCGTACGGGAGAAATCACTCGCAGGAGAAGAATGCCACAGCTCATGATCATCGTCGGAAGCGTTCGCCCGGGCCGGATCGGCCTGTCCATCGCCCAGTGGGTGCGTGACTCAGCGCTCGCGCGGGGGGACTTCGAGGTGGACTTCGTCGACCTCCTGGAGCTCGGACTTCCGTTCATGGATGAACCGAATCATCCGCGACTCCGCTCCTACACTAAGCAGCACACCCTCGATTGGAGCGCCCGCGTCGATGCAGCTGAAGCGATACTGCTCGTGACTCCCGAATACAACCACAGCTATTCGCCCGCACTCAAGAACGCACTCGACTACCTTTCTGCAGAGTGGTTTCGCAAACCCGTCGCCTTCGTGAGCTACGGCGGTATTTCCGGTGGAACCCGCGGGGTGGTTGCCCTCGAGCCCGTCGTCATCGGGCTCGGGATGGTGCGGGGCGATGCGGCGGTGGAGATCCCGTTCGCCGCGCGCCGTGTCGTCGACAATGTGTTCACGCCGGAGGAGAAGGAAGTAGCGATCCTCGGCAGGCTATTCGATGAGACGGTGGTGCTCGCCGGGGTGCTCGGGCCGCTGCAGGGATAGCGGGGCGCGCGAGCAGGCGCCACGGACTATCCGGGATGCGTTGCGATCGGCTCCGTGTCGGGAATTGGGCTGGCGTCGCGGCCGCGCAGGTCGGGGTGGGCTCGGTGGAAGATCGTCGGGAGCAAAAATCCGAGTCCCGCGAATGCCGCCGCAACCCAGAATGCGCCAGGGGCGTTGAAGCGATCGATCAAGAATCCGGCGATGGCCGATCCCATCGCCGCTCCGATCAGCTGCCCGGTGCCCACCCAGCCGTAGGCTTCGGCGGTCTCACTGAAGCGCACACTCGACGAGACGATCGCGAACATCACGGCGAGGGCCGGGGCGATACCGATTCCCGCGATGAAGAGGGTGACCGCCAGCCACCAGAAGTTGAGGAATGCCGCAGCCAGCGACATCCCGACGAAGACCGCGAACAGTCGGCGAGCGAGTGCCCACGGGCCGATGGGGATATGCCCGAGCGCGAGCCCGCCGATGAGCGAGCCGACGGCGAATAGGCCGAGGACGAGTCCCGCTTGCGGTCCGCTGTCCCCGAAGGCCGACACCACTCCGGCCTCTACCGCCGCACACGCGCCGACGAGCAGGAAGCCGGTGGTGGTCGCGAGCAGCACGGCGGGCTTTTTCAGCACGGCTCCGAGGTTGCGCTTGCTGCGCGGGATTCGCACCCGGCCGACCTCGGGGGAGGAGATAAACCAGATTCCACCACCGACGAGGAAGGCAAGGGCGACGAGGATCGCGAGCACCGTGCTGACCTGGATGGCGAGAAAGGTAGTGATCACGGGACCAACCACCCAGATCACCTCCTGGGCCGACGCGTCGAGCGAGAACAGGGGGGTGAGCTGCCGCGAGTTCACCATCTTGGGATAGATCGTGCGCACGGCCGGCTGGATGGGGGGAGTGCTGAGTCCGCCGACGAATCCGATCGCCATGTAGAGCCCGATTGGCAGTGCTGGAGCCAGCGCGATGGTGCCGACCGCCGTTGCGCAGACGAGCGTCGTGAGCACGAGCACTCGGCGCATGCCCCAGACGCCCATCCAGCGGCTGGTGAGGGGGCCGGCGATGGCTTGGCCGATGCTCGTGGCTGCGAGCACAAGCCCGGCGGCAAAGTAGGTACCGGCGATGTGCTCGATGTGCAGAAGGAAGGCGAGTGAAAGCATTCCGTTCGGAAATCTCGCCACCAGCTGGGCCGTCATGATGCGCGCGACACCGCGCGTTTTCAGGAGGCTCAGGTAGGTCTTCACAAGGCTTCAAGCCTACCGGTAGGGCACGAATTCGCCGGTGTCGGATGTCGCGGATACGCTCGGCATCAGCGCGTCGGGAATTATGCACAGCCTGTGCAGAATTCGGCGAACTTATCCACAGTCTGTGGATGACACGCCCACTACATATGGTGTTACCGATTAATCAGAGACCCGATATATAGTGGTCAAACCGCGGAACCACCGCCCTTCGATCTCATCGGTCGGGGGTCGTGAAATGAAAGTTTTCGCATACTATTTCGGCCCTACTGAGGGGCGCACGAGGGGAAGCAAACGTGGCAATCACCGTAGTCAAGCGCAATGGACAGCGTGAGCCCTATGACGCGAATAAAATCAACCTTGCAATCGAGCACGCTAGTACCGGTCTCGATGAAAACATCACCTGGGTCACGCAGATCGCGAGCGAGCTCGAGCTGACGCTGTTCGACGGCATCACCACCCAGCAACTCGACGAGGCGGTCATTCAGGTCGCCCTGCAGAACGTGAAGGATGACCCGGCTTTCGACACGGTGGCCGCCCGACTGCTCCTCAAGACGATCTACAAGCGCGTGCTCGGCGACTACGAGAGCGCGGAGGAGCTGAAAGCGCTCCACGCCAGCCATTTTGCGGCGAACGTCGCCCGCGGCGTGGAAGAAAAGCTGCTCGACTCTCGCCTCACCGAACTGTTCGACCTGAAAGCGCTGGCGGATGCCCTCGAGCCCGCGCATGACGAGCTGCTCAAGTACATCGGCGTCGTGACCCTCAACAACCGCTACGGCATCAAGGGTCGCAACGGCGACGCGTTGGAAGTGCCGCAGTACTTCTGGATGCGCATAGCGATGGGCCTCTCCCTCAACGAGGCAGACCCGACGGCGTATGCCATCAAGTTCTATGAGAAGATGTCACAGCTCGAGTACCTGGCCGCGGGATCAACTCTCGTCAACGCCGGCACCGTCTATCCCCAGCTCGCGAATTGCTTCGTCATGGAGATGCAGGACGACATGGAGCACATTGCCAAGACCACGCGCGATGTGATGTGGCTCACCAAGGGCACCGGCGGCATCGGCCTCTCGGTGACCAAGCTGCGCGCCCAGGGTTCGCCGATCCGTTCGAACAACACAACCTCGACCGGCCCCATCCCGTTCATGCACACGATCGATTCAATCCTGCGCGCCGTCAGTCGCGGCGGCAAGAAGTTCGGTGCGCTCTGTTTCTACATGGAGAACTGGCACCTCGACTTCCCCGAGTTCCTCGACCTTCGCCAGAACTCTGGCGACCCCTACCGTCGCACCCGCACCGCTAACACCGCGGTCTGGATCTCGGATGAATTCATGAAGCGCGTGCAGAACGATGACGACTGGTACCTCTTCGACCCGCTCGAAGTGCAGGACCTCAACGAGCTCTACGGCAAAGAATTTTCGGTGAGGTACAACGAATACGTCGCCAAGGCCGAGGCCGGTGAGATGCACCTGTTCAAGAAGATCACCGCGCGCGAGCAGTTCAAATCGATTCTCATCTCGCTCCAGACCACCAGCCACCCGTGGCTGTGCTGGAAAGACACGATCAACAATCGTGCGCTCAACAACAACACGGGCACGATCCACCTCTCAAACCTGTGCACCGAGATCACGCTGCCGCAAGACGAAGACAACGTCTCCGTCTGTAACCTCGCTTCGATCAACCTCTCTCGCCACCTCAACGATGCGGGAAAGTTGGATTTCGCCAAGATCGAAGAGAGCGCGCGTCTCGCTGTGCGCCAGCTCGACAACCTCATCGACATCACCCGCTCCTCGGTGCAGGAGGCCGACTTCTCCAACGCCCAGAACCGCGCTGTCGGTCTCGGCGTCATGGGGTTCACCGATGTGGTCGAGCGTCTCGGCTTCAGCTACGAGAGTGAAGAGTCCTACGACCTGATCGACGAGATCATGGAGCACGTCTCCTATGCGGCCATCGACGAGAGCGCTAACCTCGCACGAGAGCGCGGTTCCTACCCGAATTTCGACGGTTCGCGTTGGTCGGAGGGGCTCGTGCCCCTCGACTCGATTGCGCTCACAGAGGCTGATCGCGGCATGGCTATCAAGGTCAACCGCACAACCCGTCTCGACTGGGACGCCCTGCGTCTGAAGGTCACGGGCGGAATGCGCAATGCAACGCTCATGGCGATCGCGCCCACCGCATCCATCGGCCTCGTCGCCGGAACGACGCCGGGGCTCGACCCGCAGTTCTCGCAAATCTTCTCCCGCTCGACCTCGAACGGCAAGTTCCTCGAAGTGAACCGCAACCTAGTGAGAGACCTGCAGGATCTGGGCATCTGGGACACCACCCGTGAGGCGATCCTGCGCAGCCAGGGCGACATCCAGAACATCGCGGCGATACCCGATCACATGAAGGCCACCTACAAGACGAGCTTCCAGCTCTCGCCCTACTCATTCCTCGAGGTCGCGGCCCGCGCCCAGAAGTGGATCGACCAGTCCATCAGCCGCAACATGTACCTCGAGACGCGTGACCTCGGCGACATGATGGACATCTATTTCGCAGCTTGGGAGCGTGGCGTCAAGACCACTTACTACCTGCACATGAAGCCGCGCCACACGGCCGAGCAGTCCACGGTGAAGGTAAACAAGTCGGAGCAGATTGGCGGGGGAGCCACCGGCTCCGCACGCAGAGGGTTCGGCTCGGCTGGTGTTTCGGCTCCGGCCAGTGCACCTGCGGCCAGTGCACCTGCCGCCACGGCGCCGGTTATCTCCGAAGCTGTTGCCTCTGCACCGGTAACCACTGCACCGGTAACCACTGCACCGGTTGCCGAAGCGGCGGCCCCGGCGCCCAAGCGCGGCTTCGGCTTCGGTGGGCTCGCTCCCAAGTCGGGAGAGTAGACAGTGAATAACGACACACAAGCTTTCGAATACGAGGTACCGGTCGATCCGATGGACGACCTCCAGTGCGACAGCTGCCAATAATTCGGGATGGTCGCTGAGCGAACTCCCCGATCACTAAAACTTGTCAACAGTGTTATCTAAGAAAGAAGAACAACTCATGGGAATTCTCGGAACCGGCCTGCAAGAGGGTCTGCTTCTCAAACCGATCCGCTACCAGTGGGCGATGGACCTCTACGACCAGGCGGTCGCAAACACTTGGTTCCCGAACGAGATCCAGCTCGGCGAGGACATCGCGGACTTCAAGAAGATGACGGACGAAGAGCGTCACGCGGTCACCTTCCTAATGAGCTACTTCAACCCGAATGAGTTGCTGGTCAACAAGGCCCTCGCCTTCGGCGTGTATCCCTATGTGAACGCAGCGGAGTGCAGTATTTATCTCGCGAAGCAAATGTGGGAAGAAGCCAACCACTGCATGTCGTTCGAGTACGTGCTCGAGACCTTCCCCATCGACCGCGAGGCCGCCTACGGCTCGCACGTCAACATCCCCTCCATGGCGAAGAAAGAGGAGTTCGAGATCAAGTACATCCGTCGCATGACGGAGAAGACTCTCGACATCACCACCACCGAGGGCAAGAAGGACTTCGTGCGCAACCTCGTGGCGTACAACGTCATCCTCGAGGGACTCTGGTTCTACTCGGGCTTCATGGTTGCCCTCTCGTTCCGCCAGCGCAACCTGCTTCGCAACTTCGGCTCGCTCATGGACTGGGTCGTGCGCGACGAGTCACTCCACCTCAAGTTCGGTATCAACCTCATCCTCACAGTGTTGGAAGAAAACCCCGACCTGCAGACGGAGGAGTTCGCTGCCGAGATCAAGCAGATGATCCTGGATGCCGTTGAGCTCGAAGAGCAGTACAACCGCGACCTTCTCCCCGGTGGCATCCTTGGGCTTAATGCCAACTACATCAACCAGTACGTCAAGTACCTGGCCGACCGCCGGCTCGAGGAACTCGGCTTCGAGGCCGAGTACAACGTGACCAACCCGGCCAAGTGGATGGCGACGGCCAACGACACCCTGCAGCTCGTCAACTTCTTTGAGTCGACGAACACGTCGTACGAGTCGAACGCGTCCGCGACGGTAGGCGCGAAGTAGCACTCTCGGCAGATCGGGCCATCTCGACGGACGGGTCAGCCGAGATGGTCTCTGTCGGCTGGCTTGATCCCCGGGCCGTTGCCCTGCGTGAGGCAATGGAAATCGAGATGGGTGCCATTTACGCTCCCAGCTTTGGCCAGTACTCGCAGGAGACTCAGGACCTGCTCACCTCTGCGTTCGCCGTCGATTCTTCAACCATCGTCGCAACTGTTCTTGCGGTTGTGGGTAGCGCGTCAGTCGCACATGCGGGCCTGCGTCCGTATGGAGACGGAGGCTCACTGGAGGTGAAGAAGGTGGTGGTAGATCCCGCTCATCGTGGGCGCGGCATCTCACGCAGCCTCATGTTCGAGCTTGAGCGGATCGCTCGCGAGCGGAACGCGCCATCCCTGTTCTTGCAAACCGGCGATCTCCAGCCCGCGGCGATCTCCCTGTACGAGAGCCTCGGCTATCGGCTAATCCCGTCCTATCCGCCGTTCCACCTCCTGGCGAACGCACGATGCTATGAAAAAACGCTGTCTGTGCAGTAGCGACTTTCACTGCTCAGCCCGGAGTCGCGGCCGTGGCGACGGCAAAACGTGTCGATGTCACGGTGTAGGCTCCGAACACAGTCGAGGCAAGGGTGCCGGAACCGTGCAGCGAGGCCCGAGGGCACGATAAATGTGATCACCGTGAAGAAATCCGATCGTGGTGGTAATGGTCGTACCTCCGCGGCTGAATTTCATCGGTCGCCGAATCGTTCCCTATGTCCCCCACCAGGAGAGAATAGGAAAAAAATGAGGATCAGACACGGGATTCCCGTTTTCGCCGTTGTAGTGGCGCTCGCGTTGAGCGGATGCGTCGACAACTCAACCCCGGCAGGTCCCGCCGGCTCAGGCGCACCAGCGGCCGCGAAAAAGGATGCGGCCGCTGCGGCTCTGCTCCCGAGCAAGATCGCCACAGCGGGCAAGCTCATCGTTGGTATTGATCCCACCTATCCCCCCAACGAGAAAAAAGACGCGAACGGCGTGCCCATCGGCTGGGAGGTCGAATTGATGGATGCGGTCGCGGGCAAGCTCGGCGTGAAGGCCGAATATGCCGTGTCGAAGTTCGACACCATCATCCCGAGCATCACCGGTGGAAAGTACGACCTCGGGTTGTCGTCTTTCACCGACAACGCGGAGCGCGAGAAAGTCGTCGACTTCGTGAACTACTACACCGCGGGCATCCTGTGGGCGTCACCGGCGGGCAAGACGGTTAACCCTGACGACGCGTGTGGTCTCAAAGTTGCCGTCCAGGCCACCACTTTTCAAGACACGGACGAAATTCCGGCCAAGTCCAAGGCCTGCACCGACGCGGGGAAGCCGGCGATCCAGGCGCTGAAGTTCGACACTCAGGACCAGGCGACTAACGCGGTGGCGCTCGGCCAGGCGGATGCCCTGAGCGCGGACTCTCCGGTCACCCTCTACGGTGTCGCGCAACTGAAAGGCAAGCTGCAGGTCGCGGGCAAGTCCTTCGAAGTCGCGCCCTACGGGCTCGCCGTCAACAAGGGCAACGCGCTGCAGAAAGCGCTCCAGAAGGCGCTTCAGTCGACAGTCGACGACGGCACGTATAAGAAGATCCTCGACAAATGGGGCGTCGCGGATGGCGGGATAGACAAGATCACGATCAACGCCGCTTCGAAGGGCTAACAGGATGGCCCGTCCAGTTCATACCGGATCGGCGGTGCGTTCATCCGCGCCGCCGACCGACGGGTCTGAGGGCAGCGAGGGCCGGGCCATCAAAGCCGTTCGGCTGCGTCATCCGATTCGCAACATCTTCGCGGCGATCATCGTCATTTTTGTCGCGGCGTTTGTCTACGACGCCGCACTACGGCCAGCGTTCAATTGGCCGGCGGTTGGCAAGTACATCTTCGATCGCCGCATCTCGGAGGCGGCCGTCAATACGCTCCAGCTCACCGTCTACTCGATGGTGATCGCCATCGTGCTCGGTGTGGTGCTAGCAGTCATGCGGCTCTCACCGAATCCGGTTTTCAAGAGCATCTCGTGGTTTTATCTCTGGGTCTTTCGAGGCACGCCGGTCTACGTGCAGTTGACCTTTTGGGGGCTGTTGTCGGTCATCTACCCGGTGATCAACCTCGGGCTGCCCTTCCTGAATCCGTTCATCACGCTCCCCACCGGCGACGCACTCAATGTCTTCCAGCTTGCGATCATCGGTCTCGCGCTCAATGAGGCGGCCTACCTGGCGGAAATCGTGCGTGCCGGCATCCTTTCTGTCGATCGCGGGCAGGAAGAGGCATCGACGGCGCTCGGCATGACCTGGGTCCAGACGATGTGGCGCATCATCATTCCGCAGTCCATGCGTGTCATCATCCCCCCGATCGGCAACGAGGTCATCTCGATGCTGAAGACCACCTCGCTGGTCACGGCGGTGCCCTACAGCTTCGATCTGTTCACCCGCTCACGAGACATCTCGGCAGAAACTTTCAACACGATTCCGCTGTTCCTCGTGGCCTCCCTCTGGTACCTGGCATTCACGTCGATTCTCATGGTTGGCCAGTACTTCCTGGAGAAGCGGTTCGCCCGAGGGGTCGGAGCCGCCCCATCGGAGAAGAGGGTCACGGTCGCAACCGGCCTAGTTCCCGTGGTCGGCTCGCCTGTCGACGACACGGAAACGCGCCCGGATGACGGAAAAGGAAGCGGTACGCGGTGAACGACACTCTAATGGTGGATGCGGATCGCGTCTCGAAGAGTTTCGGCTCGAACCAGGTACTTAAAAGCATTTCCCTCACGGTGAAGCGCGGCGAAGTGATGTGTTTGGTCGGTCCGAGCGGATCGGGCAAATCCACGTTCCTTCGCTGTATCAATCACCTGGAGACAGTGGATGCCGGCCGCCTTCGCGTCGACGGCATTCTCGTCGGCTACCGCGAGAAGGATCAAATTCTGCACGAGCTCAAGCCTCGCGAGGCCGCGTTGCAGCGACGCGACATCGGCATGGTTTTCCAACGCTTCAATCTCTTTCCCCATATGACGGCCCTCGAAAACATCATTGAGGCGCCGATGCGGGTCAAGAAGACTTCGAAGGCGAAAGCGGCAGAGCGTGCTCGGGAATTGCTCGCCAGAGTCGGACTCGCCGACAAGGCCGATGCCTACCCCGCGCACCTGAGCGGAGGCCAGCAGCAGCGCGTTGCGATCGCCAGGGCGCTCGCCATGGATCCCAAGCTCATGCTCTTCGACGAGCCGACCTCTGCCCTCGATCCCGAGCTCGTGGGTGAGGTGCTCGACGTGATGAAGAAGCTCGCCCAGGAGGGCATGACCATGATCGTGGTGACGCATGAGATGGGCTTTGCGCGCGAAGTAGCAGACTCGCTCGTCTTCATGGATGGTGGCGTCGTCGTCGAGTCAGGCGAGCCTCGCGAGGTGCTCACCAATCCGCAGCACGAGCGCACGCGGTCCTTCCTGTCCAAGGTTCTCTGACCGCGCAGGTTCTCTGACCCTGCAGGTGCTGCGGATTTGCTGTGCTGCGTTCGGCGAAGTCGACGTTTCCGCAGTCACTGGCGTAGCGTGCGACAGGGCGTTCATCGACGAACGTACCCAGTCGAGGATGACAGGACCACTATGACCGACCCGAGCTACTCCACCCTCTCCGTCGCCGCGATTCTCAAGGAATCTGCGGATCGCACGCCTGGCAACATCGCACTCGTGGTGGGAAGCCAGGAAATCACCTACGCCGACCTGTGGACGCAGACCCGCTCTTACGCCGGAGCGTTGCTCGGGCGGGGTGTGCGCGAGGGCGACGCGGTCGCGATCCTGATCCCGAACGTCGCGGACTTCGCCCGCACCTACTTCGCGATTCTCAGTATCGGCGGGATCGTTGTGCCCATCCACGCGCTGCTCAAGGCCGACGAGATCGAATACGTGCTGCGCGACTCGGCGTCCACAATGCTCATTTGCGCCGCTCCGCTTCTTGGACAGGGTGCAAAGGGCGCCGCACAGGCCGGCGTCCCGGTGCTGTCGGTTCTCTCGCCCGACCCGATCGAAGGCATCCCGAAGCTTGAGACGCTTGCCGCCGAGGCCGAGCCGATTCGAACCTATCTGCCCCGCCAGCCCTCGGATACGGCAACGATCCTCTATACGAGTGGCACTACCGGCAAGCCGAAGGGGGCGATGGGCAGCCATTTCGCACTCGTCGAGCAGACCAATACCCTGCTGCTCAGCACCTTCGACATGCGCCCGGATGACACGGTGTTCGGGGGTCTTCCGCTGTTTCATACCTTCGGCCAGACCTGCACCCTCAACACCGGCCTGCGTGCCGGCGCAAAGATCGTGCTGTTGCCGAAGTTTGACGGAGACTCCGCCCTTCGCCTGCTCATCGACTCCGGATGCACGATCATGATGGGGGTTCCCACCATGTACATTGCGCTCCTCGAAGCGGCGAAGAAGACCACGGAACGGCCGAAGCTTCGATACGCGGTTTCCGGCGGATCGTCCCTCCCCGTCGCCGTCATCGAACGTTTCCGGGCCGAGTTCGGGGTGGAGATCTATGAGGGCTACGGCCTCACCGAGACTTCGCCGGTCGCGAGTTTCAACCATGTGGGTCGCACGCCCCGCCCCGGGAGCATCGGCACTCCGATCTGGGGAGTGGAGGTGGAGATCGCACGGGCCGAGGTCGAGGATTCGATCGAACTTCTTCCCATCGACGAACTCGGCGAGATCGTGATTCGCGGTCATAACCTCATGAAGGGCTATCTCAACCTGCCGGAGGAATCGGCGAAGGCTGTTGTCGATGGTTGGTTCCGCACCGGGGACCTCGGCACCAAAGATGCGGATGGCTACCTCTGGATCGTGGACCGTAAGAAAGACATGATCCTGCGAAACGGCTACAACGTGTATCCGCGTGAGGTCGAAGAGGTTCTGGTGGCCCATCCGTCGGTCTCAAGCGTCGCCGTCTTCGGTGTGGCGCACGAGCTGCACGGCCAGGAGATTATGGCGGTCGTTGTGTTGAGTCCGGGGGCGGATGTCGACACCGCGACGCTCGCAGAGTTCGCAAAGGAAAAACTGGCAGCCTACAAATACCCCCGCAGGGTCGAAATCGTGGAGGTGCTGCCCCTCGGACCGAGCGGCAAAGTACTCAAGCGTGAACTGGTGGCGCTCTACGAGACTGTGCCGGAAGTGGTGACTGAACCTTATTAGCGACTGGTTAGGGTAGGCTTACCTAAAGGCGTTCGACGAAATCGCCAACCCTGCGAGGGGCCTGTCCGCGACTTGAGGAGCCTTTCCATGTTCACCACCCCGAAATGGGCCAGCGCAGCTGCGCTCTCACTATCGGCAGTCCTCGCTCTGGCTGGATGCTCGGCGGCGGCACCCGGAACCAGCTCTACGCCCGGCGGGAAGCCAGGCGGAGCTATCACGGTCTACAACGCGCAGCATGAAGAACTCACTCAGGCCTGGGCCGACGAGTTCACCAAACAGACGGGTGTGACCGTCACCCTCCGCAACGGCGACGACTCCGAGCTCGGCAACCAGTTGGTGCAAGAGGGCAGCGCGTCGCCCGCTGACGTGTTCCTCACCGAAAATTCTCCGGCGATGAGTCTTGTCGACAGTGCGGGGCTTTTCGCCCCGGTGGATGCCTCTACTCTCGCCCAGGTGCCAAAGGCCTACCGGCCGTCGACAGGCCGCTGGACCGGCATTGCCGCGCGCAGTACGGTCTTCGTCTACAACCCGTCCCTGCTTTCGGAGGCCCAGTTGCCGGCATCGCTGCTGGATCTCGCGGATGCGAAGTGGAAGGGTCGGTGGGCGGCGTCACCGTCCGGAGCCGATTTCCAGGCCATTGTGAGTGCCCTGCTCGCACAGAAGGGCGAGAAGGCGACCACGGCATGGCTCGCGAGCATGAAACAAAACACCACGACCTATAAGGGAAACAGCACGGTCATGAAGGCGGTCAACGCTGGCGAGATCCCCGCTGGCGTGATCTACCACTATTACTGGTTTGCAGACCAGGCTGGCACGGGAGAAAACAGCAAGAACACACAGCTTTACTACTTCAAGAACAGTGATCCCGGCGCTTTCGTGAGCACCTCCGGTGGCGGGGTCTTGAAGACGGCGAAGAATCCTGTGGCGGCCCAGGCATTCCTGAAGTTCATCACCGGAAAGTCCGGACAGGCCATTCTCCAGACGGGTAGCTCCTTCGAATACCCCGTAGCGAGCGAGGTGGCCGCGAACAAGGCACTGGTTCCCCTCGTCGACCTCAAAGCCCCCGTGCTCGATCCGTCGAAGCTCGACAGCCGCAAGGTCACCGACCTCATGACCGCCGCCGGGCTTCTCTAGACCCACAGGAAAAGACTCGTCACGTGACTCGACTGCGAAATCGCACCCCGGGGGCCATCATCGCGATGGCCACCGGGGTATCGCTGTTGGGTCTGGTGCCGCTCGGATACGTGGTTGTCACCGCGATCGCAACCGGCGCACCGGCGCTCTCCGCTCTCGTTTTCCGCCCAAGGGTCGCAGAATTGCTCGCGAATACCGCTGCACTGGTGCTCATCACCGTGCCGCTCTGCGCCCTGGTCGGTGTGGCGGCAGCCTGGCTGGTCGAGCGCACGAGGCTCGCCGGAGGGCGCGCGTTCGCCATTCTGCTCGTCGTGCCGCTCGCCATTCCGGCCTTCGTGAACAGCTATGGCTGGGTGAGCGCAGTGCCATCGCTCAATGGGCTGTGGTCGGGTGTGTTGGTCGCCGGACTCTCTTACTTTCCGCTCGTCTACCTTCCGACCGTCGCGGCGTTGCGTCGACTCGACCCGGCCGTCGAGGAGTCCGCGCGCTCCCTTGGCCTCTCGCCATTCGGGGTATTTCTGCGAGTGGTGCTGCCGCAGCTGCGCCTTCCCATCCTCGGCGGGTCGCTGATCATCGGCCTGCACCTGCTCTCGGAATACGGCGCCTTCGCCATGATCCGGTTCGATACCTTCACCACCGCGATCGTCGACCAGTTCCGTTCCACTTTCAACGGCCCCGCCGCCAACGCGCTGGCTGGCGTTCTGGTGCTGTGCTGCCTCTTTCTCCTGGTGGGTGAGTCCGGCGCTCGCGGGGGAGCGCGGTATGCGCGCATCGGCTCGGGATCGGCCAGGCCCGCAGGTCGTTCCCGCCTCGGCTTATGGTCCCCGGTCGCCTATCTCTTTCTCGGTGTTCTCGTAGCGCTGTCGGTAGCCGTTCCGTTTGCGAGCGTCGCGCGGTGGCTCGTCTCGGGTGGCTTCGCCGCCTGGTCTGACCGCTATCTCCTCACCGCCCTGGGGCAGACCATCGGTTACGGCCTGGTCGGTGCTGTGGTGACGTGCCTTCTGGCGTTTCCGATTGCCTTCCTCGCGGTGCGGTTTCCCGGCCGGGTTGCTCGCGTTCTCGAGTCGATCAACTACGTGACGAGTTCCCTTCCCGGGCTTGTGACTGCTCTCGCGTTTGTGACCGTGGCCATCCGATTGGTGCCGGCGCTCTACCAGACCGCTTCTCTCGTGATCGTGGTCTACCTCCTGATGTTTCTGCCCCGCGCGATCGTGAACCTGCGCTCCGGACTCGCCCAGGTGCCGCCCGGGCTTGAGGAGGCGGCTCGCTCGCTCGGTCGGCATCCGCTGGTCGCCTTCTCGACGGTGACCCTGAAATTCGTGATGCCATCGGCGCTCGCCGGGTCCTCGCTGGTATTCCTCGGCATTGTCACAGAGTTGACGTCTACCCTGTTGCTCGCGCCAAACGGCACTCGCACTCTCGCCATCCAATTCTGGTCGCGGGTCAACGACGTCGATTATGTCGGGGCGGCTCCGTACGCCAGTCTCATGATTTTGCTCTCGTTGCCCGTCACGTATCTGCTCTTCGCTAGATCACGATCCGAAAGGGCGGCGGTGAACAGCCTATGAACGAAATCGAACCCCGCACGATCGAACCCCGCACGATCGTCATGACTGGCGTCGGCAAGCGCTACGGCGGAACCTCCGTACTCGAATCGATCGATCTCTCGGTGCCTACCGGGTCAAAAACGGTGATCGTGGGGTCCTCCGGGTCGGGCAAGACCACTCTCCTGCGGCTCCTCAGCGGTTTTGATTTTCCGGATGCTGGCACGATCCGTATCGGTGCGGACATCGTTGCTGGCCCCGGGGTCGCTATCCCGGCGCATCGCCGCGGCGTCGGTCATGTCGCACAGGACGGCGCACTGTTCCCCCATCTGACGGTTGGACAGAATGTGGCCTTCGGGCTTGACCGGCACGAGCGCGGCGACCGTTCGGCGATCGTGGCCGAGCTCCTCGATCTCGTCTCCCTCGACCCGGCGTTAACGTCGCGCAGGCCAGACGAGCTCTCTGGCGGGCAACAACAGCGCGTCGCACTCGCAAGGGCCATGGCACGGAAACCCGGTGTGATGCTGCTCGACGAGCCGTTCTCTTCCCTCGACACAGGACTGCGGGCCTCCACTCGCGAACTGGTTTCCGCCGCGCTCACCGCTGCGGGGATCACGACGGTTCTCGTGACTCACGACCGTGCCGAAGCCCTCACCTTCGGCGATCAGGTCGCTGTGCTGCGCGACGGGCGACTTGCGCAGGTGGGAACTCCGACGGCGCTGTATTGTTCGCCGACCGACCTCGCAACCGCGCGCTTCCTTGGCGATGTCGTGCTCCTTGAGGCGAACGCGTCTGCCGGTCAGGTTCGCTGCCCGCTCGGCGTCGTCGCGCGGTGCACCTCCCTTAACGGAGGCTGCACGGCGCTGTTTCGGCCGGAGCAGCTGGTCATCGATCTTCTCGTACCGGGAGTGGATGCCGGTGGCATCGTTGCTCGTATCGCCGCCGCCGAGTTTCAGGGCTCGTCCCAGCTTCTCACGCTCGAGATCGCGGGAACTTCTGGGCTCGAGCTGCCTGTCGCCAGCGGAATCCACTATCGCGTGGGGGATGAGGTGACGATCCGCACCATCGGTGACGCGATTGTGTTTCCTGCGAACTGAGGGAGCATCCCTTCGTTTTCCCGTCACGCAGTGCAACACTCGCGCGCCTGGAGTGAGACTGTATTACGGTCGGAGACATGAGCCGCTCACTGAATGTCGTCGCGATCTCCGGGAGCCTTCAGGCGCCGTCGAAGACCATCGCGCTGGTCGAGGAGATCGTTGCGGAGTTGGCAACCCGCCTGCCCATCGACGCGCACTTCATCAAACTCAACGAACTCGGTCCGTCGTTTGCAGGTTCGCTCAGCCGCGCGGGGCTACCGCTGAACGTCGAGCGAGAACTGCAGCGCATCGAGACCGCCGACCTGCTCGTCGTCGCCTCTCCGGTCTATCGGGCGTCGTTCACCGGGCTCTTCAAGCATCTTTTCGACTTCGTGGACCAGTACGCGCTGGTCGACACCCCGATCCTGCTTGCCGCCACGGGCGGGTCGGAGCGCCATGCACTCATCATCGAGCACCAGTTTCGTCCCCTGTTCTCGTTCTTCCAGGCGCTCACCCTGCCGCTCGGGATCTATGCACACGATTCGGACTTCACGGATTACCGGGTGTCAAGCACGTTCCTGCACGATCGCATCCGTAAGGTCATCGAACGGTCGCTGCCGATCATTACCGCGAACCTGGAGGAGAAGCTCAATGTCGAGCGAGTCCTCGACGGGCAACTCGTGCTGAACGACGAGACCGTCGCCCCGGCCGTGGTGCGACTGCTGACCTGACAGCTATTCAGCCAGCACCCTAACAATTCGCTGCAGCGATACCGGCTCGGCCGTGCCAAGATGCTGGGCAAACAGGCTGAGCCGCAGTTCTTCGAGCAGCCAACGCGCCCGCTCGAGCGATAGTTTCGAATTCGGTGCGAGCGGCAGGCTGCCACCGGCCAGCTCGAAACGAGCGGTCGCGGTCTGCACTTCGGTCATCCAGACCCGGTCTCGGCCGAGATTCTCGCCGAGCTTGCCGATGCGGTGCAGGATGCCGGCGAGGTAGACCGGCAATCGACGCAACTGCGCGAGGCCGGTCGCGGAGGCGAAGCCGGGATAGACGAGAGCCGAAAGCTGCTCGCGAGCATCGGCTAGCGGGCTGAGCATGGCGATGTTTGAGGCCGCCTTGATCGCTTTTTCAGCATCGCGCGAGCCGACGATCACTTTCGTCAGCAGCGAGACCGTCTGGAACAGGGCATCCATGATCGTGGCCGAGATCTGGTCGCGAATGGTTTCGAACTGCGTGCGAGTCCAGATCTCGCGGTCGTCGACCACCGCGTCGATGCACACCGCCATGCAATCCGCGAAGAGCTCGGTCGTCGTGCGGTACGGGCTCTGCGCGAGAGTGAGCTTCTCGGTGTGGGTGAGGTGCTTCTGCACGTACGAAACCGGCGAGGGAATCGCCAGCAGAAGCATCCGCCGCACTCCGCATCGTTGCTCCCGAGCCTGGTCGCCTGGCGTGCTCATGAGCCGGATGGACACGCTCGTGCCGTCGTCAACGAGGGCGGGGTAGGCCCGGATGGTATTGCCACCCTGCTTCGTGTCGAGAGTGCGCGGCAGCTCGTCGAAGTCCCAGGTCGTGAGCCCCGCCCGCTCGAGGTTGCTGCGGGGGGTGACGGAT
>JANYEI010000254.1 GCA_025363205.1 Frigoribacterium sp.
CGGCGCCGCAAAGGGCTCGCGGCTGAGCTGCTCCGTCACCTGGTCGATGTGGTTGTCGTAAATGTGGCAGTCGCCGCCGGTCCAGATGAATTCGCCAACGCCGAGGCCGACCTGGGCGGCGATCATGTGGGTGAGCAACGCATAGCTCGCGATGTTGAACGGCACTCCGAGGAACAGGTCGGCGCTGCGCTGGTAGAGCTGGCAGCTGAGCTTGCCGTCGGCCACATAGAACTGAAACAGCAGGTGGCAGGGGGCTAGTGCCATCCTCGGGATGTCCGCCACATTCCACGCCGAGACGATCAACCGCCGCGAATCCGGGTTTGTCTTGATGGCCTCGATCACCTCGGCGATCTGGTCAATCGTGCCGCCGTCGTGAGCGGGCCAGGAGCGCCACTGCACTCCGTAGACGGGTCCGAGATCGCCGTCGGTATTGGCCCATTCATCCCAAATGGTCACCCTGTTGTCCTGGAGCCACCGGGCGTTGCCGTCTCCCCTCAGGAACCAGAGCAACTCATACGCGATCGAGCGGAAATGCACACGCTTGGTGGTGATAAGCGGAAAACCCAGCGCGAGGTCAAATCTCAACTGCCGCCCGAACACACTGCGGGTACCCGTACCGGTTCGATCCGACTTCTGGGCGCCGTTCGCGAGGGTGTCGCGCAGGAGGTCTTCATAGGGCGTAGGGATCGGCGTAGTCATCCCTTCGAGCGTAGGGGCACACGACGACATTCGGGACCTTCGACCCGGCTTCCGCGGTACCGTGCTGGTGGACTGAAAACCACCAGCGCAAGGAGCCCGCCATGCCCACATCCGCCGAGTCCGCCCTCGAAGTCCTCGGCGAGGAGGAGAGTTGGCATCTACTGGCTTCCGCCGACCTCGCTCGTCTGGCCGTCTCGATCGACGACGGAGTGGACATCTTCCCCATCAACTACGTGGTGGCGGATCGGGTGATCTTCTTCCGAACGGCTCCCGGATCGAAGCTGATGGATCTCACGAAGCATCCGATCGTGGCGCTCGAGACGGATGGCACCCACAACCGCCGCCGGTGGAGCGTGGTGGTGAAGGGATCCGCTGTTCGTCTCGGATCGGACGAGGAGATCGAGGCTTCCGGGGTTCTCTCACTTCACTCCCTGGTGCCAACGGAGAAGTGGAACTACGTGCGCATCACCGCGTCGTCGATCACCGGGCGGCAGTTCACCAGCTCCCGCCAAGCCTGATGAGCGCCGGCCTGATCAGCGCTGGCCTGATCAGCGCCGGCCTGATCAAGGCTGGATGTCGCGAACCTCGCCCCTCAGCCCGCCGAAGTTGCGCGACGAGGTCTACCGGTCAGGCGACTCCGAGTACCCCCTGACCCGTTTCGACGAGATTCATTCGGCATTAACCTCCCGCACTTACACTCGGCACATGGCCGGATCGGACTCGCGCGAAATCGAACGCAAGTACGCCATCGCCGATTCGAGACCGATCCCGGCGTTGGTGTCGTTAGCCGGTGTTGCCCGGGTTCAACGACCGCGGGTTTTAACGCTGGAAGCGGTCTACTTCGACACGGCGGAGCTGTCGCTTGACGAGCAGCACATCACTCTCCGTCGACGCACCGGAGGGGACGATGCTGGGTGGCATCTGAAGCTCCCGGTTTCGGCAGACGAGCGAAGTGAGTTGCACGAACCGCTCGGCACCGATCCCGAGCTCGTGCCCGCGCGGCTAGGGCGAATGGTGGCCGTCCATACACGCGGCCGCGCTCTGGTGCCTGTGGTGAATCTGAATACCCGGCGGACCGTTCGCCGCCTGCTTGGCCCGAACGACGAGATCCTGGCATTCTTCTGTGACGACGAGGTCGAGGCCGTGCGGCTCGTTCCCTCACCTCTCAGCCAGTCGTGGCGGGAATGGGAACTCGAGCTCGTTGACGGCAACTCGAGCCTGCTCAATGCCGCCGACGCACTTTTCGCGGCGGCCGGTGTGGTGCGGTCCGACTCGCCGTCCAAGCTCGCGCACGCACTCGGGGTTCGGGAGCCCCGACAGTCCCTTTCCGCTCCCCCGTCTTCGCGAAGTGCCGGAGAGTTACTGGTCCCGGCCTTCGCGGACTACCGACGAGAGCTAGTGTCCCAGGATCCCCGGGTACGCGAAGAACTGCCGGATGCTGTGCATCGGATGCGGGTCTCCGTGGCGCGAATGCGCGCGGCTATCGCAACTTTCCGCCCCCTGTTGAGCGACGAAGCCCACTCGCGACTCCGCCCCGAATTGAGCTGGATCGGCCACACGCTGGGCGCCGCGCGGGATGCCGAAGTGATGATCGCGTGGGCGGCCTCTGTGCTCCAGTCGGAGCGCGTCGACCTTGTGCTCGGCCCGATCGCCGACCGGATGGAACGCCAACTTCGCCGCGATTCAGACGAGGCGAGGTCCGTCCTCCGCGACGCGCTCGACTCCTCCCGCTACTTCCGTCTGCTCGACAGCGTCGATGCGCTGGCCTCCGGGGAGATGCTTACTCCGCAGGCCGAGGCCCGGGCGAAAGACGCATTGCCCCAGCTGGTAGACCGGCGCATTGCCCGTCTGCGCAAAGCGATGCATTCAGCCGATAAGGCACACGATCCGTCTCAGCATGACCTCGCCCTCCATGAGGTGCGCAAGGAAGCGAAGAAGGTGCGCTACGCCGCCCAACTCATTTCGTCGCTCAGGCCAAAGCGAACGAAACGACTCGCCACGGCCGCCACTGCGATCCAGGAAGTGCTGGGTACTCACCAGGACAGCGTCATCGCGCGGCAGGTGCTTCTTCGACTGAGCACAGATGCCGGCAACGCCGGAGAGAACACTTTCACGTATGGGCGCCTGCACGCACTCGAGCAGGCTCGAGCCGAGGACTCAGAAGCCGAGTACGAGAGGGCCCTCCGTCGCATCCCGAAACATCTTGACGGCGCCTGAAGTCAGACCGAGACTGCGACTGCGACTGCGACTGCGATGAGGAAATCCCGTCCAGGCATCCCAATCACCCTGTCGCGGCGCGCGCCGTGTGTTCCAGTTTCTGCCGGGATGCCTCCCACCAGGCTGTATCCCCCGGGGCGAGGTTGTCGTTGCCGAGCCGCAACCCCGCGGCGCCGTCGATGAGTTCGCGCACGAGGTCGGCGTGGCCGGCATGCCGGTTGGTCTCGGCGATCAGGTGAATAAGAATCTGGTGGAGAGTGACTTCGCTACGGTCATCCGGCCACCACGCCACGTGTCCGAGGGAGTCGAGCGTGAGTGCTTCTACCGTGACGTCGGAGTGCGCCCACACTCGGCGGTACAGGGCGACGATGCCTGCGACCGACTCGTCGGCATCCGCCCACATGTCCGCGTTCGGCTCAGCACGTTCGTCGAACCACGGCAGCGGCTCGTCGAATCGTCGGCCGAAGATCTCGCCGAAGTAACCGGCCTCGACGCTGGCCACGTGTTTGACCAGTCCGAGCAAGTTGGTACCGGTCGGCACCATCGGGCGGCGAACGTCGTACTCCGAGAGCCCGTCGAGCTTCCAGAGCAGCGCCTCCCGCACGCTCTGCAGATAGCGGACCAGCTGGACTTTGGCTGCGGTGTCATCCATTCCGACAGGATGTCACGCGCCACCGTCATCCGCTCGCCCGGCCACTATCTCCTGCGTTTTCAGTC
>JANYEI010000027.1 GCA_025363205.1 Frigoribacterium sp.
ACACCCTCTGCGGCCGCACTCTGCACGAGAATCGCTGGGCCACGATCACCCACTTCGACGCCGACCTGACCGCCCGACTCGCCGCAAATGGCAGCGTTCCGTGACCGCTCGATGTCGCATTACGGACTTCGAGTCGTCTTACATCTCTACGGATACGGGGCGTCTCGACGATTGGGTGAGATCGTCCGCTGAAATCGTGAACATGTTTGCTCGGTGATTCTCGCAGCTATATATCGAAACTACATGGTTGGATTCGTTTGCTCACCGTTAGTTACGAGACACCTGGAGCGCGGTGGCGCAATGATCGGTTGTTCCCGGGATCTCGTAATGTCCCGCGCAACGTTTTACAGAAGATCTCGAGAACTCAGCAATTAGGCGCTTGAGCCAGCCTCCCTCGAAAACCCCTCCCGGCCGATCTTCAAAATCGGCTAAGCGGCAAACTGGCGCTGACGAGCACGACGGCCTTGGCTGGGCCGCGGGGGAAGGCTCGTGGCATGGATGAAACCTCTCAAAGAAGGCCAGATCTTCACCCTTTTTTAGATGACCCAACTGTGAGGCACGTCAGCAGAGCGTCGATAGGGCCTTCCGGTATGGAATTCACTATTCGAATTCGTTTGTCGAGTAAGCCCCCGAAATTCTCAACTTCCTTTGGGAATTCTCAACTGGCCTGATAAAGCACAACCGATTGCATTTCAGATGTCGATTTGCAGGTGAAGTGAGCCTGGCGGGCCAAAGTGAGCCCACGCAATCAGAGGGAGGATGCGCCTCCCGAGGCTCGCGATTTTCTCATCTGAAGTGAGCCTAGGGAATTGGTTCCTCTCCTCACGCTTGCACGCTTTCGCGAGGCCGTACGCCCATCGAACCCTCTGTCACCTCGATCGAACTGGCAAGCACAGCGCGATAGCACTCCGCGCATCAGGGGTCGAGGCCGGGCTGCTGGTGCCTGAATGGCCGTCGGGGTCGGCTGTTGATCTAATTCACTCGTTAGTGTGCCCGATGGTTTGAGTCAATCAAACCGACAGCAGACCCGGTCGTTCAAGCCGGAGCCGTCCATCCATTCGACCGAGAGGTCGAGGTCAATCGGCGCGCCGGAGTGGAAGTCCACGGGTTCGGAAGGCGTACAAACCACCTCTTCGTTGTGATGTTTTTACTTGAGGTCAGTTTGATGTGCGGACGGGTCTGCTACACGGTTAGGTGACATCTGAGTTGGCTTGCCTGAGAGGGAGGGCTGGAAGGATGTTGTTGTCGTAATCGAAGGCGGATCAGCGCGATGACCCCGACTTATCGATTTTTTCGACCCGCCGCGTGGTGAAGTTATATCGTTCGTTCCCCATAACTACCACTGATCGCCCGAGTAGCAACGACACCACGAAGAAGATCACGCCGAGGAGAATCCCCGTCGCTGGCCAAAGAACGGTAGGAAAAGACCACCATTCGCCGCCGAACAAGCGGCTTTGCCACACACCAGCCAAGGAAAGAGAGACTAACAAGGCTCCAGCGAACATTGCCGCGGTCCCAACATAAGGAGCGTTTCTTTTTCGCGCCCTGCCTTCGCTGTTGAGGAAGGTCTCCCAGTGCAGCGATGGCGCGTCGTTGATCACGAGGCGCGGGTTGTAATTCGCGTTGTTGTTCAGGTGGCGCTCAAGCCCGCGAAGATACATCCCGACTCGCTCCATGCGCGTGATCTCGCCCAACCACTGCCAGGTCGCTGCGCAAATAAGCCCTGGCAGTAACACTGTGAAAATCAGTAAGATCGCGACGTCGCGGAAGCTTGAATTCGCTGGCTCGACTGATTGAGTCAGAAGCACTAAAGCACCTGCGAACAGAACCCCGTAAGTCGCCAGGCTCCACTGGATGATCGATTGTGCATTTGCGAACGATTGCACTGACTCTGCACGCACACTCAGGTACTCCTCCTTCAATAAATCATGTGAGGTTGACGAGTCAACCCTCGCCTCCGGTAGGCCGCTGGCACGGGAGGGCTTTCGCGAAAAGATCACGGTATAAGTTTGCCCGGATTTCCACCGAGTGTGGTGGTCAACTGGCGTTCCTCAAGACTTCGGCCGTTAGTGCGGCCCAGAAACAGTAGGAGTGTCTACTGATTCTTCGTGGACGTGGGGGATGTGAACCATGTCCCGAGGCGTAGCTCACGCGATCGCGATAGGGTCAGGCAACCTAAAGGAACTCAGCACGACTGTCGATTCTGTAGGAACTCGAGACTTGCAGGGCAACTCAAGACCACAGGTTTGTTGGCGTTTGACTTCTACGCGCCGGTCACGAATCTCAACCGATTCGAGACTTTTGGCGACCGGAGCGCAAATCCCTCATCGGACTTGTCCCTAGCATCCGTCGAGGGTCCTGCCTGATGCGGCTGAAGCGGTCGTTCAGCGATCCTGCCCCTCGGAGGTATCAAATGCTTCCATGGCGGAACACGCAAAGAAATTTCGACGGGCGCCACGCTCGACACCTGCGGTTAGCGATCCAAAGCCGTCTGGGAAGGACACGAAGTGGATTAGGCCGAATGAGCCACCGATGTTCAGCTTCTCTGTGGTTTCCGAGGCAGCCATTCTGAATGTGATCGAGAGGGGCAAAGATCTTCTGGCTGGCAGGCTGACCCGAACCAAACCGTGGACGAGCTAGTCGTGTAGACCCGCGGCAATCTTGTTCAGCGAGGGGACGGGAAAAGTTCAGTTCTGCGGGGAGGGAACGGTACGGCCGGGACGCAGAAGCTGCTGCTAGATGACAGCGTTCGGCTACAGCCTGCGCAGATAGGCGTGAATATCGAACGGTTGCAGGTCTAGGTACGCGCCGCGTGACGGATGTCTTGGGTGGTCGCTCGTCAGTAGCCCTCCGATTGACTGCCAGTCGCACGGTGGCGCATCCGTGATCTCCACGATGCTCTTGAGCATCCCGCGCAGATAAGGTCTCGTCGTAATCAGCTCGCCCCAGGCCGCCAGCAGCGTAAGTTTGCGACCGCCGATGAACTCGCCGATGTGCTGCTCATTCGCTGCTTTCAGATCCGGAAGATGTACGTTATGCATCCCCGTGGGATTGGTCGACCGCTGCGGGTAGAGGTTCAGCATCGCCCAGCTGTCGTGGCCATTGAGCTCTGCATACCGCGCGACCCTGGTTACCGTCCGGTCCAGCTTCTGCGCTGTCGCGGTGCTGGGGTTCACCCCCACGCACACCAACGGATTCACCCCGACGGTGCCCAACAGAAAACGTGCGGAGTCGTCTTTCGACTTCTGATAAACCATCGTTGGGATCACCACTGCACCCAGCGTCGCCTTTCGGGCGCTGACGTGCCCGCTTCGACGATCATGCTCACATCGTCGCACGCGGCAGGAGAACGGAAAGGGAGACCCACTCACTTGGTCGGCTAATGCTTGGGAATCCGCGTGTTAGCTGCTTATCGCTACTCAATGTGCGGTATTCTCATCATTGACTGAGTTCTCCGCGCTTGATTACTGTGCGGAAACCCGCACATCGACCCCCGACGGAGCGTGTATGACCGGAAACTACGGCACTCGACGGACAACGGACGAGTGGCTCGCCCGGATCGGTGAACAGTTCCGTTCTGCCCGTCTGAGTATGGACCTCGAACAGGACGAGGTGGCACGAAGAGCCTCCGTGAGCCGCACCGCTGTTTCGACGTTAGAGAACGGGCGTGGGTCGTCCCTGTCCACCGTGATCAAGGTGGCGCGTGTGCTCGACCTCGACGACTGGATGGATGGTATCGCCGCCGATGGGAGCATCCCCAGCCCGCTTGAGCAGCTCGCAGCTGCACGCCGTCAACGAAGGCCTCAGCAGCGGGTGAGCCGGCGGGCCCCGTGAGCGTCCGCGAGCAGACCTAGGGCTTCGTGCGGTGACCTGGTCGCGATCGCAGGCTTGGGGCCGTAAAAACCGACCGCATCGGGCTCAACGCCAGATGGTCGGCTCGGGGGACGGGTGTGAAAGGTGATCGAGTCCGAAGGAGAGAAAGAACCCGCCGGGACTGCTGTCGGTTTGCGGAACTCGCTGCAACTACCCGGGATTTCCGGGTAGTTGCGAAAGCATCAGCCCCGTCGTCGTGGTCTCACCTCCGCCGCGCTCGGCTGGCCGAGACGGTCGAATGAGGCCGCCTCGGTGCCCGCGCCCCCTTCGACAACACGGATTCGGGGTGGGCATGCCTCGGAGTCCCGACGGCTGACGTGTCCCACAGCTCGGTTATTCAAACTATGGCGCAGATCAAACTGTCACCAAACCGTGCGGCAGACCCACCCCAAAGTCGGGGGATGTTCACCCAGCGTTTATCGCGTGCGCGAGACTCGGATAGCGACCAGGAGTCCCGCCGTACTGACGCCTGTAGTTCACATCGGCCAATAGATAGCGGGGTTGAGAACTGAGGCCTCCCAGAGCTGGCGACGCTGCCCTGTGGTCAGCTGTGCCATCGTCGAAGCGTCATCCCAATTCAGTCGGATCATCTCATCCATCTCTTCCACCAGTTGCTTCGCTTCAGTTGAGGTGAGTTGAAATACCGGTGCCGCCTTGACGCACACCGCGAGGAGAGATCTGTTGTCTCCATCTGGGGTAATCGCCATCGGGTGGGACGCGATGGAGTCCCGTCGACCGAGACCTGGGCTGATGT
The DNA here is from genome assembly GCA_025363205.1 of Frigoribacterium sp. Lineage (GTDB taxonomy): Bacteria > Actinomycetota > Actinomycetes > Actinomycetales > Microbacteriaceae > Lacisediminihabitans. Next base: position 4,628 of record JANYEI010000027.1, read on the forward strand.
CGTAGGCGGGTGTCAGTGTGAAGTGCTTCCCATCCCAGAAGGCCGCTTCGTTGCGCGCGTGGTTATCTGTGTTTCTCACCATGACGTTGAAGACGACGCGTTTGAACAACTCGGCCAGGGTCGCGCGCGGATTAGTGAACGACTCCCGGATTTTGTCGGCCAGCCCTGGATAGCTTGTCGCGCCCCTCGCGGTATCGGCGTTCTTGACCAGAACGGTGAGCGCGGATACCTGCATGCGCCGCGTCCCATCGTTTGGCCGATCGAATCGTTGCACCAGCAGCACGTCGCGACCACCAACATTTTCAAGCTGGGTATGCGCCGTCTGTATCCCAAGGCGTCGCGCGAGTTCCATCGCGACGGCTTCGGATTTCACGACCGGGAAGTGATCGGTGGTGCTGGAGAATTTCGCAATATAGCTGCGGTCGTCGATGTTGATGATCGCCTTCGGGCGTGAGCCTCCGGCCGCTGTGCCCGGCAGCACCGCGTCGGCGAAGGACTCCGGAATGGTCTCACCCCTCTCGAGCATTTCGGCGGCGTGGACTAGGTCGAGCAGGGCCGGCGTGTGCTTTGGACCCCGGGGGAGGTATTGGGTTGCGGATTGTTGAAAGTCGAGACCGCCGATCCGATCGGAGGCGGATTGGAGCATGTAAGTGAACAGGTCGGGCGTGGCAGCAATGAAGTTGTCGGGCTCGCGCGCGAGCACAGTTCGATCGATGACGTGTCGGCCCCAGCCGTCGGGAATGGCATCCAGCAGCACCCCGAAGATGTCCAACCCTGCGGCGGGGACTTGAACTCCAGCAGCCATCGGCAGCTCCGGGGACAGAGCGATGGCGGCCTGATTGCGCAGGTATGTCGGCTGATACTCGAAGGTGACGCTGTCACGGCCTCGAGGTGAGACGCCTGCAACTCTCCCCGCAACCACTGGCGTGGTTGCCCCGGGCAACCACGCCCAGACGTAAGCCTCGTTAGGCACCGACTGGCTCCCGCGTCATCATGATCGACCGTACGTTGCGGTGATGCGCTTGTCGGGCGGGCATTCGGGGCATCCTTTGGATTTTACCCGGTGCGGCACGCTCTGCTGATATTTGTGCTTGTTGGAGCAGAGCCACCAAAATTTATCGGTGCCGGCGAAGATCTCGTTTGGGTTCTTGTGGTTCATGTAGGGGTGCCATTCGCGGGTGAGGATGGGTTCGGTGGTGACCAGGTCGTTGACGCCGGGGACAAGTCGGCGCCTGGAGCAGACGGAGCATTTGTAGCCAGCAACTCGGCGTTCAATTCGCTGCCGGTAGTCATGTCCAACGGGGCAGAGCCAGTGCGCGGACGTTTTGGAGCCAGCGGTGAATCTGTCGGGAGTGAGAGTGCCGTTGAGACTGGGGTGCCATTGGGCGGAGAGCTCAGGGTGTGTGACGGTGATGTTGACCCGGGAGGCGCTGTTCTTGTCCCCCCTGCACTGGCCGCAGCCAGTGCCAGAGGTCCGCTTCCAGGTGTCAGCGTCGTACTCATGGCCAGCTGTGGGGCAAATCCACCTGATCAGGACCTTGCTCCCTGCAGAGAAAGTGGTGGGTGGGCGCCTTGCCAACCAGGCGGGATGGATTTCTTCGACAAGTTCGGGATGCGTGGACGCGAAGTCGTTGAGCCCCTCGACGATGAGTCGGTTGTTGCAGATCGGGCAGGTGCTGTTGGTGTAGCAGCGGTTCGAGGGGGTCGACTCGAAGCTGTGACCGGCTTCGGCGCACCGCCAGGAGCACCTGTTTCGCGAGTTTGCGGTGACGTCGGCTGCGGTGAGTCCACCGTTTCGTTCGATGTCGAACTCGGCCGCTATGTCGGTGTGGGTGGTGGCGAGGTCGTTGTATCCGGGCACGACAACCTGGGACCGGCACACCGGGCACTTCTTCTCCCGACCGTCGGCCAGCGACCCGGTTGTCGGGGAGGGCGCTTCGAACTGGTGGCCTGCGGCGCAGATCGTTAGCGCTGCACGGCGTCCCCCGACCTGGGTGAGTCGAGCGGCTGTGGGGTCGGGAACGGTCAGGCCGTGGCGGGCCAGCGACAGCTGGGTGTCGCCGGTGACGGCCAGATACTCACTGAACGCCTCCTCAGGGGCGTCTCTCAAGTGCAGGTAGCGGGTGATGGAGGCGGGAAGGGGAAGGTCGTGTGCCCAGGACAGCCGGAAGGGTTTCTGCGTGATGATCGCATCGCGCACTGCCCAGAACGTCGGGCGGGCGTAGAGCCAGATCGTCCGGGTTATCTCCGGTTGGTGCTCCCCAAGAGCCAGCGTCACCGTCTCCCCAAGCAATTGGTGGGAGTCGGCGTAGCGGGACGCTGGGTCGTAGAAGCGGGCCACGAAGTCGAACTCGGTGACGGCAGCGGCAAGATTCACGGTGAGAAGAAACAACTCCGGGGTGTCCGCGGGCAGCTGGAGCGTGGCGGCGAGTGCGGTGTTCAGCACCCGGTAGAAGCGGAAGTCCAGGCGGTGCTGGCGACGCAGCTTGGCAAACAGCACAGCCGCGTCGACGATCGACTGCGGCACGCTGCCCTGACTTGTTGCGCGGGTGGTCAGCCCGACCCAGCGACGGTGGGGTACGCAGACAAGGTCATCGAAATGTGGCGACTGCGCGATTTCAGCGCCTCGGCTGCAGAGGGTGCAGCGCACTCGTGGGGGCAGCCCGGCTCGGCAGTCGTCGCAGCTGGTGTCATCAGCGTGGGTCATCCATCCGGAGGGGTCGGCAGCTAAGTGAAGCGTGCGCTTGGTCTTGTGGGCGAGCACGGTCATCCATGCCTCGACCTGGTCGGCCTTCCTGGCGGATGTGGTGACCTGACGGATGAGGGCGGCGCGGTGCTGGTCGGTGCAAAAGTTTGCCGCCAGCAAGCGGCTGGAGTAGCTCTCGACCGTTTCGCGGTGGCCGGGTCGTAGATCGAATGGGAATCGGCGGTCCAGGTCGCCGCTCATCGGCTGACCGTCTTGATGAGGTTTTCCGAGGACATGGGGTTGTTTTTTCGTGTGAGGCGGTTGGCCCGGGCAGTTTCGGCTGCGTAGTCGAGTCGGCGGGTGTCGAGCTGCTCGCGGGTGATGGCTTCGGGCATTCCGTCGGTGGTGAGCGTCTCGATGGCAGCTCCTGTGATGAGGCGGGCAAGGCTGCCAATGGACCCGTTGGTGCGCTCGAACAGGTACTCCCACATGCCAGCCAGAGAGCCTTGCTGGTGGTCCATCAGCGGTAGCCGCTTCTCGAATCCGTTGACGAGTTGGCGCCAGATGGCACGGTCCTCTTTCCGGGACGGGTTGTAGCGGGCCATGAGCATGATGTCGAAGCGTGCAGAGAGCTGTTGCCCGCGGGGACCGCCGAGGAGCTCACCGGAGGTCAGGTCGATGCCGGCGTAGACGAAGGTGCAGGGCAAGTCGTTGTGGAGGCTTTTGAGTACGTCGACCGATTCACCGTTCCCGGCGGTTCGGCGGGCGAGGTTGTGCAGTTCATCGACGACGATCAGCTGGGTTCCAGCGGCGTTGATGGCTGCGGTGACGCGCTTGCGGATGGAGACCATCGACTCGCCGCTTCGCACAGGCAGCCCGAAGAATTCCGCGAAGGCAATCATCAGCAACTTGCCCGTCGACGCGGGTGGCACCTCGATGTAGACGACGGGGACTTGTTGTTGCGAATCGAATCCGGTGTGCTGGCGTTTGTAGGCGTTGTACACGAACTGCATGAGGGCCTTGACCGTGGTGGTCTTGCCGACGGTGGAGTCGCCACTGACCATCAGGCCGGTGTGCCCGGAGTTTTTCCCAAGGTTGTTGTTGAAGCAGTCCTGGAGGCGGCGGCGGGCCTGGGCCAGACCGGGAGTCTCCAGGACGATGCCTCCGGAGAGGTAGATCACCCGTCGACGGTCGTAAGCGTCTCGGTCCTTCACGGACAGGGCGCTGTAGTCACCGGCACTGAGCAGCTCAGGTGCAACGGTGGGCGTGTTTAGGTATGCGGTGAGGCTCTCGCGAGTGTGGAGAGCGTTCAGGCGGTCATTGCCGTGGAAGAGAATCATGGGCCTTATTCCTTGTTGGGGTCGAACTCAGCGAGTTCGAAATCTGTGACGGGTTCATCGTCGAAGCTGAATGAGTCGGAGGTCTCTGCTGGTGTGTACGAGTAGTTGCCGGCGACTGCGTTACTGACAGCCACGACCGCATTGCGGTCCTGCTCGTCTTGGTTGAGGGCGTACGCATCCTGGTGTGGGTAGAAGTCCTGCTCGTCGCTTCGCAGCGGGCAGGTTATCCAGGTGTCATCGGGGGAGCGCATCCAAGCGACGTGGGGGTTGTAGGGGTCGAGTTTGAACTCCCACTGACCCTTTTTGGCCTGGTTCGTTGACTTCTCGTGTCGGAAGCGGTGCAGCTCGGCGCAGTCGAACTGTCGCCCGTCGATTTGCACGCCGATGGCTGACACGATGCGAAAGTGGGAGGGCATCAGCGCGATGTACTGGTCGGTACTCAGCGGGGTCCGGATGCTGTCGGTCACGCGAGCGGCGAGCGAGAACTTCTGGTTGGGGGTCAGAAGAGTCCCGGGGAAGATGCGGTCCTTGAGCGATTTGTTTTTCCGGTTCCCCCAGGTTTCGAGGATCCAATCGTCGAGCAGTTCCTGGAATGCGTAGATGTCCATCAGGTTCTCCTTTTCGACGTTCTGGGCGCGGTGGTCTGGGGACCGACCCACGTAGCCAGGCAGAAACTGGAAGAACAGGGTTTGCAGCGACCGGAATGTGCGCTCTACCGCTGACTTATCCAGAGGGGTATGCGGCGCCGCCAACCGGATGCTGACCCTCAGTTGCTCGGCGGCTGCGATGAAGGTGTTTCCGGCATAATCCCGCCCGTTGTCCATCATGATCACCTCTGGTCGGATGAACGGGCGACTCAGTTCAAGCTGTCTGCGGCGTTGTGGCTCCAGCAGCCCAATGTGTGGGTTGGCGTTTTGGATTGCGGTGCGGAAATGGGTGCGGTCGGGACGGTTTTGCGGCGGGGTGAACGCTTGCGCGAGCAAAACGGCATGGTCGACACCTTTGGTTGCTTTCAGCCGTACCGTGTGGGCGACGATGCTGTGTGTGGCGCGGTCGAGCATGATTGTCAGCATCGGTCGGAGGATCGTGCCGGAGGGCCCACGCACAAGCACGTCGACGGTATTGGTGTCGATCTGCATCTCGGCACCCGGAAGCACTTCGACGCGGGGCGTGGCGGTGCGGTTGGGTTTCTCGCTTTCGGATTGCCGTTTCTTAGCGGTTGCCGTCATCAGCTGCCGGTTATCCAACACCTCGATATACCTGTAAAAGGACGCGTCGGAGGGAAGGTCGTCTGCGGTGAGTCCGTGCTGTTTCAGCGCGGCCCCTCGCGCCTCCACGATGATGCGCGACAGAGTTCCGGTGGAGCGTTTCATTTGATCGGCCATCACCTCGCACAGGATGGTGTGAATGATCGGATCCAAACGGGCCAGGGGACCGTCTGCGCGGATGAGGCGGTTGTCGACCAGTCCCGCGGCGCCCTGATCACGGTATGCCCTGATTCGGCGGTTGAGGGTGGAGCGGGAGGCGGTGATGCCCACCGCGTTCAGTTCGGCAACTTTCGTGGCGATGCGTTCGTTCAACGAGGTGGTCTCCGGGTCGTAGTCGGGAAGAGGTTTGTCATGACCTGGGCGTAATCCGGTGAGGAGTTCCTCAACGTGCTCGGCCATTTGCATAGTTTTTTCTTGCAAAACCTTTGGCATCGCGTTCAAGATGCTCAACGCCGGGGTCAGGTTCGGTGGCAAGCCCACGAGTCGCTGGCCAAGTTCGGCGATGTGCATGTCGACCCGCTCACGGGAAGGGATCCTGGCCAGGCGGACGATGGGACCGACTTGCTGCACGAAGTGGTAGCTGTGGCCGTCGTCGAGTTGGATGGGCTCGTCTGCATCGATGTCGATCATTAGTTGTCCTTCAGGGTTACGGTGCTGGCATCTGACAGCGGTCTGGTGAGGTCGATGGTGAGCACCTGGGTTGCCACCAGGTAGTAGACGGACGCGCGAGCGTGCGCGGAGAAGGGCATCTGAAGGGCCCGTAGTGCGGCGAGGATAGTGAGCGGACCTGCCGCCGCGGCCTTGATCAGCAGCTCCGCCGCCGCACGGCCGGGGTTGTATCGAGGGTTACGGAACGCACTGAGCCAGTTCACGTTGATGCGCACCTGGGCGGGAAGTTCGTGAAGAACCCGGTAACCCCAGCCGATCTGCTCGCAGAGCGCACGGGTCTTCGCGAACTGCGCGACGACCTTGTCCGTCATGTATGCGGACGGTTTGACGTCGTACAGAATCTGCCGGCCGTTGCCGTGCAGTGCGAACAGGTCCGGGTAGTGGGTGCTGTTGTCGGCGAATCGAATCTGCATGGGCTGTGCCGTGATGGCAACGATCGACTCGTGTAGGTCGAGCCACAGCATCATCGTCGCCTCCAGCAGGGACTCATGCCAAAGATGACGCTGCACCTGCGAGAAGTAGAAGTACCCGTGGTAGTTCTTTTGCCCGGGGTAGTGGTTGCCGACGCGGATTTGCGTGGCCAGGTAGAGCTCGGCGTCGAGGAGCAGCCCCGTGGCAGGTTCGGTGTGTTCAGCGCCAAGCGGGTCGATCCAGCGGATGGTGGCGCCGAGGGCGGCCTGCTGGTGTGTATCGGTGGGTGGAATCAGGTGAGTGGTAGTCATGAGATGTAGGTGTGCGGCGACTTTCCAACCCGGGCTAATTCAGCCCGTGCGGGCTTATACAGACCTAATAGGTATCTAAAATGGCCTCTTGGGGGTAGGTTCGGGGTTGTGAGCGACCCGCGATTCAGGCCACGTGACTTCACCCTGGAGCCGGACGCGTTCGGCGTAGCTGTCTCCTTGCGGTGGAAGACGATCCCAGAGCTGCTCGGTGAGTACCCGGCGTTCTCGGCGAAATCGAGGGTCATCGAGGCTCGCCTTGGTGCGGCGAAGCTTCAGCATGCGTACGCCTACCGGATACGAGCCCGAATGAAGGCGGCCGGTATGAAGCCCGCCACCTACGGCCTGGCCTCCACCCTCACCCAGCTCGACAAGGCCCACCCCGCAGACCAGATCAACAAGGTACTTCGCGGGGCCATCATCATGCGGCTGGAACACATCGCCATGGCCGACCTGATCCTGGGAGAGATCAGCGAGTTCAACCGCGCCGCCGCCGCTCGAACACGTGCCCCCGCCGGTCAAACGCAACCCCGCTAGTCGAGAAAACACGAGCCCCGTCCTCCCTAGCTGGCCATGGCGCGGTCCGGTCGGCTTCCTGCCGCGACCGATCGCAAACGCGCGGAACTGATCGTCGTCGGCACGATCCACAGCGCCGTATCTGCCGAGGCCCCCGTCAAGCACGGCGAACCGTCCGCTATAGGTGACCCACCAGAACGCTGAAAGCCCGCAGTCGATGCGTTGCAGCTGCATCACCGCCCGGCACCGTCTGCTTGGGTGACCCAGCACCCCTCCGTTTCGGCGGATCTCGACCACATCGATCACCGACATCTCCGCCCCATCTGCCTGCTCCCGCACCCACGTGCCCGCCCGCACGGGCAATTTTCGACGCTACCGACAGGCACGGGCGCAAAGGACCCGTGCAGGAAAGCACTTCCTAGCCACCTTCGCGGCGATCTCCGCGCATGGCCTCTCCGAGCCGCACCCGCGGCCCGGAAGGAAGAGCCCCCATGTCCGAAACCATCGCCAAGCTGCATGCCGAATACGCCGCGCTAACCTCACGCCCAGACGGCCGACTCAACGCCGATCAAACGACCTCGCTGCGGTACTACCGAACTGACATCAGCCGAGAACCCCACCCCACGATCCGAGTAGCTGAATGGATAAAAAGCCTCCACGACCTCGAAACGTACGTGGGAGCCTTCGCCCGGATGCCACGCGAAAATAATCGGATTGATCCGAACAGGATCAGCTCTCACGAGCGCCAACTCGCCGAATGGGTACGCACCCAGCGCAAAGCCTTCACCCAAGGTCGTCGCTGCACATATCAACAGCGACGGCTCGCGTCTATTTCAGGGTTCAGCACCGCTCCGTTGGACGACCTCTGGACCAGTCAGTTAGCGAAGTATGAGGGTTTCATCAACGCGAACAAACGCGCACCCAACTCGTCCATCCCCGACGAACGCACGCTCGCGGCCTGGGCTGCCAAACAACGTCTGCGGCATCGGACTGGACGCTTGAACCAGAGCCGGGTTGTAAGGCTGGAGTTGCTGAGCCTCTGGAGCTGGGGCTCTAGGTTGACAGGCAGAGCAACTCTGCCGGCGGACTTGGAGTGACTTGGTTGTCCCCTGTTCGCTGTTTTGAATCCGAGACTCCAGTTCCGTTGGCAAACGTGGAACCGTTGCACGAGCCACTGAGCGTCGGCAGCGTCGGCAGCGTCCTGCCCCTGCGCTCGCTGACCCGCTGTGGGCTTCCTTGCGTGTAGCACCTCGATCAGGAGGCGGCGGCTGCCTCGGAGGCCGGGTGAAGTCACGGCCCACAGCGTCTGGTGACATCCACTACCAGGGACGTCACCCGCTCTGCGTGGGCAGATCAGGTCGAGATCTGATTTGTTCGCTATCCCATCCGGGTATCTTGACAGCAGGTTCCGCATCGATTGCTTGAGGAGAACCGCATGGCCTACGAGTTCGATCCCGCGCATGTCCCGGTCGTCGCCGAGCTGCTCGATAGAGCAGCGACGACTGCTGAGGACCCTATGGGTGCTTGGCAGACACTCTGGGGTGAAGCGGAATTTCAGGCACTCGATCCCGCGATCCGAGCCGAGATCGACTTTCTTTTCACCTACGAACTGCAGGAGGACTTCGAGAGCGCCGGGGAGGTCAAGCTTGTCGAGTCCGGGCTCACCATGACCGCGACTCGTCCTCTATCCGGGACGCCAACCGACGCGTGGGTACTGTGGAATGAGGTGCTGACAGGTTTGCGCAGCGCGATGATCGGAGCGCACGTTGCCGATGCCCTGCTCTCCTCTCGCACAGTGACCACTCAAGTTCACGCGAGCGCGACGATCGCACTTTATCTGAAGGCCTCGGAGGAAACTCACGTCTCGGCCCATCACATCGCCCTGTCGCTGACGCGAGCCAATGACATCGTCCGGTCCAGAAGGATGAATGACGAGCAGGCTTTACGGGCGACAATGCTCAGTCGCGCGAGTGAGCATGGAGCCAACCCTGCAACGATGGGCCCGACGCTCACGCTGCTGTCTGCGCTGTCGACACCACCGCGTACCGGCGGCTACGAGGCGGGCGAACGTGAATCTGTTCAGCGCCTTCTGCTTGCATTCGACTCTTCAATACTTACGTTCATCGACGAGGTCGCGAAGTCACTCGCCCGGGTAGCAGAGGGCCCCGATGAGCTTCAAGCAGCCAGACGGTGGCATGTCGATCAATACTTGGCATCTGCAAACGCATCGGATAATGGGATGCTGAAGATGCACCACGCGCAGACTGCAGCGGGACTTGCGCAGTCGTTTGGGTTGGCAGATCTCCAAGACCTCGCCGTGCGTCTGATGCAATCCGTGGATCAGGAATCGATGGGCTGGCAGACTTCCGAGGTCGAGATTGCGATGTCCAAAAATCATTTACGGGCGCACTTGCGACGGTATCGCGGCGCTCGAAACTGGCAACACGCCTTGAGCATCTTCCTCGCCAGTTCCTCCCCTTCCGGCAGTCACGAGGCCAACGTCAAGTCGGCTGAAAACGCCGCACGGGGCTCCATAAGGTCCGTGATCTCGCGGACGATGTTCGGTGCCCATGGGCTTCCCGAGCGGTCGAATGGTGATTTTATGTCAGAGGAGGTCGATCGGACTGAGACCATCGCCCTAGGCTCAGCTGGAATTCTCCTCGCTCTTGAGTTGGAACACATCCATGAGCGTTTCGGCCCACCGGGGGCACAGGAGGTTGGCCTATGGATGCAAGATCGTTTCGCGATTGACGCCGATTTGGCGGCTCGGTTCGCCGAGACCTTGGAGCAGCATTGGGCCGGCAGATACTCGGATGCAGTACGAGTATCGATACCCCTAATTGAGAGCGCTGCGCGGGGTCTGCTCCTCCGATTGGATGAGGCGCTGTATCGGACCCAGCGGGGGGAGAGCCCCGGCCGCTTCCCGGCGATGGATTTCTATGTCGAGGCCCTCGCCAAGCAGGGCCTCGACGACGACTGGGTTCGAGCGCTTCGGATTACTTTGCTGTCGCCGGGAATGAACATGCGAAACTTGGCTGCTCATGGTTTCAGGCTGGTTTTCAGCGAAGGGGAGTCGGCGCTCGTCCTACGCCTCGCTGGCCTCTTCTGCTCTATGCCGATTGGAGTCGACGGAGGGGAAATTCCACGTCCGCTCACGTCGGCTCGACGGCGACTGCGTCGACGGCTCAGGCTGCGGTGGGTGTGGACATGAGGCCGCGACCTGCGGCAATCGCCGAGGTCCATTACGGCAACCTGGCGCTGTAGCGTATGCAACCTCACCACGCCTACGGCGTGTAGTTCCCAGGGACGTTGTGGATGCGTTCTTTGCAGTGACCATGCCACAGTGATCAGAGGGTAAGTCTTTGTGAGCCGAACGGGCGCGCAAAGCGCGGCAGCTTCCGTGTGGTCTCAGGCACGTTTTCGGAACAAGTTGTTTACGCCTTCAATGTCTAGTGATGCTTCGGCCTGGTCGGAGGCTGTCTGTTGGGCTTTTTTGCGTTTTGCAACTTTCTGGGCGACGCTTCGGAGGTCCCAGACTTGTTCGCCGGTGATGCTGATTCCGGCAGCTCCTGTTCGGCGGGTGGTTCCGCGCACGAGCATGTAGTTGGTTCTGAATGCGGCTGCGCCGATCAGCTTTTGGGTGTCGTTGAAGAACACCACTTGGGTGACGGGTCCGGTTCCGTCATCGATGGAGCAGAACACGACACGTCCGGTGCCGTTGCGCATCGGCGGGGTGTGTGTTGCACGTCTCACGCCGGCCACCAGAACCTCGGTGCCTCCCGGTAGCTCGAGCAGCTTCGAGGCTGGTGTCACGCCGATCTCTCGGAACAGGTCATGGAAGCGTTCCATCTGGTGGTGTTCGACTGACAGGCCCATGGCTCGAAGCTCCAGATCGGACTGCGTCCGGCCGCGAAGCTCAAGGGAAACGGCGTTGAAGTATTGTGGCGGCGGTAGTTCGATGTCGAACGCGAGTTGATTATCAGCGACGGTGACAACTTTGCCGCTCAGGCTGTGAATGTGGGCCAGTAACGCCCCGCGCAAATCCCGGTCATAGCCGATGAAGGCGTCCAGCGCGCCGACTCTGGCTAACGCCTCAAAGGTGCGCCGTTTGGGTCGCACCCGGTCTCGGAAGTCTTGCAACGAGGAGAACGGCTGGTGTTCAGCGATCCGCGCTCGTTCTGTGACACTGCTGCCGCCCAGTTCCATCAATGACAACCTGATTGCGTGGCGGCCGTCGGGTAGTAACTCGGCACGGTAGTCGAGTCCGCTGTGCTGCACGTCGAGACCCAGCATGGAGACACCGTTGTTGCGCGCTTCGGCAACGATCAGATCCTTGGGCCACATGCCCGGATCGTGCGTCAACAGGCCGGCGAAAAACTCTGCGGGGTAATGCTGTTTCAGCCAGGCGCTTCGGTAGGTGGTGATCGCAAAGGCGGCACCGTGGGCTTTGGCAAACCCGAAGCTGCCAAACCCTGACAACACTTTCCAGGCGCGTTCGGCGACCGCCTGGGTGAAGCCGCGGGTGAGCGCTTTGCTGATGACGAACTTGCCCATGGCGGCCATCTGGTCAGGTTTCCCGAGGTGCCGCCTGAGTACGTCAGCTTGACCCATACCGACACCGGTGAGCGCATCGAAGAGTCGCATCACCTGCTCGTGGTAGATGACGACCCCATTGGTTTCCTTCAGGAACGGTGTGAAGCGTTCGTCCATGTAGTCAGGCTGGGTTTCGCCGTGACGCGCCTGCAAGTAGTGCAACGGCATGTTGGCTTCCATCGGACCTGGCCGAAACAACGAGATCTCCACCGTGATGTCATCGAACGTGCGTGGTTGGAGTTTGCCGATCAGTTCCATCTGCCCCGGGCTTTCAAGCTGGAACACACCCAGGGTGCGAGTGGTGCAGAGCATGTCGTAGGTGGCTTTGTCATCGAGGGGGATGCGGTCAAGGTCGATCACCTCACCGGTGAGTCGGTGATGCTCTTGTACGGCGTGACTGATGGAGGACATCATCCGAACGCCCAAAACATCCAGCTTGATAAGTCCCATCGGGTCCATGTCGTGTTTGTCGAACTGGCTCATCGGCAGTCCCATGCCGGAGGCCTGCACGGGGGTGCGGTCAAGCAATGAAATGTCGGTCAGGATTACCCCGCACGGGTGGACGGCGATGTGCCTCGGGAGTCGGTCCAAACGCTCGGTGAGACCGACCAGCATTTCTAGTTGCTGGGACCGTTTCGTTTCCTCGGCGATCTCGGCAAGTTCCGGTTTCTCGGCTAGAGCTTTACGAAAATCGCGGGCATTGAACCTCCACATTTGTTTTGCGATCGCACTGATCTCCGCATGAGTCATCCCCAAAGCAAGGCCCGCATCCCGAACGGCGCCCCGTGAACGGTAGGTGTTGGTCATTGACATCAGCGACACCCGCTGAGGTCCGAACGCCCGGAACAGCTCTCGGTAAATGTCATGCCTGCGGTGAGCCTCAACATCAATATCGATGTCTGGAAGCGTCCGGCGCTCCGGAGATAAGAACCGTTCCCAGACCAACGAGTTCGAGATCGGTTCCACGGAAGAGGTAAACAACGCATAGTTCAACACCGACCCGACACCGGAGCCGCGAGCCTGAATACGCACCCCCATGCCCCGCATCAGGTCGCACGCTTTAGCCACCGTCAGGAAGTAGCTTGCGAACCCGAGATGTTCCACCGTTTTCATCTCGTGCGTCAAAGCTGTGTGCGCCTCATCGAGAAGCCGACTCCCGGCGTAACGAGTATCGACACCGTGGCGGGCCCTGGCCCATAACGCCGTGTGCGGGTCACCGGTGATACCGATAATTGATGCCTCCGGCATCCGCGGACGTCCCAAACCGATGTCCGTATCCGGGTCAAGCGTTGACCTGTCGGCAAGCTCCACCGTGTCGCGCATCAACCGCGCGAGTGTGTGAGCCTGCCCCTGAGAGCCGCCACCGGCATCGACGACCATACGCGCTACCTGTCGCATGGCTTTCTCTGTTTTCAACCACGCCTGCCCGTTGGCTTGCGGCCCTGCCAGCTGGGCAAGCGGTGTCAGAAACCGGGTCGAGTCAGCAAGATCCGCCGTGACGGCTTCGTCCGGTGTTCCGTAACGGACAGCGTTCGTGAGAACCGCCGGCAGCACCGCCCACTCGCCCAAACCGATCATGCGTGTGGCGGGGCCAACACTGCCGGGCCCGGTGGGCGTCAAATGGCACACCACCTCCAACACGAGTGAGCCCGTCGGCATGATCCTCATCCACGCTGTCAGTCGGGCGCGCGCGTCGTGACTATCGGACAGGTCAAGAGCCGCCCCAACATCAGATAGCGGGCCCAGCAGCACCGTGAGAGTTTGCAACGATGAAAGCTCCGCCAGCCGCACCCTACTGATCGACGGCTTCCGGCCCAGCATGTGAGCAGCCGTCACCGCTCGGCACAGCGCGGCATACCCGCGGCCGGCGTTGTTGCCTCGGGCAAGAACCACCACCCGCCCCAGAGGTCGGTGTTCATCGTCGTGGACAGCAAGTTCCGCACCGAGTCCCGCCCGGATACCCGCGGCAACACACGCGCGAACATGTTTCACCGCAGCGTAAAGCCCATCCCGGTCGGCGACGGCCAAAAAATCGCCGCCTTGCGCTGCCGCCTGCTGAACCAGTGTCTCCGGCATCGTCACCCCGTAATGGGTGGAGTAGGCACTACTCACATGCAGGTGCGGGAATGTCATCCCCAGTCCAGGGCAAGTACCCAGTTGCCATCGAAATCCCTCCGGAGGTCATACCGGCGCTGCTCATCGCCTCCGCGCGACGCGTCCAAGCGCCACAACTCCGTATCCACATATTTCGGGATCGAAGCATCTTCCCACCAGCTGTGCCGCTGAAATATTGCCTGCGGTTGACCGATAACCGTGTGCTCAAACCTGTCCCAAATGAATGCCAAAGGATCGCCGTTCTCGGCCAGCACCACGTCGACGCGCCTGTTGATGATGTTGGACATCACACCACCACCCTCCATTACCAATCGAACAAATGTTCGATTCAGTGAGCTTACGACTTGCCACCGACGGTGACGAACGCGGTTACATGGACAGGCTTTGAAAACGACCCAAAATGACGAAGGTTCCAAGTCTTACGGTCGGGTCATCGAGGCTGAGACCATTGGCGCCGACCTCAGGCGCGCCGTGGCAGACATCCGCAGGGTCACCCGCGAGGACGACGGCCAGTAGCAGGGGAGGGGCCGGCGAAAGCCGCCCCTGTCCACTGTCTGCTGCAACTGGAAGGATCACACCATGACCAGCAACACCGGACCAACTAGCGACCTCGAGCACGTTGCCGCCCTCCGAGAATGGGCTCGCGGAATGACGGCCCTGAGTGCCGCCACAGAGCTTGTCATCCGTGCCGGATTCGCCCAAAAGTCACGGCCGTGGATCCACTACGACGAAGACACCCGCCGGCCATGGATCGATTTCGATCAGATCCCCGACCTTTGCGGGGCGATGTCGGGAGGTGAACAGCGCCCCCTGCGGATCGCCGCATCACTCAGCGGCACCACCCCGATCGTCCTGGGCGACGAGATAGTGGGCCTTGACCACAGATGGACAGAACTCATGCGCATCGCGATCGCACACGCGGCAGGGTTCACCGAGCCGACCACCGATGTCGTGTTTGAGGGCGACACACCCACCAGAATCACCGTGCCGCCGCTGGCTGTCTGGCCTGACATCAGCCGGTAGGGGAGTGGACGACCCTATTCCTCTATCTTTGCGGAATAAAAACATAACGGCGGTTATCAGCGGGATCGTAATGTGGGTTATGTCGATAGCGATGAGTATCGACCTATCGCCACAGATGCGGCCCATGTGGGTACCGTCCAATTCGGTACCTCATTTGGCGAGCGTGGGCCGCGGCCCTAGTCGGTCGTACCGAAACGCGGTGAGGGCGCACTTGTTCCGAGAGCCCGCACTGATCGGGCGTGGACCTTTCGGTGGTTAACTATCCCCATGGGTGAAACAGGCGTGGTCGGCATTGGATACGAGGGACAGGACCTCAAGACTTTCCTAGGTGGCTTGGTGAAATGGAACGTAAACACCCTTGTCGACGTTCGCCTCAACGCCATTTCCCGTAAAAGCGGATTCTCCAAAACGGCGCTTAAGGCGGGGCTCGCTGCTGAAGGAATTGAGTATCGTCACGAGCCGCTGCTGGGCAACCCGAAGGATAACCGCGAGGGTTTTGCCGAACCCGGTTCAGTCAAAGGCGATGAAGTGCGCGATCATTTTCTAGTCAAACTCGCCAAAGTGGATGCGTCCGACACCTTGGACTCAATTGCGCAGCTCGCCAGCCGTTCCCGTGTTGCAGTGATGTGCTTTGAGGAGAACGAACGGCATTGTCACAGACAGCAGGTACTGAATGCACTTCGCGA
>JANYEI010000167.1 GCA_025363205.1 Frigoribacterium sp.
GGGGGCTCGACGCTCGAGAAGCTCCGCGAACACGGTCGCTGCGTTGCCAACGAGACCGACCGACATCGGGATGCGAAGCTCCTTTGCGGCGATCACCCGCCGCAGCGCGTCGTCGAGGTTGTGCGCCAGTTCGTCGAGATAGCCGTGGGCCATCCGGCGTTCGAGTCTGGATCGATCGACATCCACAATGAGCACAACGCCGTGGTTCATCGTGACCGCAAGCGGCTGGGCGCCGCCCATGCCGCCAGCACCTCCGGTGAGAGTGATTGTGCCGGCCAGGGTGCCGCCAAACCTCTTGTCTGCAACAGCCGCGAAGGTCTCAAAGGTGCCCTGGAGTATGCCCTGGGTGCCGATGTAGATCCACGAGCCGGCCGTCATTTGCCCGTACATCGTGAGGCCAAGCTGCTCTAGTCGGCGGAACTCAGGCCAAGTCGCCCAGTCGCCGACGAGATTGGAATTGGCGATGAGCACGCGCGGGGCCCACTCGTGGGTGCGGAAGACACCGACCGGCTTTCCCGATTGCACGAGAAGGGTCTCGTCGCTCTCGAGAGTCTCGAGCGTGCGCACGATGGCGTCGTAACACTCCCAGTTGCGCGCCGCTTTTCCGGTACCGCCATAGACCACGAGTTCGTCGGGGTGCTCGGCGACCTCCGGGTCGAGGTTGTTCATCAGCATGCGAAGCGGACCCTCGGTCTGCCAGCTCCTGGCGGTCAGGGTAGAACCACGGGCGGCGCGCACGGGTCGTGGTCCCGATGTGGAGGGCGTGGTGTTCTGGGTCATTCGAGTTCTCCGATCACGGTGCGGACGGCGGCGAGAATCCGGCCAGAAGCGACGGCCTCCACGACGGACTCGATTTCGGGGGAGAGGTAACGGTCGGGCCCCGGTCCTGCGATGTCCCGGCGCACCTCTGCCACCGCAGCGCCGGTGGCGCGCCCGGGCAGAAGTGGCGCGCGCAGGTCAAGCGCGCGGGAAGCGGTGAGGATCTCGATAGCCAGCACCCTTGTGAGCCCGTCGATGGCGCTCCGCAGCTTTCGGGCCGAGGCCCAGCCCATTGACACGTGGTCTTCCTGCATCGCTGAAGACGGGATCGAGTCGACGGATGCCGGCGCGGCCAGGCGCTTCAGCTCTGACACGATTCCGGCGGCCGTGTACTGGGCGATCATCAGCCCGGAGTCGACGCCGACTTCGTGGGCAAGGAACGCGGGAAGACCCTGGCTACGGGCGGGATCGAGCATGCGGTCGGTACGGCGCTCGGACATGCTCGCGACATCTGCGACCACGATCGCGAGAAAATCGAGCACATAGGCGATCGGCGCTCCGTGGAAGTTGCCGTTCGACTCGACCCGACCGTCGAGGGTGACCACCGGATTGTCCACCGCCGAGGCAAGCTCCCGTGCCGCGATCATCGCCGCATGGTCGGCTGTGTCGCGGGCCGCACCGTGTACCTGCGGTGCGCAGCGCAGCGAATAGGCATCCTGCACGCGAGTGCACTCTGGGCCTTTGTGGCTCATTACGATCGGCGATCCGGCGAGCAGCCGCCGAAGGTTCGCCGCCGAGACCTGCTGGCCGGACTGCGGGCGAAGGGCGGCGAGATCCTCCGCGAAGACCGCATCCGTTCCGAGTAACGCTTCGACAGACATCGCGGCGGAGAGATCAGCGGTGGAGAGCAGCCGGCGGAGGTCGTCGAGAGCGAGCACGAGCTGGCCGAGCATGCCATCGGTACCGTTGATGAGGGCGAGTCCCTCCTTCTCGGCGAGTACGACGGGGGAGAGACCCGACGCGGCGAGCGCGTCGGCCGCGTGCATCAGGATGCCGTCGCGGTCGCGAACCGTACCTTCGCCCATCAGGGCCAGGGCACAGTGGGCGAGCGGTGCGAGGTCGCCGGAGCAGCCGAGCGACCCGTATTCGCGCACAACCGGAGTGATGCCGGCGTTGAGTATGGCGGCATAGGCCTCCGCCGTTTCGAGCCGAATGCCGGTTCGCCCGGTGAGCAGCGTGGAGAGGCGGAGCGCCATCAGCGATCGCACCGTCTCCCGTTCGACCTCGGGACCCGATCCGGCGGCGTGGGATCGCACGAGACTGCGTTGCAGCTGGCGGCGACGGTCCTCAGCGATGAAGGTGGTAGCCAGAGCCCCGAAGCCGGTAGAAATGCCGTAGTGCGGCTCGATGTCGCTCGCGAGGCGTTCGATTGTCTCCCGGCTGGCGGTCACGGCGGCGCGGGCAGTGTCGTCGATCTCGATCGGAGCGTCGTGGCGCGCGATCGCCACCACCTCGGCGGGACAGAGCGCTCCGATGCCGATGATGACCGGGTGGATG
>JANYEI010000169.1 GCA_025363205.1 Frigoribacterium sp.
GATCGTGCTGGCCACCGCTGGCTGGCTGCTCGGTCCGATGGTGTTCCGTTTTCTGTTCCCGACCGCACTGCAACCGAGCGGTGGGTTTATTGCCGTGCTCGTCGCATCCTCTGCTCTGGTCGGATCCCTCTGCGTCAGTGCGCCGGCGGTGCTAGCCCGCTCGCAACACTTCGTCTATGTGGCGGGCTGGGTCGCTGGGGCGGTAGTCACCATTGCATCGTTGCTGTTGCCGATCGATTTCACGTCACGCACGATCGTCGCGCTGATCTGCGCACCGATCGCGGCACTGCTCGTGCACGCAAGCTACCTGCTGGTGTCGGCATCGCGCGAACGACGCTGCGCCGGGCTCACCTCGGCCTGAGCGGCATGCCGCTGCGACCCCAAGTGCCTCTCGAGCTGCTCGATGCGCATTTGCTGAAGCGCGGCAGTCTCGGCGAGCAGCCGGGTCTTCTCTTCGAGGGCCGTCAGCTCAGAACTGTGTTGGATGCAGACCAGGAACAGCACGGCTGCGCTAACGAAAAAGACCAGGTTGACCGGCACGGCCACGCCGATGAGCCGGGCTGCCCATATCAGCGTGCTCGGGAATACACCGATTACCAGGGCAAGTGTGCCGGCCACGATCCACCACACCGCGTGGCGTTCACGAAGGCGGCGGCGGCGAAGCATCTCCACGACCACCGCAAGGGTGACCAGCGCGGAAACGACGCCAAGTATGTAGGTGGCAACGGTCATGTGGAGGACACCGTATCAGTCAGCCTGACGGGCGGGCGTACCAGCGCGAACAGTAGTGCGAGCACAGCACGTGCGAGGTACGCGGCGGCCTTGAGCGGATGATGGGAGGGTCGGCCTCCGGCCCGCACGCGCATAGCAACCGGCACCTGCACGATCACGCACTTGGCTCGCGCAGCGATGACGAGCGACTCGATGGTGTCGCCGAGGTACTCGGCGGGGTAGTGCTCGGCGAAGAGGCGAACTGCTCGCGGCCCGCTCATGCGAAAGCCTGAGGTGGTGTCGGTGAGCTTGACACGGGCCGTGCGGCTGAGGAATTGGGAGAGCATCACCATCGCCCACCGGCGTGGGCCCTTCACGGAATAGTCTCCCTCGCCGGCAAATCGTGCACCGAGAACCAGATCTGCGCTGTCAAGCCGTTCAAGAAGTGCGCGCACCCCGTCCGGGTCGTGCTGCCCGTCGGCATCGACCTGCACCACATTGTCGAAACCATTCTCGAGCGCATATCGGAAACCGACACGCATTGCTCCCCCGACTCCGAGGTTGAACGGCAGGGTGGCGACTAGCGCTCCACCGGCCAGGGCTTCTGCCGTGGTGGAGTCGGTAGATCCGTCATTGACCACGAGGCAACTGATGCCCGGGAGCTTTTCGAACACTTCGAGAACCACGGCGCGAACGGTTTCTTCTTCGTTGAACGCTGGCATGACGACGAGCGTTTTTTCGAGAGAACTGACCATGGGGAAATAGTACCAATGGGCCCGCCGGCTAGTGCTTGCGCAGCGAGCCCTGGTGCTCGAGAAACCAGTCGTAGGTGCGGGAGATTCCGTCGGCGAGGCCGGTGGTTGCCCGCCAGCCCAGAGCGGTAAGCCGACTGACGTCGAGCAACTTCTGAGGCGTCCCGTCGGGCCTCGACGTGTCCTGCACCAGCGCACCGTCGTACCCGACGGTGCGTGACACGAGCGCGGCCAGCTCGCTGATCGCGATATCCTCACCGACCCCGACATTGATCGTGCCCGGTTCGTCGTAGTTCTCGAGAAGGAACAGGCTCGCCTTGGCGAGGTCATCCACGAAAAGAAACTCGCGCCTGGGGGTTCCCGACCCCCAGATCACCACCTCGGCGTCATCGTTCTCTTTTGCCTTGTGGATACGTCGAAGGAGTGCCGGCAGAACATGCGAGTTCTGCGGGTGGAAGTTGTCACCGGGGCCGTACAGATTGGTGGGCATCGCCGAGATCCAGTGCCGACCGTACTGCTTGCGCGACGCCTGCACCTGCATGATCCCGGCGATCTTGGCGATCGCATATGCATCATTGGTCGGCTCGAGCACACCGGTGAGGAGAGACGACTCCTTGATCGGCTGCTCCGCGTACTTGGGGTAGATGCAGGAGGAACCGAGAAAGAGCAGTCGATCGACGTCGATGTAGTTCGCGGCATCCATCACGTTCACCTGGATCTGCAGGTTGTCGCTGAGGAAATCTGCGGAGAAGGTGTCGTTCGCGTGAATTCCACCGACGCGGGCCGCGGCATCGATCACGACCTCCGGCCGTTTTTCACGCATGAACTCAAACACGTCGTCACGGTTTCGCAGGTCGAGCTCAGACGAACTCGCGCCGATAAGATCGGTGAACCCTTCGTCGGTGAGGTGCCGCCAGAGTGCCGAACCCACTAACCCCCGGTGCCCGGCAATGTAAATTCGGGATGACCTGTTCAACGCTTCTCCGCTATGCATTCTCGTTATACTCGCCTTGCGTGTCGTGGCTCTGTTGTTACTGCGTTCGCCATAACAACTCCTGAGAACTCTGTCGTTCGTCTCCTCGAATGCTAGCAATCCAGAAAGTGAGCTCGATGGACGCCCCCGAAGTCCTTGTGGTTCTTCCAACGCTCGGAGACCGACTCGACACGCTGAGGCTGACGCTCGACTCTGTGATGCAGCAGCAGTCGGAGCTCGGCCTCACGCTTGTCGTCGTGGCCCCGCCATCGGCTGTCGAGGCGCGAGAAATGGCCCGGTCGTTGGGTGCGGTCATCGTGGATGACCCGAAGACCGGCATTTCTGCGGCAATAAACTGCGGGCTCGCCGCACGGACTGTGGAGAAGTACTACGCCTGGGTGGGCGACGACGACCTGTTCCGGCCGCAGGGACTCTCGACGCTTCGCACCGTGATCGAGTCTCGCGAAAACACCGTGCTTGCCTTCGGGGGCTGCGATTACATCGACCCGGAGGGTCGCACCATCACGGTGAGCAATGCGGGACGGCTCGCCACGATACTGCTGCCCTGGGGACCCGACCTGATCCCGCACCCCGGAACCCTCATTCGGCTCGATGCGCTCGAGGCGATCGGCGGATTCGACCCGGAGCTCAAATACGCAATGGATCTGGACGCCTTCCTCAAGCTACGAAAGCATGGCCGGTTCGCCTGGACCCGCCGCTCGGTGTCAGCGTTCCGCTGGCACCCCGATTCGCTCACTGTGGCAAACCGGCTCGGGTCGAGCCGCGAAGCTGAATTGGTAAAAAGACGCCACCTTCCCGCGGCACTGCGTCCGATCAGCGGCGCGTGGCATCGGCCGATCCGCTGGGCTTCCGCGTTTGCAGCCAACCGGATCAACGCGCGTGCTCGGGCTCTATAACCCCGACCACGGTCGTCCTCTGCGATAGGCTGGCGGCGTTTGAGTGACGCTGCCGGCCAATGCCGTTCGCGGTCCACCGTA
>JANYEI010000259.1 GCA_025363205.1 Frigoribacterium sp.
ACTGGACGACTACGAGCGCTGGCGCCTGGTGAGCTACAACGAACACGAACCGCTGATGATCCAACCGGATGCCGATGGTCGAGTTTCTGGAGCACAGCGCACCCGGGTTGCTCTCTCTCGGTGGTTCTTCGAAGACCGCATCACCCCCGCCACAAAGACAGATCTCGAGCGGTCGTCAGAGCACCACTAGCCCACGGTGATTTACCGGCAGGGGGCCTCGACCAGAACATCTGGTCGGGGCCCCTGGTCGTTGGACGAGGGCAGCGCTATCGAGGCAACGGCACGGTGGCCATCACGCCACCGACATCCGGCGATCGGTTCGAAGCGGTGCTCCCGCGAGCATCCAACTGCCGAGAGCGATGGCTATGGGCAAGGCGATCGCGGCGAGAGTGATCTGCGTCCAGGGCGGAGTGAAGGGGTAGATACCGCCGGGCAATCCGAGCGCGAAGGCCGGAAGGATGCCAAGCGCCGAGCCGAGCAGCGAGCCGAGCGAACAGATCACCAGCGCTTGCCAGAAGGCGATGCTGCGTCGGGTTATGCCGCGTGCTCCCACCGACGCGAGGGTGGCGTCATCCGCTCGCCCGTCGAAGCGAGCGAGTCCGATGGCAACGGCCGCTGAGGCGATGGCAAGGATTGCGGCAAGTGCGAGCAGTCCCCAGGCCAGCGGCCCGGCAAAGAGAGTCGGCCCGGGCTCAATTGTCACGCTGTCTCCGGAGACGGTACCGGTGATGACTGCGGTGGCTTGTCGTGCCGCGTCGAGGTCTGCGTCGCTCGCCGGTGTCGTGAGTGCGGCAAGCACGGTGCTCGGGGTGGCCTCGAGAGCGAGCTTCTTCGCCGTCGACGGTGAGATGAAGACCCCGAAGTCGATCGGATGCTCCGTCGTCTCGAGCACTGCGGAAATGGTCGCCGAACGCGTGGGCGGTGTTTCTCGCACGAACGGAACGGCATCTCTGATCTGCTTGGCAGTCCACCAGTCGATGCTGAGCATGCCTGCCGACACGTAGGCGCTGTGCAGCGAAACCGCACCGCCATGGGCGAGGGTGTTCGTTGCCGCTGCCGATGGATCTCGTCCGAGCACGAGCGCGAGGTCATCGCGATCCCCTACCCAAATGTGG
The DNA here is from genome assembly GCA_025363205.1 of Frigoribacterium sp. Taxonomy (GTDB): domain Bacteria; phylum Actinomycetota; class Actinomycetes; order Actinomycetales; family Microbacteriaceae; genus Lacisediminihabitans. The sequence goes on from JANYEI010000259.1 coordinate 1,116, forward strand.
CCATACCGGTCACTGCTCGTGCTGATCGTGAAATCGGTGGCGCAGCGCGGATCCGTGCGAAGCAGTAACGATTGCCGGGAAGATGGGTTCGCGAAGGAATCCACATAGTACGGAGAGTGGATGTCGCTTGGACACAGGTTGACGTCGCGCACGGCCAGGGTGGGAAGAAGACCGGGATAGTCGACTGGATTCTCCCCCACATAGTCGCGCACGCTGGAGAGTGTCCGCACTGTTTTAACGCTCAAGCTCGAGCGCAAGGCGTCTTCCAGTCTCCTCGGATCGTCCACAGTCACCGTTTCTGCACCGTAGGGTCGTAGTAGCTTGTGGACGAAGAGACCTGCCCCCCAACTGTCGAATACTGGTGGTTGGAGGCATTCGATGTTTCGAAAGAGGCCAACATACTCATCGCAAAGACGGCAACGAAGACCGTGGTCAGAATCGCCGCAAACGCAGGCACAGCGCGGGACGGATTGCGGGCCGAGTCGCGAGAGGCGAGCCGTGCACCGAGGCCGACGCGGCGCATCGACCAGGCGGCGAAACGCAGGACGAGCGGCCCACAGAGCATCAGTCCCAGCTGAGCGACGATGGGCCCGGCCACGATCATCGTAATAGCAATGGCTCCGGCGCGGCCGTTGATCGAATGACCGGAAGAGTTGATGAGCACGATCACCGCTCCCCCACCGACCGTCGCCAGTGTGCCAGCCACCAGCACCACAAGCCCGACGATCGGTCGACGACGGCCCGGCTTTGGTGGCCGTCTCGAGCCTCGAAGGGCCGCGACAACATCCAGCTTGGAGGCGGAGATCGCTGGTACGAGTGACGCGATCCATCCGACCAAAACGGCGAAGGCGATCACGACTCCCAGCAGTGCGGGTTCGGGGTGAAAGCCCGGATACTGCACCGAGCTCCCATCGCGGGTCACCGCCATGAATACCGCCGCGCCGCCCACGCCCACAGTGACACCCGCAACCCCGCCGAGGAAGCCAAGCACCACTCCGGTGGCGCTG
>JANYEI010000078.1 GCA_025363205.1 Frigoribacterium sp.
CCGGCTGAGCTGTTCCGGTGGACTCTCGACCCATCGGCAGCCGCAGAGGCTGTCGCCATCCTGACGGGCGCACCGTTGGCTGCCACGGGCTGGGCAGATTCGCTGGACGCAACGCTCGACGCCGACCCGCGCACACGTGACAGCATCTGGCAGGGCGTTTCGCTCGCACTGTCAGCGCTGGCCGACCCCAGAGTGATGGATGCTGTCAGCCCGGCAGAAGGCGAGCAGTTCGATCCCGAGCGCTTCATCCGCGACCGTGGCACGCTGTATCTTCTGGCGACCGGCGTTGGGGCCGGGAACAGCGCAGCTCTCGTCGCAGCATTCGTCGAAGACCTCGTTGAGACCGCCCGTCGCATGGCCGCTCGATCACCCGGCGCACGGCTCGACCCACCGCTGCTGTTTGCGCTCGACGAAATCGGAAACCTCGCGCCACTACCTTCGCTGCCCACACTCATGGCGGAAGGAGGGGGCACCGGCATTACAACGATGCCGGTGCTCCAATCACTTGCCCAGGCACGGGACAAATGGTCAGAGCACAAAGCGGCAGCGATCTGGGACGCCAGCATTGCGAAGATCATCCTCGGCGGCGCCTCGAACTCGCGAGACCTACAAGACCTCTCCACGCTGATCGGCGAACGAGACGAGTTCACCGACTCCGTCACTCTCGGCGATCATGGCTCGCGCTCCAACCAGCGTTCCATCCGTCGCGTACCGATCTTGCCGCCCGACCGCATTCGCACATTGCCGTTTGGAACAGGTGTCATTTTGCTCCGATCCGCTCCACCGATCATCACGGACCTCCACCCCTGGCCTAAGCGCTCCGATGGTGAACAGCTCAAAGCAGATCGTGCGGCGGTTGAGTCGCTGTTGAGACGCCCTGCAGCGCCATGATCCGCGCTGGGGCGCAGCGCGCACCTGTCTGTTGCAGTGGCCACCACATCGGATGGCCGCCCCAACAGATCAAGGAGTCGTCATGTCCATCGACACCCAACAAGCCATCACAGGATTCATCGCGACCGAGCCCCGTCTGACCTACACCGACGACGGTACCGCGCGGTTCTACGCGCGGATCGGCATAGAGCATTCGCGGCAGGACCCAGACGGAAGCTTCACGCAGCTCGACCCGTCATTCCACGACATGAGCGCCTTCCGGCGCGCAGCCGAAGAAGGAGTCGCGCGATTCCACAAAGGAGACAAGTTCATCGCAACAGGGCGCGTGCGCGAGTACAGCTACGAGAAGGACGGCCAGACAGTCGCAGCCGAGGAGTTCATCGTCTCCCGCTTCGGTCACGACGTTGCACGCACACAATACGAGGTCGATCGCGGATCTCATCGCGACAGCAACATGCGCGAGGCGACTGGTCGTGATGCCTCCCCTTTTGAAGCACCTGCCCGAGTTGAAGCACCTGCCCGAGCGCGAGCGCAGTCAGATGCCGCTCCTGCGGTCAGCATCTGAGTAGGAGCGGTCATCGTGACTGACTTCATCCCCAGCCCCGAAGCACATGAAGGGCGCGACGCGGATGACTACGACGAATCATTCGTCGCTGAACCACCGCATCCGATCAACTGGAATCTCCTCACCGCGAACGACGCGGAGGTCGAGTGGCTGGAACTGAATCGTTGGATCGACTGGCTCCGCCGGACCTACGGACTCCCGGCAGCAGTGATCCCGCCCTACTGGCATCGTCACCCCGAGCTCGTCTGGGAGCTGTCAGCGCTGCACCTGCACTGGCTGTGCGCCTACGACCCCAACCAAAATGGATCCGCACCGTTGGGGTGGCATCGCGACTTTGCGGACGCTCGTCTACGGCTCCGCGACTGGGTAGCTACCTGCGGGACTCGACTCGATCGTGATCGCCCCACACGGCAAGCCACCTGGCCCGGGGAAGAGCCGTCCATTCCCTCCGAAGAAGCGATGATCACCGACCGGGAAGCCGACTTCGTCGAGTTCGTCGTTGATGACGTTCAGCGACGTCAGGCAGCCGAGGACGAGTTCTACCGTTCACTCGGCAACCCTCCGCTGGACGAATCATGAGCGACACGGCCGAAGCGACTGCGCCCGTCTCACCATTGCTGGATAGCCGAGAGGTCGCCTCGTACCTGAAGGTCTCCGAGTCGACTTTGTCTCGATGGCGCTCCGCGGAGACCGGACCACCGTTCATCAAGCTCGGCGGTATCGCCCGATACAGACTCGAAGCGATCAACCAGTGGCTGCAGAACTTGGAGCCGCACCATGGCTCGCCCAGCTGAGCCGATGCCGAAATCCTCACCCCGACAGGTGCCGCCGATCGGGGTGAGGATCTCTACCGATATGGAACGACGTTCCTACGGGATTCGAGCGCGGGCACGCTGGACAGATCCGCTCACAAGGCGACGCGTGATCCGTACCGAGATCGTAAAAGACGAGGCCGCCGCACGAGCATTCTT
>JANYEI010000082.1 GCA_025363205.1 Frigoribacterium sp.
AGACGCGTCTGTTTCGGTAAAGGCCGGGTAGCGCAGCATCGAGGTGCCGGTGAGCACTGCGGGGTCGATGTGTCGGCCGGCTGGTGCCGCGATGCGGGCCATCTGCAGTCCGCAGCGCTCCATCCCGTGTTCCTCGGCGATCTGCGGATAGAGATAGTCGAGGTCATGACCGACGCAGACGATGGTTCGCTCCGCACGGATCGAGCCACGAGACGTTTCGACTCGGCCGTCACTCGCTGAGAAAAACGCGGTGCGCCAGAGAATTGTCACCCCCGCTTGCGTGGCCAGCCAGGCGGCAAGGCGACCGACCGCCTCGCGCGGGTCGACGCGCAGGTCGTTTCGAAGCAGAGCGCCGCCGACCACCGCGGAGTCCGCGCCAGCCGATACCTGCTCGCGCACCGCATCCGCGGCGAGCATGGCGACATGGCCGGGCTCCCGCGACGCCGACAGTTCTTCGAGCACCGCCAGCTCCTCCATACTTCTGGCGATGGCGAGCGCTCCCGACGCGATGGAAAAGAATCCGGCTTGCTCAGAAAAGTGCAGCCAACGCTGCCGGGCGACCATCGCGAGTTCGAGCAGATCCCCGGACTGGGCGGTGATACAGCAGTGCCCGAAGTTTTGCGTAGATGCCCCCACGGCCCGGTCATCCCGGTCGATGATCGTGACAGTAAGCCCCCGACGAAGTGCCTCGGTGGCGTGCGCAAGACCGATGATGCCCGCGCCCACGATGAGAATGTCAGTGGCAGTGGGCAGCGGAGGAGAAGAGGTCATAATTCCCGATGGTGAACTGCCTGCGCCACCAAGTCAAGCTGGGCCACTCTCTCTGCGCATTCCTTAGCCGGCCATTCACCGGCAGTTCATCCCGGACTGATTAGCTCTCCTCTCATCGCCCTCGCTGGCCCACTCGAAGGAGCCCCCCGTGCTTGACCTCGTCGCCCTCGATATGGCGGGAACGACCATCGACGATCATGGGCTGGTCTACACCGCCCTCGCAGAATCGGTGCGGGAGACCGGCGCGAGCATTGCTCCGCTCGACCTCCAGACCTGGATGGGTACCGACAAAATCGCGGCAATCGGCGCGTTGATGCGGCTCGGTGGGGTGATTCCGACCCCGGACTCGACCGCATCCGCATTCCAGCGATTTCGAGTCATTTTGGCCGAGTCCTACGACGCAACTCCTCCGACGGCTTTGCCCGGCGTCGAGAAGGCCCTGGAACAGCTTAAGTCGCGGGGCGTCCGGGTTGCTCTGACGACGGGATTCGACGACGCCATCGCTCTCCCCCTGCTCGACCGTCTCGGCTGGCGGGTTGGCGAGCTACTCGATGCTGTGGTCACCACCTCGGATGTCTCGATCGGCCGACCAGCGCCCTACCTGATCCATCGGGCAATGGAGCGCACCGGTGCCGTCGACGTTCGGCGTGTGCTCGCCGCCGGCGACACCCTGGTCGACCTCGCCGCAGCATGCAACGCCGGGGTCATCGCCGTCGGAGTGCTCACCGGTGGACTCTCTCGTGCGGAGCTCGAGGCGCTTCCGCATGACCATATTCTGGGCAGTGTGGCCGAGCTTCCCAGCCATGCCAAGTTGTTCTGAGAACTCGACGTTTCCCGGGCTCCCGAACCCTTCGCTGCGAAACCGAAGCCAACACGAAAACACCCGTGGAGCTGGACCGGGTGCCGCCTAAAACTCCCCGCCGATTTTGTGAAGGCGGGCTACCCTGTCCCCGATCGGCGGGTGGGTGCTGAACAACTTACTCATGAAACCGGGCTTGGTCGGGTCTGAGATCCACAGGTGGGCCATCGACGAGTTTTGCTTCTGCATCGGGCGCCCGTACTGGCTCAGCTTCTCGAGAGCACTCGCCAAAGCATCCGGATTGCGCGTCGTCATCGCGCTGGTGGCATCGGCGAGGTACTCGCGCTGGCGCGAGATCGCGGCCTGCACGCCCGCGGCGACGAGCGGTGCCACGATCATCGCGGCGATACCGAAGACGATGACGATCGGGTTTCCGCCCCCTCCCCCACCGTTGCGGTCATTGCCGCGACCACCGCCGAAGAAGGCGAATCGCAGGAACAGGTCTGCGATGAAGCCGATCGCCACCACGAGGCCGAACACGATCATGGAGACCCGGGTGTCGTAGTTCTGCACGTGTCCCATCTCGTGAGCCATCACGCCCTCCAGCTCGGAGTCGTCCATGAGGTCCAACAGCCCGGTGGTGGCCGCGACGTAGGCGTGTGCGGGGTCACGGCCGGTTGCGAAAGCGTTCGGAGCAGGATCGTTGATGATGTACACCCGGGGCATCGGTAGTCCGTCGGTGATCGACAGGTTCTCCACGATGCGATACAGCCGGGGGTTGTCGGCTTTCTGAATCTCCTGGCCGCCGGAGATCGAGATCGCCAGGCGGGAGGCCGCAAAATACTGGATCGCTGCATAGGCCACCGCGATGGAGATGACAACCCACGAGATAGACCAGCCATAGACATACCCCGCCAGCACGCCGAGGCCGCCGATGATCAGCAGGAACAGCAGGATGATGACGATCGTGTTGCGTTTATTCTTCGCTATCGCGCGATACATGGCGCCTGGGTCAGAACTGAACGCGAGGCGGTTCCGCGATGGCTGCGGAGTCTGCCACCTCGAAGAAGTCCCGCTCGGTGAAGCCGAGACCGCGCACGAACAGCGTGTTCGGGAAGGTCTTGATGCTCGTGTTGAGTCCCCGCACCCCACCGTTGTAGAAGCGGCGCGAGGCTTGGATCTTGTCTTCCGTATCGACAAGCTCGCCCTGCAACTGCAGGTAATTCTGACTGGCCTGAAGCTGCGGATAGGCCTCCGCGACGGCGAAGATGCTTTTGAGCGCGCTCTGCATGTGGTTCTCGGCGACCGCGGCATCTGCCGGAGTGGAGGCGCTAATGGACTCGGCACGTGCCTTGGTCACCGCCTGGAAGACGCCGGACTCGTGGGAGGCATAGCCCTTGACTGTTTCGATGAGGTTGGGAAGCAGGTCGGCACGACGCTTGAGCTGCACGGTGATGTCGCTCCACGCCTCGTCGACGCGCACGTTGAGGCGCACAAGCCCGTTGTAGGTCGACAGCAGGTAAATGCCGATGATGACGACGATCACGACAATGATGCCAACGACGATAAGGGTTTCCATGACTGTTCTTTCGAGAGCTGGATGCTGCGGAGCGGCGAACCGCATGACTAAATAATTGTATCCGCGACCGGTTCCCCCTACCGAGTTCGGAGCACACTCTGAGCCAAGCCACAGTCCGACCCGTGGCAGGCTTGGCGATGATCAACACCCCTCCGACCGGAAAGAAGTACGGATGTCGCACGCCGCCCGCGAAGCGATCGAACGACTCAGTCGGGTCGTCGTCGACTTTCCCTCCCCCGGCATCGTCTTCCGCGACCTCAGCCCGGTGTTCGCCAACGGACCGGCCTATCGCTGCGTGATCGATGCCCTCCTCGCCCCCTTCGAGGGAGAGTTCGACGCCCTGGCCGGCATGGAGGCCAGAGGCTTCGTGCTCGCCGCCGGGGCCGCCTACGCCACCGGATACGGCTGCGTGATGATTCGCAAACCGGGCAAGCTACCACGACCGGTCATCACCGAGGACTACGAGCTCGAATATGGCAGGGCCACCCTCGAATTGCGTCCCGATGAACTCGCACCAGGCACTCGGGTGCTGCTACTCGACGACGTGCTCGCCACGGGTGGCACTCTCGGTGCCAGTTGCCGACTTGTCGAACGGGCAGGCTGGAGTGTCGCCGGCATCAGCGTCGTGCTGGAGCTCGGCGATCTGCGCGGCACCGACACGCTGCCGAACCGCCGGGTGACTTCGCTCCTCACTATCTGAGCTGCTCAGGATCTGAGCTGCTCACCATCTGAGCGATTCAGGAGCCGGATCTGGCTCTACCGTGGCTTGCGGGAAGTTATTCTGGGAACGAGGGTCAACCTCCGAGGAGAATTGGTGCTCATGGCTACAAAGTCTGGACTGCTGCGGTCATCCGGAGCGTTCCGCGAATGGATGCTGCAGGGGCTGACCGATCGCTCGGGAGCGCACCCTGGCCCGCACGCGAAGGTGGCGGAGAAGACCCACTCCTGGTGGCGGGTGATGTGCCTCACCGGCGTCGACTACTTCTCCACTCTCGGATACCAACCCGCGATCGCCGCGGTTGCGGCCGGGCTGCTCTCGCCCTTCGCGACCGTCGTGCTCGTGGCTCTCACGCTCTTCGGGGCGTTACCGGTCTACCGTCGGGTGGCACGGGAGAGCTTCCGCGGCTCCGGCTCGATCGCCATGCTCGAGCGGCTGCTGCCGTGGTGGACGGGCAAGCTGTTTGTGCTGGTGCTGCTCGGTTTCGCCGCCACCGACTTCATGATCACCATCACCCTCTCCGCGGCGGATGCCTCCGCTCACGCCATTGAGAACCCCTTTGCCCCGAGTTGGTTTCATGGCAACGAGGTGATCATCACGCTCGTGCTCGTAACTCTGCTCGCGATCGTGTTTCTGCGCGGCTTCAAGGAGGCGATCGGCATCGCCGTGGTGCTCGTGGCGGTCTACCTCGCGCTCAACGTGGTCGTGATCCTCGTGTCAATGGGCCAGATCTTCATGCGCCCGATCGAGATCACCAACTGGTGGAGCGCGGTGAACACCCAGCACGGCAACCCGCTCGTGATCGTGGGGATTGCCCTCATCGTGTTCCCTAAGCTCGCCCTCGGACTCTCCGGCTTCGAGACCGGCGTGGCAGTCATGCCGCAGATCAGCGGGAACGCGGATGACATCGAATCGAATCCGGTCGGCCGCATCCGTGGAGCGCATCGCCTGCTCACCAGCGCCGCCATCATCATGAGCGTATTCCTGATCACCTCGAGCCTCGTGACGACGATCCTCATCCCGCAGGAGGCCTTCCAAGCCGGAGGTCCTGCTAACGGTCGTGCTCTCGCCTACCTCGCCCACGAGTATCTCGGCCCGATTTTCGGCACCGTCTATGACATCTCCACGATCTGCATCCTCTGGTTCGCCGGGGCCTCCGCGATGGCTGGGCTCCTCAACCTTGTGCCGCGGTACCTGCCGCGCTACGGCATGGCGCCGACCTGGGCTCGAGCCGTTCGCCCCCTCGTGCTCGTGTTCACTGCGATCGCCTTCCTCATCACGATCGTCTTCCAGGCCAACGTGGACGCCCAGGGTGGCGCCTACGCGACCGGAGTGTTGGTGCTTATCACCTCGGCATCCGTCGCGGTGACGCTCTCGGCGCTGCACAAGAAGCAGCCAAAGCGCACGGTCGGGTTCGCCATCGTGTCGCTCGTGTTCCTATATACGACCGTCGCCAACGTGATCGAGCGACCGGACGGCATCCGCATTGCCGCTCTGTTCATCATCGGAATCCTGGTGATCTCGGTCGTCTCCCGGGTGCAGCGTTCGCTGCAGTTGCGGGCGACTTCGGTAGAGCTGGATGCCACGGCCCTGGAATTCGTGACCGCGGATGCAGAGAACGGCCACATCCGCATCATCGCCAATGAACCGGATGACGGCAGCAAGTTGGAATACAAGAAGAAGAATTCCGACGAGCGCCGCTTCAGCCACATTCCCCAGAAGTCGAAGATCATCTTTCTCGAGGTGCACCCGGCCGACTCCTCAGACTTCGAAGAGGACCTGCTCGTGCAGGGCATCGACAAACATGGCTACCGTGTGCTCGAGGTGAAGAGCGGCAACATCCCCAACACGATTGCCGCCGTGCTGCTGCAGATCCGGGATGAGACCGGAATGGTGCCGACGATCTATTTCGAGTGGAGTTCTGGCAACCCGATCTCGAACATGTTCAAGTTTTTGGTGACCGGCGTCGGCGATGTCGCGCCGGTGACGCGCGAAGTGCTGCGTGAATCGGAGAAGGACTCGAAGCGCCGGCCGGCCGTGCACGTCAGCTAGCGCCGACGGGGACAGATTTAGGCCCCGAGCACGCGATCCAAATAGGCGTTCGTGAAGGTGCGGTCGGGGTCAAGGCGGTCGCGCGCGGCCACGAAGCGGGCGTGGTGCGGGTAGACCTCGGCAAGCGACTCCGCGCCTTGGTAGTGGATTTTTCCCCAGTGCGGCCGCCCCTGGTAGCCCCGCATAATCTCTTCGACACCACGGAAGTACTCCTCGGGATCGTCCCGAAAGTAACGGTGCACTGCGATGTAGCCGCTGTCCCGGTCCGACGCCGTCGAAAGCCAGTTGTCATCGGCGGCCGTAAACCGCACCTCGACTGGGAACGAGATCGTCCACCCGCGCGACTCGATCAGCGAGCGGATGTCTCGGAGGGCATCCGGTATCGCCGCTCTCGGGATCGCGTATTCCATCTCGCGGAAACGGGTGGTTCGCCGGCTGACGAACACCTCGTGCGAGTGGTCGGTATAGCTGCGGTTGCCGTAGACCCGGGTGGCCAGAGCGTTGATCCGCGGGGTGATTGCCGGGGCGAGTCGCCCCACGTTGCAGAGCAGGGCGAGCACGGCGTTCGACACGATGCGATCTTCAACGAACGCCGCGACCGCTCCGACGGGATGCCGCTCGGCATCTGCGGGAAGCCGCGTGTTGGACTTGGTCATCACGCCATCGGTGTGAGGCCACCAGTAGAACTCGAAGTGATCGACCGCGGCGGCGCGCTGTTCGAGCCCGTCGAGCACCTCGGAGAACCCGCCAGGGCGCTCGACGGCATGAAGCAGGAACGTGGGCACACACTGCAGGGTGATCTCGACAAGGATGCCGAGGGCGCCAAGTCCGAGACGTGCGGCGGGCAGGAGCTCTGGATGCTCGGTCTCGCTGATGCGCAGCACCGAGCCATCCGCCGTCACCACCGTCACCGCCACAATCTGGGCGGCGAGGCCGGGAAAGCGTGCCCCGGTGCCGTGGGTGCCGGTAGAGGTGGCCCCGGCGATGGTCTGGCGATCGATGTCGCCCATGTTGGGAAGGGCCAGCCCATAGGGCCCAAGCAGGGCGGGGAGCTGGTAGAGGTTCGTGCCAGCGCCGAGGGTCACCTGTTTACGCGGCCGATCGACGGCCAAAAGGCCCTCGATGCGGGAGACGTCGAGCTGCACGTCCTGGGCGCGCGCGATTGCCGAGAAGCTGTGCCCGGCCCCGACCGTTTTGACGGTGAAGTCCCGCTCGCGAGCGAACCGCACGATGGCGGCAACTTCTTCGACACTCGAGGGGGTCGCCATGATGAGCGGGCGCACGGACTCCGTTCGGCCCCAATTGCGCCAGGTCGTGCCCGGGCTCAGACCCGCGATAGATGTTTCGACTGTCACCATTCACTCCCCCTGGCCGACTCTAATGCCCACGATTTACTCCCGCTCACAGGAAGGCTTTCCCCTCGCCCCGATAGGTCGGAAGAGTGTCGACGATGCGGTCACCGTCCACCATCACGAACGCATCGAGATGTTCGCTGAGCTCTCCTGCCTTCGTGTGCCTCAGCCACACCCGATCCCCGACGGTCAGAAGGGCTGCGGCCTCCCCGGTCAGCGGGGTCTGCACCTCGCCGGCCATCTCGTCGCGGACCATCTTCATGCCTTCAGGCCAGGCTACGAGCGGGAGCCGATCGACGCCCGGCGGGCCAGAGGCCACCCAACCGCCCCCGAGCAGAGTTGCCATCTGCGCGGAGGGCTTGCGCACCACCGGCAGCACGAACGATGCGGCCGGCGCAGGATGGAACTGGCGATAGTGGTCGAAGAGGTGTGGACCGAACAGGCCGCTGCCCGCGGCGACCTCGGTGACCGCCGACTCTCTGCTTGTGGACTCGAGCGAACCGGTACCTCCCCCGTTGACGAACTCGAGATCGGTGAGCGAGCTCACGGCGGCGACCGTTTCGGCGCGGCGACCGGCCAGCTCACGGGCCGAGGCCTTCTGCATCCAACGCACAGCTGCCCCCCGGGCGATACTCGAGGGGTCGTTCCCGAGTCCGGCGATCTGTCCCTCGTAGGCCATCATCCCTACCAGGACGAATCCGGGTCTCGTCACGATCCGTTCGGCGAGGGTTCGGGCATCATCCACCGTGAAGACCGGCGACCGATAGGTGCCGAGATGCCCGAGAACCCTCGGGTTCCACGAGGCGTCCAGCTCGAGACACACGCGGATGCATTCACGGGTGCCGGGCGAGATGACGGCATCGATGTAGTCAAGCTGCTCGACGCTATCGATCATCACGGTGACCCGGGAGGCGAGCAGCGGGTCGAGTGCAAGACGACGGAGCGAGGCTCGATCGACACTCGGATACCCGACGACGACATCGGTGATGCCCTCGTGATTGGCGTCACCCTCCGCGAGCCAGAGCGCCTCGAGGAGCGTATAGGCGAGAACCCCGGAGTATCCGGGGAGGGCGAGCACCGCATCAATCACCCCGCGAACCCGCACCGACTTCGATGCGATCCGGATACTGGTACCGCCCGCACGCCGCAGCATATCGAAGGCATTGTGGGCGAGCGCGGGAATCGAAATCACGCCGAAGGGCGGATCGAGCTCGGTCGTCGCGGCGTGCAGAGCTGGCCAGTATCCGGCGGGCCTGAGCCACGGGTCGGTCACCGGCTGGGTGAGGGAGAGGGTCATCGGTCAGCTCGATTTCGGGGTTACAGAGCGTCGGCTCAGTGCGAGCGCGCCGATCGTGTCGGCGGCAAAATCAATCAGCGTGCCAGCGGCCTCATCGTCGCGGTCGGCGAGCCAGGCAACGGTCAGCCCATCGGTGATCGCGATGAGGATGCGGGCGAGTTGCTCGATCGGCAGGCCCCACTGAACCCCGGCATTTTCGGCACCCCGCTCGAGCAACACTCGCGCGGTATGGAAATAGCTCGCGTACTGTGCCCGGGGCAGGTGCTCAAGCCCCGGAGTGCGCAGGGAGTACTGCACAAGCTCCTGGAGGGCTTGTTCGCGCGAGGGGTGCGCTCGGAGCAACTCAAAATAGGCCCGCATTCCGGCGCGAACGGCAGAACGGATGTCGGCATCCGGGTCGAGCGCTTCGAGCGAGACTCGCTGCTCGTCCGCCACCACGAAGGCGATCAGTTCGCGCATCATCTCATCACGGGAGCGGAAGGCGTAGTGAAAACTCGCGAGGGACATTCCCGCCTCGGCCACGATCATCCGCGTAGTTGCTGCGTGTACGCCATCGCGATCGATCACCCGCAGGGCCGCCCGCACCAGAGCGGCTCGTCTTTCGGCGGAACTCACCCGACTCATCGCGGTTCCTTTCCTGCGACTGGTTGATCTGCGGCTGCGTGATCTGCAATCGCGTGAGCACGTCGCCGCAGTGGGTCAGGTGTCCTAGTCGCGTGACTTGAATCATGGCGGGGATGCGGGCCCACGTCAATCACGGGAGGACGATATCCCGACGGACAATGAATCCTCACTTCCATTACTACGCACAGATGTTTGACACCGGCGGCAATGACGTGCTGAATGGGGTCACAGTGCAGCCCTCCCCTTCGAACGTCCCCCGACGTCCGTTTCGCGATCGCGGAGCGAGCGCTCACCGTCGACCGAGCGCATATCGGCGGCTCGGCATCGCTGTCGCCATCGCCGGATTCGCACTTCAGACCGTGACGCTGGTGGGTGCCGCGGCGCTTCCGGAGGACACTCCCGGTACGCCGTCGTCTGCAAACACGAGCACAAGCACGAGCGCCACTCCCGCGGCCACTGCCACCGCGGATCCGATCGCACGCGCAACGCCGGCGCCAACGCCGACACCGAAACCGACCAAACCGATCGGTCGGACCTCAGCCTTCAGCTTCAGCGCCCCCTCGTTCTCCCCCACCAACGCGGTGCGTCTCACCGGCACGAAAGCTGAAGGCAGCAGCGTCGTGGTCTCACCGGCGGCCGGCGGAATGGCACTCTGCGATGTCACGGCATCGAGCGCCACCGATTTCAGCTGCACCGCCGCGATGGCCAGTGGCCGGGCCATCGCGCTCAGCGCGGTCGAAACTCTCGACGGTGTCGCATCCGCTCCCCTGTCGGCCACGGTCGACGTGCTCGGTGCCCCCACCATCGTCGGCGCGCCGGACACCCTCACGACCGGACTGGTCTCCGGCTACGGCTATGCGGGCAGCACCGTATCTACGGTGCTCGACGGCGGAGTGATCGGATGCTCCGCGGTCGCCAGCGACGCGGGCTACTGGTCGTGCTCGCTCACCGTGCCCTCCGGATCGTATGTACTGCGAGCGACGCAGTCACGCGCCGACCTGGGCGGCGGTGCTTCGTCGTCGCTATCGGGCTCCCTTTCGCTGGTGGTGGATCGGGATAGCCCTCCGAGCGCCGCCATCACCTCCCCGGCGGCAGGCACCAGGGTCACCACCGCAGAGGTCACTTTCTCGGGTACCGGGGAGATAGCGACGCGCGGCCACCACGGTATCGCCGACCTGTACGTCGACAAACAGCCGGTCTGCCAGAGCGCGATCGTCGGTGGGCTGTGGAGCTGCAGCGTGCGGGAGATGCCCTCCGGCGCGCATTCCCTCCTCGTGATTCAACGGGACTCGGCCGGCAACTACGGCGCACCGAGCGTGCCGATCACCGTTTTCTTCGGTGCGAAGCCCGGATCGATCCCACCCGCGCCGCAGACGGTACCGACCGCACCGACCGCACCGACTTCGCCGGAAAGTCCGGGAGGCCCAAGCCACGCTCCCAGCGCCCCGCCACCGAGCGGGGCCCCGAGCACGCCCACCCCCGACAGCTCCACTCCGGGGGCTCCACCTCCCAGCGCAGGTTCCGACAACTGGGGCACCCCCACAGCCTTCGGTGCCCTGATCCCCACCCTCGCGAGCAGCGTGTCCCCTGGCTCCCTGCTTGTGGCTCTGCTCCTCGCACTCGTCTTCATCGTGCTGGTGGCCCTGCCGCTTCGGCTTCTGAGCGGCGCACTTCGCGGGCGAATCCAGCTTCCCTCCCTGCAGTTCACCGGTCGCAACCGCTCACGCCCGCGCGGGTCGTCCCCGGCCAATGCTGTCGGCGCGCCGATGAACCCGTGGCTCGCCGGAGCCGTTCCGTTGGCCGCAGCGGCCGGACTCATCCTGATCGCCGGTGGAGTGGACGACCAGGTGCGCTACCTGCGACTCACAGCGGCTGTGGTGCTCGGCCTCGCGGTGCTCAACGTCGTCGGGGTAGCGATTTCGACAAGGGTTGCCTCCCGCGGGCAGGCGGTAAGCGGGCGCCTCCGGTTCGTGCCCCTGCTGTTACTCGCCGCGCTATTCGCCGCGCTGCTGTCCCGCGCCACCGGTATTCATCCCCCCGTCATCGCGGGGGTGTTGATCGGAATCGGATTCACGAGCACTGTCGGCGTGCGAGCGAGGGCGATCGTCGGCCTCGTGGAGATCGGCGCGGTCACCCTGCTCGCCACTGTCGCCTGGCTATTCCATGGCCTGTTCGCTTCGGCGTCGGGATTCTTGGCCATGTTCGTAGACGAGACGCTTGCCACTATCGCACTCGCTGGCTTTGGATCGGTGGTCGTGCTCGTTCTCCCCATCGCCACCCTTCCCGGGCGCACGGTGTTCGAGTGGTCGCGGCCGGCCTGGCTCGCCACCATCATGGTCGTCGCCCTCTTCGGGGCCCTGGTCATCCTGGGTGGGGGCGAGGCATCGTTCCCGATCATCGGCGCGGTACTCGTCGCTGGCGCCTTCGCAGCGCTCAGCGTCGCGGTCTGGGGCTGGCTGCGTTTCGTTGAGCCTGCCCCCGCTGAAGCTCGGTCCTAGCCGGGCGCCTCCGCTACCGTCGGCCAGTGCGGCGGCATCCACTCCCGAGCTCAGAAGTGTGGAGAGTTTCTGAATGACGGCACTCATGAAAGAATCGCCAGCGCCGATGGTGTCGGCCACAGTGCCTCGACGGCCCGGTACGCAGGCCCGATTCCGGGCGGTCGCCGGCACGGCGCGGTCCGCCACGAGCGTGACGATCGCGAGGGTGTCTCCGATTGCGAGAAGCCGATCGACCACCTCGTCGGGAGTCAGCCTGCCGAACAGCCAGAGGGCATCCTCATCACTCACTCTGACGACAGCGGCGAGCGCGGAAAGGCGCTCAACCACCGCGAGGGACTCGGCCGGCTCAAGAAAAGCAGCGATCAAGCCAGTGTGCCCAGCCTCTGATTGAAGTCACGACCATGCGAACTCGCGAGGTGTTCATCGAAGGCGGCCTGGTCGCGATAGGCCTCGTAGACGAATACCGTCGCAGGGGAATCCTCGAGGTGACGGATCGCGTCGTGGTGTTACGTCTCGGCAGGGTCGTGCATGACGCGCCGACCTCGAGCTTCACCGTCGACTCGCTGCTCGGCACCATCACCGGCCTCATCACCGAAGCGGTCCCGACCATCGAATAGCGGTTCTCAGTCGGCCAGACCGAGCACCCGCTGGAGGTAGGCGTTACGAAAACGGTGCTCCGGGTCCATCCGTTCGGCCAGCGCGGCGAATTCGGGCAGCTTCGGGTAGAGCGGCTCGATATCCGTCGCGGTCATCGTGTTGCACTTGCCCCAGTGCGGGCGCGCGTCGAACGGTGCGAGCGCCGCCTGAATCTGTGGCACAAGTCGGGCGACCGCATCCGGCTCGTTCTTCCAAGTGAAGTGAATGGCGAGGCTCGGGCGTCCGTTGGCCGGGCTGAGCCACAGGTCATCCTCCGCCGCGGTGCGCAATTCGGTGATGAGCAAGTGCGGCGTGATGGACTCGCCAAGCGCGCGGACGGCGGCCAGCGCGTCGGGCGCTGTGCGGCGATCCACGAAGTACTCGGTCTGGATCTCATCGCCATTGCTCGGCGTCGAATCGAGCCGGAAGTGCGGGAGGCGCTCCGACCACGGACCGGGGATACCGCCCTGCACTGTCGTATTGTTCTCGCCCTCAGCGAGCGAGGTCTCCGTGGTCGCCGCCAGAGCCCCGAACATCGTCGACGGCATCGAGCCGGAATCCCCGGTCCCCAGTCGGGTCTTGAACCACGCGCTTTGGAGGGTGTCGCCCCGCCAGTCGGTGAACAGGCTCACGCTGTACGCGCTCGACGTGATCGCCTCGAACTCGGCGAGCGCGACATCCCAGGGCAGGTCGGTGTAGACATCCTGGCGCACATCAAAAGTTGATTGGATGTCGAGGGTCACGCGGGTGACGATGCCGAGCGCTCCGAGCGAAACGACCATCCCGGCGAACTGCGGATGGCTGCGGTCGACCTCGAGCAGGTGCCCCGCCCCCGTCACCACCTGCAGCCCGGAGACCGCAGTCGCGAGCGAGCCAAGGGCATTGCCCGAGCCGTGTGTGCCGGTCGCGACGGCGCCGGCCACAGAGATGTGGGGAAGCGAACCCATATTGTGCAGGGCGAATCCCCGCGCGTTCAGCCAGCTGGCGAGCACGCCGTATCGGGTGCCGGCGGCGACGGAGACGGTCATCCGTTCGGTATCGAGACGCGGCTCCGGCTCACGGTCCACCAGCGACACGAGAGTGCCAGCGCTGTCGGCGAGGTCATTGAACGAATGGCGTGTGCCGAGGGCGCGGATGCGCGGGCTCGCGCTTACGAGCTCCTGCAGCTGCTCGACGCTCTCTGGCGTTCTCACCTCGGCAGCGCAGAACTCGTAGTTACCCGCCCAGTTGGTACCGACGTCGCCCACGGAAATTCAGCCCCGCGGCACGGCGCGAACACCGAGGGTGCGGTACAGCTCGGTCTGCTGGCTGGCCTCCAGTTCGGCCGGTGCGCCGGTGAGCGGGTCGTTTCCGCCGCCCGACTTGGGGAAGGCGATCACGTCGCGGATCGACTCCGTTCCCGCCAAAAGCGCAACGACGCGGTCGAAGCCCATCGCGAATCCCCCGTGCGGAGGGGCACCGAAGGCGAAGGCCTGCAACAGGAATCCGAACTTCTCCTGCGCCTCCTCATGCGAGATTCCCATGACCTGGAAGACCCGCTCTTGCAGCTCTCGGGTGTTGATGCGGATGCTGCCTCCACCGATCTCGTTGCCGTTGCAGACGATGTCGTAGGCCCAGGACAGCGCGGAGGCTGGATCCGTGTCGAAGCTGTCGAGGTGCTCATCTTTGGGCGAGGTGAAGGCGTGATGCACCGCCGTCCAGGCGCCAGCGCCGACTGCGACGTCACCGCTGGCGACGGCATCCCCTGCGGGCTCGAAGAGCGGGGCGTCGACGACCCAGGTGAATGCCCAGGCGGCACTGTCGATCAGGTCGAGGCGGGCGGCAATCTCGCCGCGGAGCGCTCCGAGCAGTCCACGGGACGCCTTGACCGCTCCGGCGGCGAAGAAGATGCAGTCGCCCGGCTTCGCTCCCGTGTGGGCGGCGAGACCCTCGCGCTCCGCATCCGAGAGGTTCTTGCCGACGGGTCCCCGCAGGTCGCCGTCCTCACCGACGAGCACGTACGCGAGACCCTTCGCGCCGCGCTGCTTGGCCCATTCCTGCCAGGCGTCGAGGGCGCGGCGCGGTTGGTCGGCGCCGCCGGGCATGACTACCGCGCCGACATAGGGCGCTTGGAAGACACCGAACTCGGTGTCGGCAAAGTAGTCGGTGCACTCGACGAGCTCGAGCCCGAATCGAAGGTCCGGCTTGTCTGATCCGTAACGGCGCATCGCCTCGGCGTAGGTCATCCGCGCAATCGGGGTGGTCAGTGTCACGCCAATGGTGCTCCACATTGCAGAGAGCACCGCTTCGGCGAGCTCGATCACATCGTCCTGGTCGACAAAACTCATCTCGACGTCGAGCTGGGTGAATTCGGGCTGGCGGTCGGCGCGGAAGTCCTCGTCGCGGTAGCAACGGGCGATCTGAAAATAGCGCTCGAACCCGCCGACCATCAACAGCTGCTTGAACAGCTGTGGACTCTGCGGAAGGGCGTAGAACGAGCCAGGCTTGAGGCGAGCAGGCACGAGAAAGTCTCGGGCACCCTCGGGCGTTGAGTGGGTCAGGGTGGGGGTCTCCACCTCGACGAAGTCCCGGTCGACGAGCACATTGCGCACGGCGGCAGAGACCTTCGACCGCAGCTTGAGCGGATACGCGGCCGACTCGCGACGCAGGTCGAGATAGCGGTAAGCCAGGCGAGTCTCCTCGCCGGGTTCGTCGTCGAGCTGGAACGGCAGCACCTCGCTCGCGGCGAGCACAGTGAGGCTGGTCGCCTCGACCTCGACCTCGCCAGAGGCGATCGCGGCGTTCAGGTTACCTTCGGGGCGCTCCCGGACGATACCCGCGATCGTTACGCAGGACTCCACGCGCAGGCTTTCAGCGGTCGCCACCTGGGCGTCTCGGAAGGTCACCTGGGCGATGCCGGAGGAGTCCCGTAGATCGATGAACACCACGCCACCGTGATTGCGAATTCGGGCAACCCATCCGGACAGAGTGACTTCGTTGCCGGCATCCGTTCGCTGCAGTGCGGACGCGTAGGTGGTTCTGTACATGGATATCCCTGGTCTGTCGGAGGCCACTCGGTTACAGCAGGCCCTGGTTCGCGATATTTGGTCGCGGTACTGGGTCGCGATGCTCAGTCGCAAGACGTGTTTACCAGCCTAGGACACGCGTCACTCGCGGGACGGCGCGCACAGAGCCACGCTCTCGGCGGCCCGGCATACTGGGGTTATGACGTATTCAATTGTCGCAAGAGACTCGGCAACCGGTGAGCTCGGCGTTGCCGTGCAGTCCCACTGGTTCTCGGTCGGTTCGGTTGTCGTGACGGGTCTTGCGGGAGTGGGTGCCATCGCGACCCAGGCGAGTCCGAACCTGAGTTTCAAACATCGTGGCCTGGAGATGCTGCGCGACGGGATGACCGCCGCCGAGGCATCCCTGGCCCTGCGCCAGGACGATCCGGCGATCGAGCATCGTCAGTTTGCAATCGTGGATGCGCACGGCGGCGCGGTCGCCTTCACGGGCAGCGCCTGCATGGGAGAGGCCGGGCAGTACAGCGGAGACGGCTACAGCTGCCAGGCGAACATGATGCGCAATGACACCGTCTGGGCAACCATGGCGCGGGCGTTCGAGCAGACAGGCGGCTCGCTGTCAGCACGCCTGCTCGCTGCGCTTGATGCGGCCCAGGGTGCCGGTGGTGACCTTCGTGGACAGCAGTCCGCGGCCATTCTGGTCGTGCCAGCCAACGGCACGCCCGCCGACACCGTCGTCGACCTTCGAGTCGAGGATCACCCCACCCCCCTGGTTGAGCTCCGACGCCTTGTCACTCTCGGCGGCGCCTACCGATTAGCGGATGACGGCGACGACCTGGTCGCCCGCGGGGACTTCAGCACCGCGGCCATCCGTTACGTCGCAGCGAACGAGATCGCGCCCGACAACGATGAACTCCGGTTCTGGGCCGGACTCGGGCTGATTAGCGCGGGCGTGCCGGAGCGCGGGGTCGAGCTGCTGCGCGCGTCTATTGCCAGCGACGCGAGCTGGCATGAACTGCTGACGCGTCTCGATCCGTCGGACGTTCCCTCGAGCGGCGAGGCGCTGCGGTTGTTGGGCGAATCGGATTCGATCCGGTGAATGTCGCCTTGGCCCGAGACAACTCGCCTCCATGCCCCGGCCTCGAGAAGCGGAAGGCCCCGCTTTCTGAGGTATCGGGGTACATCCGTCTGGTAGACCACGACGGTCGGGGCGCCAAGAGAGATCAACCGACGAAGATCCAGAGGAGGCTCTTCTCCTGTCGAATGGCCTGCTTCTCGGCCTGTTGAGACTCTGACTCAGAGCTCGCCTTTCGGCTTCCGGAGTTCTGGGTGCAGGGCGACCATTATCGAGAGCGGCCGGCCGTCGGCATCCGGTCCCCGGTCCTTAAACTCGACAAGCAGATCGCTGATGCGCGCAATCAGCTCGCGTTCTGTCTCTGCGTTGAATTTAAGGCCGAGCCGCCAGACTCCGAGATCATCGGCATTCACGCCGCTGATGTCGTCGAGAAAGGCCTGCACGAGGATCGCCCCCTGATTAGGCATCGTGGACGACCAGGAC
>JANYEI010000125.1 GCA_025363205.1 Frigoribacterium sp.
AGCGCGGGCTCCATGGAGTGGAGGATGGCCGGCACTCCGACAGCCCAGTCATGCACTTTACCCACGTGCAGATCGGGATAGCCAGCGTCCGCATCCATTGGAGTCTTGGTCATCGGATTGCCGCCGTCTCAGTTAGGTTCAGTGTGTTTTGGTCTGTGTGCGCGTGTGGATGTTCGTCTGGGTCTCCCGTAGTTTCGAGGCGGTGCTCGCCGCTGTAGACCACCATCGATGGTCCTCGCAGGAAACCGACGACGGTCATCCCCAGCTCGGTTCCGAGCTCGACGGCAAGCGAGGACGGCGCCGATACCGCCGCGAGGAACGGGATGCCGGCCATGGAGGCCTTCTGGGTAAGTTCGAAGCTCGCTCGGCCGGAGACCATGAGCACCATCCCACGCAGCGGCAGCATATTTTCGGTGAGCGCCCAGCCCACCACCTTGTCCACCGCGTTATGCCGACCGACATCCTCGCGAAGTACGAGCATCTCTCCGGTCGCCCCATCGAACAGGGCTGCGGCGTGCAGCCCGCCAGTCTTCTCGAAGACATCCTGGCCCGCCCGCAACCGGTCGGGGAAGGTCGCGAGCAGCCCGGCGTCGACCCGGAGCGGATCGTCGACCACCGTGTACGAGGAAAGCGTGCGCACCGCGTCAATGCTGGCCTTGCCGCACAATCCACACGAACTCGTGGTGAAGAAATTGCGCTCGAGACTCGGATCGGGCGCCGGAACGCCAGCGCCGAGGGTTACGTCCAGCACGTTATAGGTGTTTTCGCCACCGACCGTCGCGCCCGCGCAATAGCGAGCGGCGGCGAACTGGTTACCGCGCGAGACGACCCCTTCGGAGACAAGAAAACCTGCTGCGAGGTCGAAATCATGACCGGGCGTCCGCATCGTGATCGCGAGTGCCTTTCCCCCAACCCGGATCTCCAGCGGTTCCTCGACGGCGAGCACGTCTTCTCTCCGAACCGCCCCCTCGCCCACCGTTATCCGCGTGACCTGACGTCGAACTGTGATTCTGCCCATACTCATGAGTAGCATCACTGGGCACGGTAAACAACGATACGCGGTGGCGAATCGGCAGACTCTCGGCACCCTCCCTGCGACTCGCTCCCCAGCAACCGGACCGTGAGACCTAAAGTTGGACCCATGATCATCGACGCCATCGTGCTCGCCGGGGGGCGAGCATCCCGTCTCGACGGGGCGTCGAAGGCCGAGCTCGTCGTCGGCGGGCGATCGTTGCTGTCCCTTGCGTTGGATGCGGCAGCCGGCTCCCGGGACATCGTCGTGGTCGGCACTCCCCCTGCAGTCCCCTCCGGAGTGTTGGTAACCAGGGAAAGCCCGGCGTTCGCAGGTCCGGCCGCCGCCATCGCCGCGGGCCTCGAGGCACTCAGCACGAATCCACTCGCTGATTTCGTGCTTGTCCTCGCCTGCGATGTTCCGCAGAGTGCCGCCGCGGTGCGCACACTTCTCGCCCGGCTGACCGATGGTCCCCACGGCGTGATCGCGGTGGACTCCGAGGGCCGTCGTCAGCCCCTGCTCGGGGTGTATCGCGCCGAGTCGCTCGCCAGTGCGGTGCGCGAGCGCGGGTCTGACATCCAGAACCTGTCCGTGAGGGCGCTGCTCTCTGCTCTCGAACTCGGCGACGTGCCCGTACCACCCGGGTCGACCGACGACATCGATACCTGGACGGATGCCGCCCGATTCGGACTATCACCGCCCTCCGTGACCGCACCGGAGCCCGCGCTCCCTACGAAAGGACCCGCCATCAGCGACCAGGACGAGACCGCCACGCTTGCCGCCCTCACGGACTGGAGCGATCGCCTCAGCGCGGCGCTCGGCATCGAGGGGGTGGAGGTCGACATCGACGCCGTGCTCGCCCTTGCCGGCACCGCCGCTCACGCGATTATGCGCCCGGCAGCTCCCTTGACCACCTATCTGGTGGGCTACGCCGCCGGAGTTGCCGCCGGAGCCGCCGCCGTGTCGCCGGGGCTGGGCAGCGCGGGCGCCACGAGTGCAGACTTCACGAGCGCTGGTTTCTTGAGCGCGGCCAAGATCGCCACGGCTCTCGCGAAATCCGCCGCACGGTGACCCCTGGGCGCCAGTTCGACCCTCTCGAGTGGCACGCGGCGCGCGCTGTCGCCGCGGCCGCGGCATCCGCCCTCGGTTCTGAGAGTGTTGCCCTCGACCAGGCAGTGGGTCGCGTTCTCGCGGGCGACCTGCGCGCGCTGACGGATGTGCCGCACTACGCATCCTCGGCGATGGACGGCTGGGCGGTGAGCGGTGCGGGGCCGTGGCAGCTGGTCGACGATCCGGTACTCGAACCCGGGCTGGCCTCCCTCATCGTGACCGGAGGGG
>JANYEI010000154.1 GCA_025363205.1 Frigoribacterium sp.
GTCAAAGATCTCCCTCGATGCGATCGATGAGCTCCGTGACCGTCCGCGGGCCAAGTATGTCGTCGTCAGCGCAATCACGCCGACTCCACTCGGGTCGGGCAAGACGACCACCGCGATCGGGCTCGGTCAGGGCTTCCGGCATATCGACAAGCTCGGGATCGTCGCCATCCGGCAGCCGTCGATGGGGCCGGTGTTCGGTATCAAGGGTGGAGCCGCTGGTGGCGGCTACGCCCAGGTGGTCCCGATGGAGGCACTCAACCTGCACCTGACCGGGGACATGCACGCCGTTACCGCGGCCCACAATCTCTTGTCGGCGATGATCGGCAACCATATCCACAAGGGAAACCGTCTCGGGTTCGATCCCCATGAGATCACCTGGCGGCGTGTCCTCGACGTCAACGACCGCGAGCTGCGCAACATCATCACCGGGCTCGGCGGTCCTGATGACGGCAATCCGCTGCAGACCGGTTTCGACATCTCTGCAGCGAGCGAGGTGATGGCGTTGTTATCGCTGTGCACGTCGTTGCGGGATCTTCGTGAGCGGATGGGAAGAATCGTCGTCGGCTACAACGGCGATGGCGATCCGGTGACGGCTGAGGTGCTCAAGGCGGCCGGCGCCATGACGGTGATGCTCAAAGATGCCATCAAGCCGAACCTGATGCAGACCGTAGAGCAGACGCCAGTCCTCGTTCACACAGGTCCGTTCGGGAACATCGCTACCGGCAACTCCTCGGTCATCGCCGATCTGATCGGCATCCATTCTGGCGACTACCTCATCACCGAGGCGGGCTTCGGGGCAGACATCGGCGCGGAAAAGTTCTTCAACATCAAGTGCCGCGCCTCCGGCTTGACGCCGGATGCTGCCGTCATTGTCGCGACCGTGCGTGACCTGAAAACTCACTCGAGCAAGTACCGGGTCGTCGCCGGTCGGCCGCTGCCCCCCGAGATGCTGGCCGAGAATCCCGACGACATCCTCGCCGGGGCGGTGAATCTACGCCAGCAGATCGCCAACATCCGACGGCACGGAGTTACGCCGGTCATTGCGGTGAATGCATTTCCGACCGACTATGACAGTGAACATCGGGCGATCATGGACATCGCGGCAGAGGAGGGTGTGCGGGTGGCAATCAGCCACCACTTCACCGAGGGCGGCAGGGGTGCGGTCGAGCTGGCCGAGGCAGTCGCGGAGGCATGCGCTGAGCCGTCGAGCTACCACCGGCTCTATCCCGACGAACTCCCCCTGGTAGACAAGATCGATCTGATCGCGCGCGAGATGTACGGCGCGGACGGTGTGGACATCTCGCCGCTGGCCGCTCGGCAACTCGACAAGTACGAGCGGGCGGGCTTCGGCAACCTGCCGGTGTGCATCGCCAAGACCCACCTGTCCCTATCGGCCGACCCCAGCATCAAGGGAGCACCCACCGGCTGGCGACTGCCGGTCCGCGAGGTCCGTGCGTCGATCGGGGCCGGGTTCATCTATCCCATCTGTGGAGACATGCGCACCATGCCCGGTCTCTCGTCTGCTCCGGCGGCCGAACACATCGACATCGACGACAACGGCGAGATCGTCGGATTGTCCTGACAGGTGAATGCTGGCAGGCGGATGCGGTGGGGTGACCGGTGAAGAGGTGATCGGTGACCGGCCGCGAGTTTTGGGCGACGCGTTCTAGCTTCCGGGCAGGGTGTCTGTGTCGATTTTCGCGGCCACCTGACGAGAGCCGGTCGGAGCTCAGTTTTCGAGCACGGCGCGCGAGCGCAATTCTCCGCTGGTGAGCTTCAGCAGAACCTCGGCTGCATCGGCCATCGGGAAGCGGTCGACCACGGTGCGTATCTTCCCGTCCGCGGCGAGACGCAGCACCTCGTTCATCTGTGCGCGATTGCCGAGGATCGTGCCCATAACGGTCTGGCTCTTGTTGAAGGGAAACCCCTCGAGCGTCAGGGGGACACCAGCTACGAGAGTGCCGCCCCACTTCAGCGCGCGGAGTGCGCCAGCGTTCACCACGTCGGAGGGCGCGAAGGTGAGCACCGCGTCGAGTGAGTCTTCCAGGTATTCACCCGGGTCGACCTTCGTCGAGTCCACCACCTCCGCCGCACCGAGCTCTTTCGCTACCTCGAGGTGACCCGCGCTACGACCCACTGCGATGACGTCGGCTCCGGTGAGTACTGCGAACTGCAGGGCCATATGACCAACGCCGCCGATACCAAACACTCCCACGCGCTTTCCGGGCCCGAGGTCGAGCTTTGAAACGGCGCTGAACGCGGTTATTCCCGGGCAGAAGAGCGGAGCCGCGTCAACCAGGTCGATGGATTCAGGCACGTGATAGCTGTGCGCAGCATACGAGAGCATGAACTCCGCGTATGCGCCGTTTACGTGCTCACCCGTGATTTTGCGCTCATGGCAGAGTTCCTCACGGCCGGAAAGGCAGAACTCGCACTCCTCGCAGGTCCACCAGAGCGGCTGCACGCCAACCCGATCTCCGATCTGGAATGTCGTCACACCTTCACCAAGAGCAGCTACCGTACCGGTCGCCTCGTGCCCGGGGATGATGGGGCTGATGGCAGGAACTCCCCCCTCAATCCAATCGCCCTCGATCATGTGCAAAGTAGAGCGGCACACCCCGCACGCCGCTACTTTGATCAACAGCTGCCCTTGGCCGGGCTCGGAGGTGGCGATCTCGCGCCAGTTGAGTGGATGTTCAGACAGCGGGGCAGGAGTATCTAGCTCAATGGCGTACATCTCTGCACGGTATCAGGTCACGACAGACCCCACCCCGTCTCCGGTCACGTCCCAGTGTCTGATGCTCCCATTGCTGTCAAGGGCAAGGTGGTGGGGTGATTTCGTCTGGCCTTGACCCCCGGAGAGTGGACACGGGTTGAGCGGAGAGTTGGATCTCTGCGGCCTGGGATGAGTATTGCATCTCGAAGTCGACGGGTGTGACCTCTCCGATCGAGGAGTGGCGTCGGTGGCGGTTGTAGCGGTCCTCGATCCAGGCCGACACCTCGCGGATCGCGCGGGCCCGGGTGGGCCAGATCCGGCGGTCGTAGAATTCCGTCTTCACGGTCGCGAAGAAGCTCCCGGCCGTGGCTAGGAACGCGTGCCGAGGCTCGCGAAGGTAAGAAGAAACACTGCACGACCGTGCAGATGGTCTGCATGATCATCGGGGGCAGCAGGATGTCGGCACGCTCGGCCGGCGCACACCACAGCCGCGCTACGGTGGGAGAGGGCTAGACGAGGGAGAGCAGTGATGTCACGACGCGTGGTGGTAACCGGCGCAAGTTCGGGAATCGGGGCGGCGACGGTTCGCCTGTTCCGTTTGCACGGGTGGGATGCGGTTGGCGTCGCTCGCCGCACGGACCGGCTCGAAGCGCTCGCCGCCGAAACCGGCGCTGATGTCTTCACCGCAGACGTCACCGACCAGGCCCAGGTCGACGCGCTCCGGGATTATCTCGCTGCTCTCGGGCCGATCCACGCCCTGGTGAACAACGCGGGCGGTGCGTTCGGAATGGCGTCCGTCGAGGAGAGTGTTGCCGAAGACTGGGCTCGAATGTTCGAGGTGAATGTCGTGGCGGTCAAGCGTGTCACGGGTGCCCTTCTTCCGCTGTTGCGAGCCGCTGCTGCGGCACCGGATGCCGACGGTGTCGCCCATGCGGACATCCTCACCGTCACCTCGATTGCCGGCCACATCGCCTACGAAGGCGGTGGCGGGTACAACGCCTCCAAGTTCGCGGCGCACGCCCTCGTGGCCGTGCTGCGACTGGAGCTTGCCGGGGAACCGATCCGGGTGCTCGAAGTGGCACCGGGCATGGTGAAGACCGACGAGTTCTCGCTCGTGCGCTTCGGCGGAGACCAAGCGAGGGCAGACGCCGTGTACAACGACGTAGCGAATCCCCTGCACGCCGAAGACATCGCCGAGGCGATCGTGCACTCCATCGAGCTTCCCGGCTTCGTGAACCTCGACCTCGTGACCATCAAACCGGTAGCGCAGGCGGCGCCGCATAAAGTCATCCGCGGCGTGCTCACTCCGAAGCTGTAGCGCGCCCGCGGCTTGAGCGAGGTTGTCTTCACGCTCGCCGGCTCTCCCCGGACATTGGCGAGCGCCGGGATGGCGTTGGCCGAAATCTGGCGGCTCCTCTGAGCAGCTAACGTGAGGTCATGACAATCCACGAGCAGCGCACTCCGGATCGTGAGGTTCTGGGCTGGCACGAGTTTGGGGAGGCAAGCCGCGAGCTCGCAGCCCAGGTGCACCAGAGCGGATTCGTGCCAGACATGGTCGTGGCCATCGCTCGCGGTGGACTCCTGCTCGCCGGATCGGTCGCCTACGCTCTCGATGTGAAGAGCTGCGGCGCGATCAACGTGGAGTTCTATACCGGGGTCGACCTGCGACTTGACGAGCCAGTGCTGCTGTCCCCGATGCTCGATACCCCCTCGGTCGCTGGCCAGAGGGTGCTTCTCGTCGACGACGTGTCAGACTCCGGACGCACCCTCGCGATGGTGCTCGAGTTGCTGCTCAGCGCACAAGCGGATGTGCGTAGTCTCTGTCTCTACTCCAAGCCGGAGACCCTGCTCGAGCCCGACTACGTCTGGCGCAAGACCTCGAAATGGATCGCTTTCCCGTGGTCGTCACTGCCGCCGGTCACCGGGTGAGATGACTGTTCGACCCCTCTCAGAACTCATCGACCCTGGGTGGGCGGATGCGCTCAAGCCTGTGGCTGGCACCATCGCCGAACTGGGTGAATTCCTGCGCGCGGAGACCGCCGCGGGTCGCGGCTACCTTCCGGCCGGCGAGAACGTGCTGCGGGCTTTCACTCTGCCGCTCGCCGAGGTGCGCGTGCTCATTGTCGGCCAGGATCCGTATCCGACGCCGGGACATCCCATCGGACTCTCGTTCGCGGTGGATCGGGCCGTGCGTCCGGTGCCGCGAAGCCTGCAGAACATCTACCGCGAACTCCGCGACGACATCGGAATCGAGCCTCCACCGCACGGCGATCTCAGCGCCTGGTGCGACCAGGGAGTCATGCTGCTCAACCGGGTGCTCACGGTTCAGCCGGGCAATTCCGGTGCGCACCGCCGCAAGGGCTGGGAGGCGGTCACGGCCACCGCGATCCATGCGCTTGCCGAGCGGGGCGGTGCTCTCGTCGCGATCCTCTGGGGCCGGGATGCCCTCTCGCTCGAGTCGATGCTGGCGCCCGTGCCGGTGATCAAGTCGGTGCATCCGAGCCCGCTGTCCGCATCCGGCGGATTCTTCGGCTCCAAGCCGTTCAGCCGGGCAAACGCGTCCCTCCTGGCACAGGGTGCTGCTCCAATCGACTGGACCATCCCGGCGTAAACTCCTGTCATGCTCGAGGAGGAATACCAGGCCACGCACCGCCCGCGGGAGGCGCAGCGCAATCTGCCCCCGCTGGAGGTTCCGTTCGAGTATTCGATCCGGGATGCCCGCCTCGAAGACATGCCTGATGTGCGCGAGATCTACAACCACTACGTCGCGAATTCGACCGTGACTTTTGACGAGGTAGCACAGAGCCTGCGGGAGACCCGGTCGAAGTTTCAGCATCTGAAGAAGCTCGGGATGCCGTATCTCGTGGCCGAAAGCCCGAGCCAGCAAATCCTCGGCTACGCCTATGTGTACCCGTGGAAAGAGAAGGCGGCCTATCGCTTCACCGTGGAGAACTCCATTTACCTGCGTGCGGCGTCCACAGGCAAGGGTCTCGGCAGGGTGCTGATGGGTGAGCTGATCACCGCGTCCAAGGCGGCCGGTCTCAAGGAGATCATCGCGGTCATCGCAGACAAGGGCGCCGATGCATCCATCAAGATGCACCGGGACTTCGGATTCAAAGAGATCGGCCGAATGGGCAAGGTCGGGTACAAGTTCGAGCGCTGGCTCGGCACCGTGCTGATGCAGAAGTCGCTCAAATAGCGCCGGGTGGTGTCCCGAGGATATCGCGGAGCGCAGTCTCCACCGCGGTGACCGGCACCCCGGCCTCCGCGGCGACCGCACGGTGGGCAACAGCGCCAGGCCCTCCGACTTCTAGCGCCCGGATCACCGCGTCCTGCAGCGCCGTCCGACGCGCTTCGCCCGTGGCCGTCGCGGCGACCACGTCAATGCTTTCCGCCGAGCTCGAGCATCGTGACGCCGCCGATCACGAGCACCATTCCGGCGATCTGCACGAGCGTGAGCGACTCCTTAAAAAAGAGCCAGCTGATCACGACCACCAGCACGACTCCCACACCGGCCCAGATCGCGTAGGCGATGCCAAGCGGCACTCCCTTGGCGAGAGACTGGGAGAGCATGGCGAATGCGGCGACGTAGCCGAGTGTGACGATCACGTAGGGCACGAATTTGTTCGCCCCGTCGCCGGTGGCGAACTTGAGGGCTGTCGTCGCGATCACTTCGGCCACAATCGCTGCGGCGAGGAAAAGGTATCCGATGCTGTTCTCCTAGGATCGGCACAAATGTACTAGAAAATACTGGGCAGCTCAGCGCCGGCGCCAGCGTCTCAGCGCGTGCGCGCTACAGTCGGGGGATGCCCGAAGCGCCTCGCAGCCGCCCTGCGAGCTTCGTGGTACTCCATACCCTGCGTGGGCACGTGCGAGCGCGTCCCGCGGCGGTATTTGCGGCGATCGACACGCGCTTCCGGCCGAGTAACGAGTCCGGCAGCCTGTACTTCGCGGATCCCTCGGCATTCCTGATCGTGTCCCAGGGCGGCTGGTGGTACCGAGCCGAGTACCGCGTGGTTCCGGATGAACAGGGCTCGAACGTCGAGCACGTGATGCTGAACGTGGCCAAGACCGCTCGCTCGCTCGGGCGCTTCTCCGGGCGCAGGGTAGTGGCGGATGCCCCGGCCGCGTTCGAGACGCTGCTGCGGCAGTTGCGCCTCGAGCTCCAATAGCGCGCCTTCGAGCAATGGGGTTCACGCTTTCGAGCGCTGACCCGTGGTGCAGGTCACCTGCGCGGCCGGCATGTGCCGGGCAGAGCACCGGACATGAGCCCACAACATAGGCTCGGGTTGTGTTCGAACTCCATCACCTCAGCGCCCAAGAGCAGTGGGACTGGTTGCAGCGCGGTGAGATCACTCCCATCGAGCTCACCCAGCACTACCTCGACCGCATCGAGCGCCTCGATGGTGCACTCGGAGCCTTCGTCACGGTGACCCCCGAGGCGGCTCTCGTGCGGGCGGAGGGCGTTGCCGCGCAGGTGCCGAAGAGTGCGCCTCTGTGGGGGTTGCCCATCGGTGACAAAGACCTGGTGAATCGGGCTGGCGTGCGCACCGGCTACGGCTCACGCCTCATGGACGGCTTCATACCCGACCGGTCGGACGCCATTGTCGAGGTTCTGGATGCCGCGGGCTCAGTGAGCCTCGGTAAGACCAGCGCCCCGGAGTTCGGCCTCCCCTCCTACACGGAAAGCCTCGTCGCTCCGCCCGCGCGCACACCCTGGAACACCGAACTCGGTGCCGGTGGATCCAGCGGGGGAGCGGCGGTCGCTGTTGCGGCCGGACTCCTGCCGTTCGCTCCTGGCTCGGATGGCGGGGGCTCTGTGCGCATCCCCGCTGCCGCATGCGGGCTTGTCGGGCTCAAGCCCTCGCGGGGGCTAGTGCCGAGCGGAACGGGTCTCGGCTCCCTTGGCGGCCTTGTCGTACCGGGGCCGCTCGCCCGTTCCGTAGCGGATGCCGCGATGCTGCTCGACGCCCTGGTCGAGGGCGGCGACTATCCCTTCACTGTTCGCGCCCCGCGCTGGGACGGCGGAGCCTTGCTCAACGCCGCGGTACGCGGAGAGGGTCGGTTCCAGCTCGGCGTGATGACCACCTCGCCGTGGGATGACGCGTACGACATCGAGATCGCGCCCGAGGCATCCGCCGCCCTCGCGTTGGCGTTGTCGCAGCTCGACGCGGTCGGGCACGGAATAGAGGAGTTTGCGCTCGAACCTGACAACTCCTACGCCCCAAACTTTCGAACAATCTGGCAAGCCGGGGCGGCGGGTATTCCCGCCGAGGGTGCCCAACTCGATCTGCTCGAGCCGCTCACAAAGTGGCTCGTGCTGCGCGGAAGGCAGGTGTCCGCACGGGAGCTGTCGAGCGCGCTGATTGCACTCGTCGAGTTCGAGCGCTCGATCATCCGCCAGTTCCGGCGCTTCGATGCGGTCGTCACCCCCGCCCTGGCGATGACACCGCGCCCAGTCGGCTGGTACGACGCGGAGGATGCCGAGCGTAACTTCGCGCAGCAGGTGCAGTACACGCCGTTCACCTCTTTTGCGAATGTGACCGGGCTGCCCGCTATCACGTTGCCGGTCTACGAGACCCCGGAGGGCATGCCCATGGGAGTTCAGTTGGTCGGCCGGCCCGGCGGCGAGCACGTGCTGCTCGCGATCGGCGCGCAGCTCGAGCGTCGACTCAACTGGCAGCGACGGCATCCGCCGCAGTGGTGACGCCTCTCGAGCGGTGCCGGTCATGAGAGCCCGTCCAGTGCTCCTGATCCTGGCATCGATGGCATTGATGGCACTGGTTGTCACCGCCGTCATGTTCGGGATGGGGCTGGGCACGAAATCGACGCGGGCGGCCACGGTGGCATTGCCACCGACGAATGGCCAGTTCGACTACCAGATCGGAGGGGCATACCCGCCCCTGTCGTCAGTGTCGATCGTGGATCGCGATCGCAGCGCGAGCCCGGTCGCCGATCGATACAACATCTGTTACGTCAACGCGTTCCAGACCCAGCCGGATGAGGCGTCGTTCTGGACCTCCGGCCACAGCACCCTGCTGGTGAAGCGCGCAAACGGAACCACCCTGACCGATCCGGACTGGCCAGGTGAATTCATCCTCGACACTTCGACAGCGGCGAAACGCTCGAGCATCGCGACGATCGTGAACGGCTGGATCGACGGCTGCAAGGCCAAGGGTTTCCAGGCCATCGAGCCCGACAATCTCGACTCCTGGACCCGCTCGTTGACCAAACTGAGCAAGACGAACAACGTCGCCCTTGCGAAGCTCCTCGCAACCCACGCCCACTCCATCGGGCTCGCCATCGCTCAGAAAAATACCCCGCAGCTCGGCTCCACCGGCAAGACCTCGATCGGTTTCGACTTCGCCATCGCCGAAGAGTGCCAGGTCTACGCGGAGTGTGGCAGCTACACCCGCGCCTTCGGGAACAGGGTCATCGAGATCGAATACACGGACACTGCTCGCAGCGCCTTTACAAAGTCGTGCTCCGCGCGGGGCAAGAACATCTCGGTGATCCTGCGCGAACGCAATGTTGTGGCCAAGGGCCAGGCTGCTTACCACTACGAGTACTGCTAGAGGCCCACCATGGCGGCGCTCGCCGCCCAGAGCTTCCGGCAGAGCACCTCATCGGAGGCAGCCTTCCGTTCCCGGCCATCCGGCTTGAGGCCGTCGAAGTAGGTGCCGCTCGGCGAGGCGATGTCGCGCTCCGAGGCGAGGTGGATGAGCGGTGCGGCTCCCTGCTCCGGGCTGATCCCGAGCGACCCGCGGCTGACGAACTGGCCGAGGCGGAGCAGGGCCGAGTCAGCGCCGAAGCCGGTTGCCACAAACCCCGGGTGGAACGAGAACGCGTCGACCCCGGTACCGGCCGTGCGCCGAGCGAGCTCGCGGATGAACATGATCGTCACAAGTTTGCTCGTGCCGTAGGGCAGCCATCCACCGGCGTAGGCCCGCCGCTTCCAGTCGAGGTCGGTGATCTCGAGCCGTGAGAACATGTTCGCGCCACTGGCGGTGGAGACCACGCGGCCGGCGCTTTGCGTGAGGCGCTCAAGCAACAGGTTGGTGAGCAGGAACGGCGCGAGGTGATTGTGCTGCAGGGTTCGCTCGTGACCGTCTGCCGAGAGACCGCGAGTGCTCAGGAGTCCTCCCGCGTTGTTGGCCAGAACGTCGATGCGCGGGTAGCTCGCCAGCAGCTCATCGGCGAGAGTATGTACCTCGGCGAGACTGTCGAAGTCGGCGATGAACGGGAATCCGCCCACCTGGTCCGCAACGGCTCGCGTGCGCTGCGCATCACGACCGACAACGGCAACTGTCGCACCCCGGGTCGAGAGCCCAATCGCCGCGGCACGACCGATCCCCGAACTCGCTCCCGTGATCACGATGACCCTGCCACTCAGCTCTGCGCTGGCTCCGCTCATCGGTAGTGCCCTTTCTGTTGTCCTGCTTCTGGATCGAACCGGTTGGGTTGTGCGGCTGGTCCCGCCGCGGCAATTGCGCTCACCACCCGACGTGCGCCGGGCGCGTTATCGCACGATGGGGCGCCTAGTCGTCGTGGGCATGATTCGTTTCTACACCGTCCCACCTGACTGCCGGGACCATTCGCCACCCATTCGCTGCCCAGCCGCCGCTCGATCGGCACCCCTACAGTGGACTTATGACCGGCACGCTGAATCGAGTCGCGCTCGTATCAATGCACACATCCCCCGCGGCTCTCGCGGGCAGCGGAGACTCCGGCGGCATGAACGTGTCCCTGCTCGCCACAGCCACCGAACTGGCGCTGAGGGGCGTCGAGGTCGATCTGATCACCCGGGCGACCGGGGATGCCGCCGTCACCCAGCTCGCCGATGGTGTAGTTCTGCACGAACTGGCAGCTGGCGCGCGCGGAGTCATTGCCAAGGAGCGTCTCGGGGAGGTTGCCGACGAGTTCGGCGAAGCCGTCGCGCAGCTCACCGGGCGCCAGCAGGCGCGCTACGACCTCATCCACGCCCACTACTGGCTGAGTGGGCTCGCGACCCTCCCCGTCGCCCTGGAGCTCGGACTGCCGTTCGTGCAGAGCTTTCATACCCTCGCGGCCATGAAGAACGCGGCCCTCGCGCCGGGGCA
This sequence comes from Frigoribacterium sp., assembly GCA_025363205.1. GTDB lineage: Bacteria > Actinomycetota > Actinomycetes > Actinomycetales > Microbacteriaceae > Lacisediminihabitans. The sequence goes on from JANYEI010000154.1 coordinate 10,816, forward strand.
GGCGCCAGAGCCCGAGCGCCGACTGCTCACCGAAATGTACCTCGCGAACCAGGCGACCGCCGTCGTGGCTGGGTCATCCGCCGAGGTCTCCAGCCTCATCGACGACGTGCACGCGCCCGCGGATCGGGTCTGGGTAATCCCGCCGGGAGTGGATGTCGACCTCTTCACCCCGATGCGAGCGAATGCCGCGGACTCGCGTGTGCGCGGCGAACTCGGTATCGCGCTTACGCGTCCCATCATCGCGATCGTCGGACGCGTGCAGCCCCTCAAGGACCAGGAGCTCGCGATCCGCGTGCTCAGTGAACTACATGCCCTGCGTGGCTCTGCCCCGGTGCTCGTGGTCGCGGGGGAGGCGACACCCGGCGAAGACGGCTACGCGTCATCTCTTCAGTCGGTCGCCGCAGAACTCGGCGTGCTCGCCGAAGTACGGTTTGCCGGAGCGCTTTCGCGGGAGAGGCTCGCCGACCTGCTCGCCATCGCCACCGTTACTCTCGTGCCATCACACTCGGAGACCTTTGGGCTGGTGGCCCTCGAGTCTGCCGCCAGCGGAACCCCGGTGATCGCATTCCGCGGTGGCGGCCTCGTCGAGTCGGTGTCGCCGGGAGTGTCTGGGCTGCTCATCGACTCCCGTGACCCCCGCGCCTGGGCACAGGCGACTGTCTCTCTTCTCGACGACGCCGCTCAACTGGAGCGACTCTCCGGTTGCGCCCGACACTACGCCGAGGGGTTCACCTGGGCGGCGACGGCGACGGCGCTCATCGGAGTGTACGCAAGCCTCGGCTGAGCTTATTTTGGCGGACAGCGGATTTCGACGGTCAGGGGCGGCCGTAGGTCTCCAGTAGCCGCAGCCAAATCTCGTTCATCGTGGGGTAGGCAGGCACCGCATGCCAGAGGCGATCGATCGGCACCTCGCCGACGATTGCGGTCGTGGCGGCATGCAACAGTTCCGAGACATCCTGCCCAACGAAGGTGACGCCGAGCACGACTTTACGCTTCTCGTCAACGATCATGCGCGCGTGGCCTTCGTAGCCGTCGGCTTGCACCGACGCGCCGGCTACCCCACCGAGGTTGTAGTCCACCACGCGAATGTCGTAGCCGGCCTTCACGGCAGCCTTCGCGGTGAGTCCCACCGACGCGACCTCTGGGTCGCTGAACGTCACCTGGGGCACCATCTCGTGGTCGGCAGTCGCCACGTGCTTTCCGAAGCGGTTGTCGTGCACACCCGTGCCGAGGGCACGTGCCACGATCACGTCTCCGGCCGCCCGCGCCTGGTACTTGCCCTGATGGGTGAGCAGCGCCCGGTGGTTGACGTCGCCGCAGGCATAGAGCCAGTCGAAGCCCTTCACCAGCATGGTGTCGTCTACGTCCATCCAGTCGCCAGGGGTCAGCCCGATGTTCTCGAACCCCAGGTCGTTCGTGCGGGGTAGACGTCCGGTGGAGACGAGCACCTCGTCGGCGATGATTGTTGAACCGTCGTTGAGTTCGAGAGTTATTCCGTCGTCGCCCCGGTGGGCCGAGGTGGTCTCGACCCCGCGCAGCACTGTGACACCGAATTTCTCGAGCGCAGCCGTCACCAGCTCGCCGGCAAACGGCTCCTCGGCGCCGAGCAGGTTCGCACGGGCAATGATCGTCACCGCGGTGCCAAAGCTCTGGTACGCAGTCGCCATCTCGACGCCGACCACGCCGCCGCCGATGATCGCGAGCCGCCGGGGGGCGATCTTCGCGCTGGTGGCATCCCGACTCGTCCAGGGAGCGACATCCGCAAGGCCAGGGATGTCGGGAAGCAAGGGGTCGGACCCGACACTCACCGCGACCGCGTGCCTTGCGGTGTAGACGGTGTCGTCGACAGTGACCTGCTTCTCGCCGGTGATGCGCGCGTGGCCGCGTACGAACGCTATTCCCGCCGCTTCGACCCACTTCACCTGGCCCGCGTCATCCCAGTTGCTGGTGAAACTATCACGGCGAGCGAAGGTGGCGGCAACATCCAGTTCGCCGGTCACGGCTTCCCGTGCCCCACCGACAGCCTGGGCGGCGCGCAACACGATGCCGCTGCGCAGCAGGGCCTTCGACGGCATGCAGGCCCAGTATGAACACTCGCCGCCGACGAGCTCGCTCTCGATGAGCAGGGCGGTGAGCCCGCCTTGAACCGCGCGGTCAGCAATGTTCTCGCCGACGGCTCCAGCGCCGATCACGATGAGGTCGTAGGTGGTGTCGATCATGTGCACTCCAAGCGATTCAGTGACGGGGTCGGTGACTACTTCGCAGAGCCGAGCGACGATCTCAGCCGCATGGTTCCGGGGATCATGGACAGGGAAGAAGACCTTCTCGATAGTCGACCCGTTTGTGATGATCGTCAAGCGGCAGGAGAAAGTCTCTTGGCGCACCTCGACAGGCGGCAGACGGGTGACTTACCGGCCAACGAACTCTGCGGTGGTTCGTGTGACGAACGCCGTCATACCGATCGAGGCATCTTCACTCCCCATGAGTCGCACGAGCTCTGGCTGGAGCGCGGCGGCGGCCGCGACATCCCCCTCGCGCAGGGCGAGGCGAGCGTTGGCGAGAGCGGCCTGCACCGCAAGCGGCGCCTGGGCGGCGATGCGCTGCGCGAGTTCGAGACCGCGCTCATGTTGTGTGCCATCGGGCACCACCTCCTGAACGAGGCCGATACGGTGCGCTTCGGCAGCGTCGAACAGGTCGCCGGTGAGGATCCAGCGCATCGCATTGCCCCAGCCGACCGCGCGGGGGAGGCGGATGGTGGCTCCGCCGAAGGGCAGGATGCCCCTGGTGACCTCGATCTGACCGAACCGGGTCGACGCGGCAGCAATCGAGATGTCGCTCGCAAGCATGAGTTCAATGCCGAGCGTGAGACAGGTGCCCTGCACCGCCATGACGACGGGCTTACTGAGCTGCTGGCCGGAGACCTGCCACGGGTCGATACCGCCGTCTGGCACCGTGTTGAGACCGTTCGGCCCGATTCTCGGGGCGACGTCAGCCAGATCCAGCCCACCGGTGAAGTGGTCTCCGTGGGCGAAGACGAAGCCCACCCGCAGCTGCGGGTCTCGCTCGAGTTCACCGTAGGCGAGGGCGAGCTCTTCCAGCAGGGCGAAGTCGGCCGCGTTGCGCTTGTCCGGCCGGTTGAATCCGATGAGGAGTACGTGCCCGTCGCGCTCGACCGTGATTCTGGGAGCGGAGATTCTGGGAGCGGAGACCCCGGAGGGATTGGTCATGGTCAACGCTGGCCTTTCGAGAGCTCTTTCGACTGCTGTTGCGCAGGTGCCACAATGCTAGGCGCTGGAGATGCCGACGGCACTGGCTCGGTCAGCGGGCGAGTGCCCCGATGATGCGCAGGATGCTGCCGATATCGTCGGCCGCAGCATCCGGGGAAGCGGGGGCAAACTCGGTGACGGCCGCCCCTGCGAGAGGAAGCGCAGCCTTTGCCGCCGCGATCAGCGCAAGCAGGTTGGCGAGCGAGATACCGAACGGCTCGGGATACCCCACCGAGCCGAATTCCGCTGGATCGAGCACATCGAGGTCGATGTGCAGGTATACGGAGGTGGCACCGCTCGCGCTGAGCGCTGCCGTGAGTGACTCGATATTGAGGGCGTCCGGGGCGATTACCGGGATTCCCGCCGCCTCGATGTAAGCGAGCTCTCCGTCATCGAGTGAACGCGTGCCAGCGAGGATCACGCGTCGCGGAGAGAGTGGTGTACCCGCGAGGAGGGCCTCCGGGCCGTCGCCGAGCAGAGTGCGAAGCACCATGCTGTGGAATGCGCGTGACGGTGACTCCTCGGGAGAGTTGAGATCGGCGTGGGCGTCGATCCAGACCAGGGCCATCGCATCGTTGGACGTCGCGGCATGCTGCACGGAGGCGAGATCGGCTCCGCAGTCACCACCGATGGTGATCGCGAGTCCGGAGATGCTCTCGAGCGCCGCGAGTTGGGCATCGCGCACTTGGCGAAGGGAACTCAGCCGCAGGACTGTGCTGCCCTCGTCGGTGCCAGCCTCTGACGGGACAGCGACGACATGGGTCGCGGATGCCGGAAGATCGCCCCGTATCGCCTCAGCGCCATCGGCGAGCCTCATCGCCCGGGACGAACCCGAGCCCTGCCATTGGGGAACTACGAGAAAAGTGGCGGCCACCTGTCAAGTATGGCCGCCACCGGGAGCACGTGGGAGACGAAGGATCAGACCGTTCGCGGCGCTATGGCGAGGTTGGCCTCGAGTTCCGCAACGTTCTGGCGCACGACATAGGCCGGGCGGTCGCGCTCAACCCGCCAGCTCTCGGCCAGCGGACCGATGTTCACGCTATCGAACCCGAACTCGTCGTAGAGTTTTGTGACAAAATCCGAGGCGTCGGCGAAGTCTGATGAGGTGGCGAGCGCGCGGCGCCTTGCGTCTCCGGCGGGGTACGAATCGCCGGTTATGTCTGCGGCCATGATGTGATTGAATCCCTTCGCCACCCGAGAGGTGGGAAGGTGGGCCTGGAGCATCCCTGACACGGTGGCGGTGCCCTCATCAAGCTCGGCGATGTGACCGTCGCGCTCGAAGTAGTAGTTGTTGGTGTCGATCACGACTTTGCCGGCGAGTGGCTCAACTGGCACGTCAAGGTAGGCCTTCAATGGCACGGTTACGACGGCGATATCTGCGGCATCCGCGGCTTGGATCGCGCTGCCTGCGGTGGCCTTCGGACCGAGCTCCGCGACGAGATCCGCGAGGGTCTCTGGCCCGCGAGAGTTACTGATCACCACGTCGTAGCCGTTCTCGACCGCCTTTCGTGCAATCTGGCTTCCGATGTTTCCTGCTCCGATAATTCCGATTGTTGTCATGAGGAGCAATAACCGAAAGAGGGCACGATTTGTTCCCAACGCTCTGCTGGTCGAGCCGGCCACGGGCAGCCCACTCGACCAGCACGCGGCCTACTGCTCGATCGCGGAGGGGGTCGGCGTGCCAGCCTTCAGGGCGGCGAGCCGGGCGTCGAGCTCGACCGCGTCGTCCGAGGCATCCAACTGCTCGAACTGGGCATCGAGGCTCGACGCGACGAGCTCCTGTCGGCCGAGAACGGTTGCCTCCTGGCGGCGGATCTTGTCTTCGAACCGGCTGATCTCGCTTGTGGGATCGGTGAGGTCGATCGACGTGACGGCATCCTGCACCTGTTGCTGGGCGTCCGCCATCTTCGAGCGGGCAATGAGCTCGTCGCGCTTTGAGGAGAGCTGGCTGAGTTTCGTGCGCATCGCGTCGAGCCCCCGCTTGAGCTGGCCGACTACCGCGGTCTGGGACGCGATGGTCGGCTCGGCAACCTTCGCCTCTTTCTCGGAGGCCATTTGGCGTCCGAGTGCGACCTTCGCGAGGTTGTCGAACTTGTCGGCGTCCCCGGCGTTGCCTGCAGTGCGCAGTTCGTCCCCCTTCTTGCTCGCCGCCAGCGCCTTGCGGCCCCAGTCCGCTGCATTGTCGATGTCTTCGGCGTGGTCCTGCTCGAGTAGACGGAGGTTGCCGATGGTCTGGGCCACCGCGCTCTCGGCCTCGGAGATGCTGCTCGTGTAGTCCCGCACCATCTGGTCGAGCATCATCTTCGGGTCTTCGGCCGAATCGAGCAGTGCGTTGATGTTGGCCTTTGCCATCTGCGCGATACGTCCAAGAATTGACTGCTTTGCCATTGTGTTTCCTTATCGTTGTGTCCGTTGCATCTGAAAAACCGGAGGTGCCATGAGCCAAGGAGAGGCCGAGGGCCACAGGGAGTTAGAAGCGTCCGCCACTGGAGCTTCCCCCACCGCCGAAGGATCCGCCGGAGCTGCCGCCGAAACCCCCGCCTCCGAAACTGCCGCCTCCGAAACTGCCGCCGCCGCCGCTCAGCATGCCGCCGATGAGACCGCCGAGGATGGCACCGCCGAGACCACCGCCGAAGCTTCCGCCCATGCCGCCGCCGATACCGCTTGCGGAGTCGACGTCGTTTTGCGCGAGGGAGAGCGCCTGGGAGGCGAGTGATTGGGCAAGCGTGGCCTCCACGAGCGCTTGCACGGGGTCGGAGGGTGCGAGACCCACCGCCGTTTCGAGGTGTCGGGTGGCTTCGGAGACCCGCGTTCGAGCGGTGCTGCCGACTCCGCCCCGGCGCGTTGTGATGAAGTCACTTGCGGCCGAGATCTGGCTGGATGCCGTGCTCATGGCCGTCGGCAACTGGGCCGTCGCGGACCGCAGCTTTTGCTGTTCGTCGCGCACCGCGTCGAGCACTCGGTCGAGCGCGGCATTGGCTGTACTGAGCAAGGCGAGGCTGGCCAGTGGATTTGTCGGGCCGTCCCCGGTCAGTGCCGCGGTGAGTGCGGCGTCCGCCGCGGCGACCTCCGCGGTGAGGGAACCGGATGCGGCGGCCGGCAGCGCACGAGCCGTCGCGAGATCCTGCTGGGTGTCGGTGACGGCGTCGGCGAGTGCGCCCTGTGCGTGCGCGAGCCCCGACGCGAGCGTGTCGATCGAATCGAGCAACTGGGTGGTCTGGCCGATGCTGGCCTGCGCCGCGCGCACGTTGATCGCGGCAGCACCCGTATCTCCGTCCCTGATGGCGGCCTGTGCGCTCGAGCCGGCCGTCCCCACGAACTCGAGGAGCTTCTCCACCTGCTCAGGGTTGTCGGCGATCGCTGAGAGGGCCGCCGGCGAAAACGAGGCCTGCAGCCTTGCGAGGGTGGCACGCGCGGTCCCGAGTCGTTCTGTTACGGCTTCGGCATCCGTCACCACCGTCGCGAGCGCCTTGGGTGCATTCTGTTCGAGCTTGCGCAGCTCGTCGAAGGCCTCAGCCTGGTCGTCGAGTTCTGTGTCGGCTGCCTCGCAGAGTTCGATGATGCGCGAGGTCATCGCGCGCCGGTCTCCTGGTGCCTCCGGTATCGAATCATCAAGTTTCTGGCGAAGCGTGAATGCGTCTGCCACCTGGGACTTGGCGGTGGCAAGACTCGCGCTGAAGGGGGTGGTGACCTCGGTGCCGAACTGCGCGACGGCGAAGCCGAGTTCCTGCTCGCTCGTCTTCAGCGAGTCGTCGAGTTGCACGAGCAGGCTGCTTGCCCTCTGGTCAAGCTGCTCCTGGGTCGGTCCCGCGGGGGCGGCTACCGCACCGCCCGTGCTGCCTCGGCGTCGCCACCGCACGAAGAATACGATTCCGAGTACGACGAGAGCCAGCAGTAAGAGCACGATCACAATCGGCAGCCCCGAGCCTCCGCTGGAAGTAGCGGGGGCGCCCGTTTCGGATCCGCCACCAGTGCTCCCGCTGGAGACACCGGCGTAGCCGTTCGCCGCGGCAACGGCGGCCCCCACCCAGTCGTTCTTCTTCAGCGCCGGGATGATGTCGTCGGTTTCGACTGCTTTCCTGCTTGAGGCGTTGGGCGCGGCGTCGCCGTAATGGATCGAGTAGTTGCGATCCACCGTTGCCACGGCCAACAGGATGTCGTTCGCGCCGAGTCCGTTCCGCTGTGCCACGCCTGAGGCCCACGCGGTCTTGTCGGAAACCCCGGTGAAACTGTCGACGTAGACCACGAAGAGCTGGAGTTTTGTCTTCGCGTACAGCGCATCCGTTGCCGCCGTAATCTCGGCCCCGCGCGAGCCGACCGCGTTGACGGTGTCAACCACATAGCGTCCGCCGAGATCGACCGGTGACTGGGCGTTGGCGGTCATCGGCGACGCGAGCACAGCGACAACCGCAATCGCGAGCGCGGCGATCAGTCGGGGGAGTCGGGCCGAGACGGTGACGCGAATGACAGGCTCCATTTCCCGCGGGGGATGACACCGGCGATGACGCCCACAATTCTACTGAAGCCCCTCAGCGTATGGGGGTTATCGCAGGGTCACCTTGGAGGTGGGCCCGGTCACGAGGTCGGTGCCCAGCACCGAGCCATCCGCATTCTGGCGGCTAACGTCGAGGGCGGCCGAGACCTGGTACTGCCCCGCGGCCACGTGCGGCAGGTCAGAACGGAAGCTGTCTGCGCTGTCGTCTTGGGTCGCGCAGGACACCGGCCGAAACGACGCCTGGAAGGTCACGGATGCCCCGGGAGCCAGGTCGACGACCGCCGCCATCGCGATCATCGGGCCGTTGCTGTGCCACAGCACGACCCCGTCCTTCGAGAGGGTGATCGCGGGGGTAGCGGCCGAGGTCCCGGTGATGCGCTCGCTGCCCGAGTTCGTGAGGGTCACCGTGCCCGTGATTCGATCGGCCGAGGCATCCGCTGTGGCAAAACTGGTGCTGAGAACGAGACCGGCTGCATTCGGGGCGACCTCGGCGAGCGCGCCGCCGCAGAGGTTGATCTTGGCGGCGGGTGCACGCGTGAGCCCACTGTCCGTTGGCGTGCTCCCGAGTGCGGAGCCTCCTCTGGTCTCGGGTGCATTCGCGGAAGACGCGGATCCCGCGGTGGTCGACGGCGTGAGACCGCGGATGCCGGTGAATCCGGCGACGCCGATGCCCGCAACCGCCAACGTCGTGGCGCTGCCCACCGCGACCCGTTGCGCGACGCGGCGGCGGGAACTGCGGCGGAGCACGAGCGAGATGTCGATCGGGCCAAGAGAGGGGCCGGTCTCACTGAACATCTTCTTCAGGTCAGATTCTGTGGACATGGATCGCTCCCTGCGTGTCGGTGGTGGTCGTGGCGGATGCGGATGTGCTGGGGTGCGGTTCGTCGGAGAGGGCGACCGCCATCTTGGCGAGGCCGTCGCTGAGGTAGCGCTTGACCGCGCCAGAGGAGATGCCGAGCCACTCGGCGATATCGTCGACCTTGAGGTCTTCGTAATAGCGAAGCACGATACAGGCGCGCTCCCGTTGGGTGAGTTTTGCGAGTTCTGCCGAAAGGTCGAGGCGGCTATCGGTGGCCGGGACCGACGACTCCTGGGTTTCTGTTACGGCGGTGAGATGCGCGATCCGACGCCAGCGGGTGGTGCGACGACCACCATCGAGCCAGGTATTGAGGATGGCGCGGCGCACGTAGGCCTCAGCGCTGGACACAGTGAACCCGTTGCGAAGCCGACCAAAGGTTTTCACCAGGGCATCCTGCACGAGGTCGGCCGCGTCATCCGTGCTGCCGCTGATCAGCCAGGCGTATCGCGTCAGCGCGTCGCCGCGCTCAACAACCAGCGTCGCAACGACTGATTGCCAACCCCTGTACGCAGTCTGTTCCTGTGGTGCTGCCGCGGCCATCCGGTTCCCCTCGCGCGTCTTCTAGAAGAGTGTCTACCTTCTAAGACGCACGAGGGGGATTAAACGTTGGGTCGAGCCTCGCGTCAGTTTTCGATGGACAGTTTCAGCCGGCGGCGGATGTCGGTGAGTTGGGTGGTGAGACCCGCCGGTAGCCGATCGCCGAAGGTGGCGAAGAATTGCTCGGTCGCGTCAAGCTCGGCGAACCATGCTTCGGGGTCCACCTCGAAGAGCTGCTCGAGGTCCCGGCGGGTTACGTCGATCCCGTCGAGATTCAGTCCGCCGTCGACCGGCTTCCACCCGAGGGGGGTGTCGAGTGCAGGGGCACGCTGATCGACCCGCTCGAGGATCCACTCGAGCACCCGCGAGTTCTCGGCAAAACCCGGCCAGAGGAAAGAGCCGTCGCTTCCCCTGCGAAACCAGTTGACCTGGAAGATCTTTGGCGCCTTTGCTCCGAGCGTGTGACCGATCTTGAGCCAGTGGGACCAGTGATCCGCCATGTTGTATCCGCAAAATGGCATCATCGCGAAGGGGTCGCGACGCAGTTCGCCGACGGTGCCCTCTGCCGCGGCGGTGCGCTCGGACGAGACCGTGGCTCCCACGAACACCCCGTGCTCCCAGCTGCGAGCCTCGGTCACGAGGGGCACGTTTGTGGCGCGTCGACCACCGAAGATAATTGCGTCGATCACCACGCCCTGCGGGTCGTCCCAGTCGTCGGCGATCGCCGGGCACTGAGCCGCCGCGACGGTGAAGCGCGAGTTGGGGTGGGCGGCGGGGGATCCGGATGCCGCGCTCCAGGGATTGCCCTCCCAGTCCGTGAGATTATCGGGAGCTTTTTCGCTCAAGCCTTCCCACCACACGTCACCGTCGTCCCGCAGAGCCACGTTGGTAAAAATAGTGTTGCCCCAGAGCGTGTCGATGGCCGTCGCATTGGTGGTGCGTCCGGTTCCGGGTGCCACACCGAAGAATCCGGCCTCAGGATTGATCGCCCGCAGGCGCCCGTCGGGGCCGGGTTGCAGCCAGGCAATGTCGTCGCCGATGGTCTCTACTCTCCACCCGGGGATCGACGGTTTGAGCATCGCGAGATTGGTCTTTCCGCAGGCCGACGGGAACGCCGCGACGATGTGGAACGACTTGCCGCGAGGATTCGTGACCTTGAGGATGAGCATGTGCTCGGCGAGCCAGCCCTCGTCGCGAGCGAGCACCGAAGCGATTCGCAACGCGAATGACTTCTTTGCGAGAAGGGCGTTTCCGCCGTAGGCCGAACCGAATGACCAAATCTCTCGGGTTTCGGGAAAATGCGAGATGTATTTTGTCTCGTTGCAGGGCCACGGCACATCCTTCGCGCCGTCAAGCAGGGGTGCGCCGACGCTGTGGATCGCCGGCACCCACTCGGTGTTTGGACCGATGAGTGCGAGGGCATCCGCTCCCATTCGCGTCATGATGCGCGTTGAGACGACGACGTAGGGGGAGTCGGTGAGTTGCACCCCGAGCCTGGCCAGCGGGCTGCCGAGCGGTCCCATGGAGAAGGGCACGACATACATGGTGCGGCCACGCATGCTCCCGGAGAAGAGGCCGGTGAGCCTCGCTCGCATCTCTGTCGGTGCACGCCAATTGTTGGTTGGACCGGCGGCATCCTCGGATTCGGAGCAGATGAAGGTGCGCGCCTCCACCCGAGCGACATCACTCGGATCGCTTCGGGCGAGGAAGCTGTTGGGGCGGTGCTCGGCGTTGAGGCGCAGCAGAGTGCCGGAATCGACCATGAGTCGAGTCAGCCGGTCGTTCTCGGCGAGCGATCCGTCACACCAGACCACGGCGTCCGGGGTGGTGATCACGGCAATGGAGGCGACCCACGCCACGACGCGCGAATCGGCGTTCAGCGGGGGTGCGCCAGCGGCCTCCGGTGTGCCGAGGGCGGTGGCCGGTCTGGCTGATGTGATGGTCATGTCTCGTCCGTTTCGTATGGAAGGGCTGGTTTCGTGTGGAGGGGCTGGGTTGACGGGATGTGGCTGGGCAGAGGGCAAGTGGAGCCGCCTAAGCGCCAGCTTTCAGCTTTTAGTCAAGAGTGCGCTCTTTTTTGAGAGATTGCCGAAAATATAGGTGGTAAAAAAGCTCGATCTTTCACTAGTGTCAAATGTATGACCGATCTCGCGACTCTGGGCCAACGCATTCGCCATTTCCGCAATGAGGCCGGGCTCACCCTCGACCAGCTCGGCGAACGGGTCGGCATCGCCGGCAGCCAGCTCTCCCTGATGGAAAACGGTCGACGCGAACCACGGCTTTCGCTGCTGCAGGGAATCGCTGGCACCGTCGGCATTCCGGTGTCGGAACTGCTCAACGACGCGCCACCCACTCCGCGAGCGGCGCTCGAGATCGAACTTGACCGCATGCAGAAGGCTGCGGTCTACCAGGCACTCGGTCTTCCCGCCATCCGTCCGTCCCGCACGATGCCGGAGGAGACCCTGGAATCGCTCGTCGGGATGCACCGCGAACTTGCGCGGAGAGCGCGTGAAGCGATTGCAACTCCCGAGGAGGCCCGTCGCGCAAATACCGAGTTGCGTCAAACCATGCGCACGCAGGACAACTACATGCCGGAGATCGAGGAGCTGGCAGAGGAGGCGGTGCGCGGGGTTGGCTACGTCGGCGGGGCGCTCACCCACCGGGCGGTCAATCTCATGGCGAAGAAGCTCGGTTTCGAACTGATTTTCGTCAATGACCTTCCCCACTCCACCCGCTCGGTCACCGACCTCGCGAACGGGCGCATTTACCTTCCACCAGCCTCCATCCCCGGCGGGCATGGCCTTCGCTCGATGGCACTGCAGGCGCTTGCTCACCGCTTGCTTGAGCATCACGAACCAGAGAGCTACGCCGAGTTTCTGCGCCAGCGACTGGATATCAACTACTTCGCGGCGGCCTGTCTCATGCCGCTCACGCAATCGGTGGAGTTTCTCAACCGGGCGAAGGCAGAGCGCAACCTCGCGGTCGAGGACTTTCGGGATGCGTTCGGCGTCACTCATGAGGCGGCAGCGTTGCGATTTACCAACCTCGCCACGATGCACCTCGGTATGCCCGTGCACTTCTTGCGCGTCGGGGAGGACGGCGCCCTTTACAAGGGGTACGAGAACGACGGCCTACAGCTGCCGGCGGATGTTACGGGCTCGACCGAGGGCCAGTTGGTATGCCGCCAGTGGAGCGCCCGCACCGCCTTCTGGCGCCCCAATCGCACGAACGAGTTCTACCAGTACACCGACACCCCCACCGGCACCTACTGGTGTTCGACCCAGACGGGCACCGCGAGCAACGAGGAGTTCTCCATCACCTTCGGCGTGCCCTTCGCTGATGCAAAGTGGTTTCGCGGGCGTGACACATCCAACCGAGCGGCGTCACGCTGCCCGGATGCGAGCTGCTGTCGGCGCCCGGACACCGAGCTGTCCAAGCGGTGGGCGCACAAGGCCTGGCCGAGTGCGAAGCTGCACGCCCACATTCTGGCGCCGCTGCCCTCCGGCACTTTCCCGGGCGTAGACGACACCGAGCTATACGCCTTTCTCGAGGCGCACTCCGCCGAGTAGTGCCCATTCGAGCCCGGTCGCTGAACAGTCAGCGTCACTCCCGTTCGGTGCGGGTTCCGGTGCGAAAGTGACCTCTTGCGCGCGCAGGGGTTCGGTTCAGCATTGCTGCGCTGCCGCAGCAGCAGCCCCGGCAGCACGCAGCCAGCGGCACGGATCGGCCATCGCGTCCTCCGCCGAGCCGGCGAGATCCGCGAGCCCGGATGCCCAGAGCGGGCGGCCGTCGGAGTCGAGCGGCGGCACCGCCAGCTGCCCGGCGATCACGGCAACCCGAATTTTGTGCTCGCCCGCCAGGCCGATGAGGGTGCCGACCAGCTTTCCGGTGCCGGATGTCGCATCGAACCGCCCTTCGCCGGTAATCAGTAGATCCGCCCCAGCGATGGCCAGCGGCACCCCGGTGATGGCGCAGAGGTAATCGGCCCCCGCCTCAATGCGCGCACCCCAGGCCGCCGCAAATCCGTAAGCGGCACCTCCCGCAGCTCCGGTGCCTGGCCGGCCGGGGTCGGCGCCGAGCAGGCTGGCGAAGTGGGCGAGAGCGGAGTCAAGCAGCGCCACCTCTGCGGACGACGCACCCTTCTGCGGGCCGAAGACCGCCGCGGCCCCGGTGGGTCCGAGCAGGGGGGCCGAGACATCCGTGAGCAGTGTGACCCCGCCCGGCGGCGGGGAGATGAGCTGGGAGCGGTCGAGGATCCCGATTGCACCGAGGGCGCCCCCGCCCGCGGTGAGGGAAGCGTCGGCGCGCAGGCCGAGAGCGGCGAGGGCGCCGGACGCGCCATCCGTCGAGGCCGAACCACCGAGCCCGATGACGAGCCGGGATGCCCCGGACGCGAGAGCGCTGCGGATCACCTCACCGAGCCCCACGGTCGATGCACCGAGCGGATCGAGGCGTTCCATCAGCGTGATCCCGCACATCTGCGCGAGTTCGACGACGGCCGTGCCATCCGGCAGCGTCAGCCAGGCTCCGGGCGTCGACCGGCCATCGGGACCGGTGACCAATCCGGCGGTACGCCGCTCCGCACCGGGCACGGACGCCTCCACCGCGTCGAGAGTTCCTTCTCCTCCGTCGGCCTGCGGGATGAGCGTGAGCGAATCCTCGAGACGCACCGACTCCCAGCCGACGGCGATCGCCCGAGCCACCTCGAGGGCGCCGAGAGAGCCTTTGAAAGAGTCGGGGGCGATCACGACCTTCATGGGAGAGTGCCCGTCACCCTCACGATGCTAGCGGCGCAGAGAGGGCGAACGAGCGGCGGCTCCAGCCGAAGGCTTCTCATCCCTGTGTCTCATCCAATTGGGTCGTCTCGTCCAATTGGGTTGTCCCATCCAATCGGGCAAATGTCCGGGCCAGCGCGGACCGCGCAGAAACCGTGACCTCGAGGGCCGCGCCAGCCGCTTCGAGAGTGAGTAGCGCTGCACCGACGATGGGACGGTCGCGTACGAGCAGTGCCCGGGCGAGCGGACACCGTCGGCTGAGCTTCTCCTCGATCGCCGCGAGAAACAAAAGGTTTCCGGCAGCGAGCACTCCGCCCCCGAGCACGACGGGAACCGGCACGTCGTCCAGAGCGAGCCGAGTGATGGCGGCTCCGGCGAGCGCGACGATCTCTTCGGCCTGTCGGTCGAGAATCGATACCGCAATCAGGTCGCCCCCGTCGGCGGCGTCGAACACCATCGGCGAGAGGAGCGCGAAGCTCGCCTCGGCAATTCGCCCGAAATGGAGACTCTCAATAACGGCGTGGATATCGGTGAGTCCGAAGAAGTCGGGGATGGACCGACTGAATTCCGTTGCGGCGCCGCGACCGTCCGCCGCGCGTGCGGCGTGCCAGAGCGCTTGCTCACCCAGCTGGGATCCACCACCCCAATCCCCGGAGATCGCTCCCAGCGCGGGAAATCGAGCGGTTTCGCCATCTGCCCGCACGCCGACACAGTTGATGCCCGTTCCACAGACCACCGCGATGGCGTTTGCCTCCTTGGTGCCCGTTCGAAGGAGGGCGAACATGTCGTTGTCGAGAAGGGAGCTTCCGATCGCGGCCCACGGCAGGGGGGCGATGGCCTCGCGAAAGCTCTCGATCTCGACCTCGAGGTCGAGTCCGGACAGGAAAACGCCGGTTCCAAGCAGGGGGAGCCCCGCACTCTCGAGCACCTCGGTCACGAGGGAGTCGACCACCGCAACGGCCACATCCAGACCCTGTGTCTGGGGATTGGAGGCCGCACCGCGAGAGTGTGCCCGCACGATTCCCGAACGGTCGATCGCCACGGCATCGGTCTTCGAGCCGCCGCCATCGATCGCCACGACAACACCGTGCAGAGGGAGCGCGCCTGCCGGATGGTGGGCGGTCATCGGGTCCACGCGAGATGTCGACCGTTCTCGGCGATCAACAGGTCGGTGAGCTTCTCGGCGCGATCGAACTGGCGCACCAGCGGATGGGCGACCATCGCCCGCAGCACGCGGTCGCGGCCGCCGTTCACCGCGGCATCGAGAGCGAGGCGTTCGTAGCCCGCGACGTCTGAGATGAGGCCGGCGAGGTCATCCGGAAGTGGGGCGACCGGTAGCGCGGTGAGGCCCGCCGATCCCACCGTCGCCGGCACTTCGATCACGTGATCGTCGGGCAGGAACGGCAGCGCGCCGTCGTTGCGGATGTTCACCACCTGCACGTCACGCCGGTCCGAAACAAGAGACGCGATGAGATCCACCGCCGCCTCGGAGTAGTACGCGCCGCCGCGTTTCTCGAGGATGGTCGGCTTGGTGCTCACGTGCGGGTCGGCGTAAAGACGCAGCAGTTCGGCCTCCACCTCCATGACCGCCTCGGCACGGGTGGGGGAGCCGAGCTGTTCGCGCAGCACCTGGTCGTGGCTGTAGAAGTAGCGGAGGTAATACGAGGGCACGGACCCGAGCAGCGACAGGAGCTCCGGCGGCAATTCCACCTCCTCGGCGAGGTCGCCGAGGTGGGAGGCGAGCAGTTCTGGCAGAACGTTTTGACCGCCGACGGTGACTCCGCGTTCCCAGGTGAGGTGATTAAGTCCCACATGATCGAGCTGCACGTCGCGGAAGTCCACGTCGAGCAAGGCGGCGAACCGTCTCTGGAACCCGATGGCGACGTTGCACAGCCCGACGGCCCGGTGACCGGCGCTGACGAGGGCGCGAGTGACGATTCCGACGGGGTTGGTGAAGTCGATGATCCAGGCATCCGGCTTGGCGTGCCGCCGAACCTGTTCAGCGATGTCGAGTACCACCGGCACCGTGCGCAGAGCCTTGGCGAAACCACCGGGTCCGGTGGTCTCCTGTCCAATCACCCCGGCCTGATGCGGCCAGGTCTCGTCGCCGTGACGCGCAGCCTGGCCGCCGATGCGCAATTGGAGCAGCACGATATCGGCGTCCTCAACCCCGGCAACGACATCCGAAGTCGCGTGGATCACCCCGGGATGCCCGGTGCGGGCGAACATGCGTCGCGAGACCCCGGAGACCAGCTCGAGGCGGTGCGCATCCGGATCAACCAGCCAGAGCTCCTCTATCGGCAGTACCTCACGCAGGCGCGCGAAGCCGTCGATGAGTTCGGGTGTGTAGGTCGAGCCGCCGCCGATGACAGTGAGTTTCATGGTGTGTTCCTTAAGCTGTGACGCCGAGCTGGTGCTCGTCCACCTTTTCACGGACTCGGGCTTTTCACGGACTCGGGCTGCCCTGGTGGCCAGGTTCATGGACTCACTGTGACACCGTCGCGGCCGCTTCGAGTCGAGCGGAGTGTATCGTCACGGATAATATCGATGAATGGTTGACGTGGACGATGGCACTCGCGTCACGGGAACCCTCACCGCATGGAACGACGATCGTGGCTTCGGTTTCCTCACCACCGATGTCGGCGATCGTCGTGTCTTCGTGCACATCTCGGCCTTCCCTCGTGGCTCTGTGCGCCCGGTGGTCGGCGAATCGGTCAGCTTCGAGATCGAGACCGCCTCCGATGGCCGGTCCCTGGCACGGCGAGTCACCGGAGAGCGGATGGTGCGCGCTGCTGCGCCGCGGAAAGCTGCCGAGTCACCTCGCCGGCGTTTTGCCAGGCGGATACTCGGGGGCCGACGCCCGGCATCGTTCGACTATCTCGCGATAGTGGCATTCTTCCTGGTCTACGTGTTGGTGAGCGTCGCCTGGCCGATGCCGCCCTGGGTGCTCGGGGTCTACCTGGTCACGAGCATCCTCTCCTTTATCGTCTATGCGGTTGACAAGAAGGCGGCCACGAGCGGGGGGTGGCGTATCTCTGAGAGCTCCCTACTCGCACTCGGCATCATCGGGGGCTGGCCGGGGGCGATCGTCGGGCAACAGGCGTTCCGACACAAGACGCGTAAAGCCGGGTTTCGCTCGGCATTCTGGGGCACGGTCATCCTCAATGTGCTCGCCTTCGTCACTTTCAGCGTGGTGCTCTCGATGCGACTTCAGAGCAGTATTTGATTCCTGTTTCGAGTCGGTGGCGGGTATAGTTTGCGACTATAACGGTCTACCCCTACTTCTCTGGTGCAAGGACGGTTCGCCCATGACGATCAACGACAAAGTGCAGGCCACCACAGCCGGCGAGAAGCTCCAAGCCGCCGTCGACCAGGCGGGCGAGCTTTACCAGGCCGGCCCCAATACCCTCAATCGCAAGATCACCGAGGTCGAC
This sequence comes from Frigoribacterium sp., assembly GCA_025363205.1. Classification (GTDB taxonomy): domain Bacteria; phylum Actinomycetota; class Actinomycetes; order Actinomycetales; family Microbacteriaceae; genus Lacisediminihabitans. The sequence goes on from JANYEI010000154.1 coordinate 28,182, forward strand.
GCCGTGCTGAGTGCGGCGGTCGAAGCCATCCAGGAGATCGACGAACGCCTGTCCTGATTTCGCGCGATCGACGATTGGCTGATCTGACGATCGGGGCGGCCGCATCGTGATCACCGACGCACTGGAGCCAACGCCGGACCCAGCACTGGTGCCAGAACTCCTGGTTCGAGACGTTGACGCCAGCATCGAGTTCTGGTGCACACTCTGTGGGTTCGAGATTCGCTATCAGCGGCCGGAGGAGGGCTTCGCGTACATCGTGCGAGGAACCGCCCACGTGATGCTGGAACAAGCAGGCATCGGAAGAAACTGGCTCACCGGGCCACTCGAGGCGCCTCACGGCCGAGGCGTCAACTTTCAGGTGACTGTGTCCGACATTGAGCCGATCCTGTCGGAGCTGCGGGCGGCTGGTGTTTCGCTGTTCATGCCGCCCGAGACGAAGTGGTACCGAGTTGACGATCAGGAAATCGGTGTTCGCCAATTCCTCGTTACCGATCCGGATGGGTATCTGATTCGCTTTCAAGGCCGTGTCGGTCGGCGAGGCCCAAATCGCGCCCGGGACCTCGATCAATCGAAATAGTTTCTCGCTGCGCGGTAGTTGACCCGCCGTCGCTTCCCATGGCGGGAGCTACACGAATCACGGGAGCTACAAACTGCCTTCGAGCGCGCGGTGGTGAAAATTGCCCACTGCATGGCGTTCGAGGTCTTAGTCGCCGGCGAGACAACATCCTCGACGAGCTGATGTGCCAAGGACCGAACTCTGCGGGAAGCACGGCTACCCGCTCGTCGACAAGTTCGCGCGTGTTCGGCCTCGGACCGATGCCGGTGCTCACGCGGACAACTTTTTCCACCCCGAGGCACGCGACCAAAGTGCAACACCTGGCATTCTCGCCATACTGGATGCCACGCGGCAGATAAGCGTGCGCTCAGCTTCACTCCCGTTCATAGCTCCGCCACTGCTCTTCGACCTGAAACCCCAGCGATCGCACCAGACCGAGGCTCGCGGCATTCACCCCGGCGCCACCTGCCGTGAACACGCGCACTCCCTCCTTCGCGAAAGCAACAATGGATGCCGCTGCGACCGCAGTGCCGAGACCGCGGCCTCGATGGGTACCCAATACAGAAGCGAAGTCGTTGTTTCCCGTGTCGTCCACAACCTGTCCGACGACCACCGCGACCAGGACGTCGCGATCAAGAGCGCCGAAAATTCTCTTGCCTGATCTCCACAAGTTACAAATGGCTTCACGCTCGGGCGGTGCTTGAAAGGTTGCGGGAGTGAAGGGGTAGTCGGCGTTGTTGGCCAGTTCGAGTTCGTAGAGCGCCGTGGCGTAATTCGCCGACAGTTCCAAAATCGTGATGCCAGACACCTCAACCCGATGCACCGCCTGCTCAAGCTTGGTGAGATCTGGCGATTCCGTAAAGCGCAGCCGCGCACCCCAACTCTCGCCGACCAGACGGTAGCCGTCCGCTTCGAGATCATCCACTCGGGGATCGTCGGCACGCACAATCTGAATGTCACCCATCGACTTAACCCTAAGAGAAATGGGCTAAACGAACGGCCCGTTTAGTAGCGAAGGAGCCAATTAAGCGGCGGCAAGAAACCCGGGGCGGTCTTGGTTGAGACCGCGTCCTACTGTGAGTGAACTCGGTCCATCGTTGTGGCGCGATGCTGGGGTAGTCGCTTGTCGATGGGGATCTGTTTGCCGCGCAATGGGAGCTCATGGTCTCGCGGTTCGACCACAATTTCTGCATCAGGTTCGCTTGTGCGTGCGGAACGAAAGGGCACCCTGATGGGGCCGGTTTCTCCGAAGAATTGAATTGCCATGACGGTCCTCCCTTTGTTATAGCCGGTCACGCTAGGGGCAGGAAATACGCTGTACCGGAATCATTGCGCGCGCGAAAGATTCTGTCAAGAACTCACAACCGGATGCTTGGCGCAAAGTCCAGCCTCATCCTTGACGTCAGGGTGGGGGAGACCGAAAGTCAACGACCGTGATTGTTGTCGTGCGCTCGCACTGGCTATCAAACGATGTATCACACGGCGAGGCTTCATCCTGTTGACGACGGCTTGTGCCGTTCCAAGAGAGTGAGACGAAGGAGCTTGCCGTGAATGTGAACCCGATCGTGTACCGATCAGCATTGGATCTAGCATCTGCCGGTGCGATGAAATGGATCGAATCAATCCCGAGTAGGCAGGTCGCGCCGACAAAGAACGTCGACCAAATGGTGGAAGTATTCGCTCAACCCCTGCAAGAGAATCCGATCGAGCCAAGCGAGGTGGTGGATGCCCTGGTGAGGCTGGCGGAGCCGGGTCTGATGGCGATGTCCTCCGGCCGCTTTTTTGGTTGGGTGATCGGTGGGACTCTGCCCGCACCTCTCGGCGCGGACTGGCTGGTCAGCGCGTGGGATCAAAACGCTGCAATGCGTTACGCATCGCCGGCTACCGCGGCCATCGAGCAAGTTGCCGGTGAGTGGCTCCTCGATGTCCTTGGGCTGCCGACGGGATCGGACGTCGGATTCACCACCGGGGCGACGATGGCGAACTGGACCGGATTGGCGGCAGCGCGCGCTTACCTGCTCGATCAATGCGGTTGGGATCTCAACACGCACGGGCTGCAGGGTGCACCGAAGATTACGGTCTTGGCCGGCGAGGAAAGGCACACGTCCATCGACCTCGCCCTCCGCTATCTCGGGCTGGGCGCGCCGACCGTCGTACCGGCTGATGACGAGGGGCGGATTCGGATCGACGCACTTCGCACATCGCTGGAAACGGCGGCAGGTCCGATCATCCTGTGCCTGCAGGCGGGCAACCTGCACTCTGGCGCGTTCGATCCGATGGCCGAAGCAATCGCGATCGCCCATGAGCACGGAGCGTGGGTGCACGTGGATGGGGCTTTCGGTTTGTGGGCCAACGCCAGCCCGTCGCTTCGCGGCCTGCTTGACGGAGTCGAGACAGCAGACTCCTGGGCGACGGATGCGCACAAGACCCTCAATGTCCCCTACGACTGCGGCGTCGCAATCGTCGCCCGAGCAGGCGCAACTCGGGCGGCCCTTGGCACCCAGACCGCCTATCTCATCCGTGCGGCGGGCGATGCCCCTGACCCGTACGACCTGGTGCCGGAGATGTCCCGTCGCGCGCGCGGAGTGCCCGTGTGGGCCGCGCTGAAGCAACTCGGCCGATCCGGTCTCGTCGTAATGGTCGATGGGCTCGTCGCGAACGCGCAGGCACTCGCGGCCGGGCTTGCACACCTGCCGGGAGTGACGGTCCTCAACGAGGTGGTCTTCACACAGGTGTGCCTGAGCTTTGGATCGGACGAGCGAACCCGCGAGGTGACCCGCCATCTCATCGAAGAAGGCGTCGTGTGGATGTCCGGCTCACGATGGAAGGATCGTCGGGTCTTGCGCATCTCCGTCAGCAACTGGTCGACCGACGCCGCCGACATCACCGCGTCCGTCGAAGCGGTCAGTCGCGCGATGGGGAAGTTATCTGACACTCGCGGATGACCGGGTTACCTCAGTTTTTCGCTCGGAGGTGCGCTCACACGCAGCCTCACACGCTCAGCGGGCACCCTCAAGTTGTCCAGTTGTTTCCCGTGTTGTGAAGGAGAAATGTCATGCCGCTCGTAGAGGTTAAAGTAATCCAAGGAGTGTTCAACTCGGAAGAGAAAAGCGAGATGATTCGCAGAATCACCGAAACCATGGTCGACATCGAAGGCGAGAATCTGCGCCAGGTGACGACGGTCCTCGTCGAGGAGGTTCTCAGCGGAGACTGGGGCATCGGGGGCAACGCCCTCACCACCGCGGATGTCCATGCGCTGCAGGGCCGGGCAACCGCATCGGTTGTCGCGGGCTGAGCTATGAACGCACGGGTGCGGCTTCTTGGACCTCCTCGACTGGAGGGTTTCGCCGAGTCGCACTCGTCGCCCCGAGGCAAGAAGTCCTGGGCGTTGTTCGCCCGCGTCGCCCTCGCCGAACGCCCCGTGTCACGCCGCGAGCTTGTGGACGAGTTGTTCACCGAAGCGAACGATCCCCTCGGTGCACTTCGCTGGTGTCTCGCCGACCTTCGCCGGGCGCTCCAGGATCCCGGCCTTCTTCGCGGCGACTTCCTCTCGCTCGCACGCACCGGGATGACGGTCGACGCCTGGGAGCTCATCGACGGCACGCTGGATCCCGATGAGATCGGGGGGTATTTCCTCGACGGGGTCAGCGTGCGCGACGCTCCCGGCTTCGAAACCTGGTTGCTGCTCATGCGGGGACATTTGCGAGCACGATCATTGGACGAGCTTCGACGTGAGGCGCTCGCGCCCCTCGGTGCCGGGCAGACGGAGCGTTCGAGCGCCGTTGCTGGTCGGGCAGCGGCACTCGAACCGCTGGATGAGGACGCGCAGGAGCTCTTTTTGCGCGTCCTCGTTGCGGATGGCAGGTCCGGGCTCGCGGCGCTGCATCTGGCATGTTGTGAAGCGACGTTTGCCCGCGAAGGTCTAGGTATTTCTCCCGCCCTCAGAGCAGCGGTGAGGATCGGCGACGACCGGCCGCGGGGACGGCTGCAGGCTGGAGTCGTCGCCTCTTCCCTCCTTCGCTCGGGGAGCGACGCGATCGACGCCGGCAGCGTCGACGCGGGTATTGAAACGCTCCGGCGGGCCGCGGAAGAGGCCACGATCTCCTCCGATCAGCGTCTCCACATCGACGTGCTGATGACTCTCGGAGCAGCCCTAGTGCACGCGACTCGGGGTTTCGATGGAGAAGGAGCCATCATTTTGCATCGGGCGATGGCGCTCGCGCGAAATCTTGGCGACGACCTTCGGGTCGCCGAGTGCTTGCGTGAACTCGCATTCATCGACGTGCAGGCCGGCCGCCATACATCCGCGGAAAGAGCCATTCGTGAAGCAAGAACCCTCGCCGATGCCCGCGGTGATGACGCGCTGATTGCAGGGGTGCTCGCGATCTCGGGAATGAACGCAGCGGACCAGGGAAGGCATGGCGAAGCCGTTGCACACCTGACCCGATCGGCACTCGTCGCGCACGAGGCGACTCGCCCTCGTCAAGAAGCGTGGTCTCTCGGTGTGCTCGCTCGCTCGCTCCAGCTCAGTGGTGACCTGGAAGAATCCCTTGCTGCAGCCGATGCAAGTATCCGGCTGTGCGAACGCGAACGGTGGAATGCGTTTCTCCCGTGGCCCCAATCGTGGCGCGCGAACGCGTTGCTTGCACTTGACCGACACGATGAGGCAACAGAAATCGCCGAAAAAGCATTCGCGCTCGCATGCGAACTTGGCGATCCCTGTTGGGAGGGAATGGCCGCACGATCGCTCGCCCTGATCTCGCTCGACGACGGTAACATCTCCTCCGCCCAGGAATGGATCGACGATGCCAGAAGCCGCTGCAACCGAATCCAGGATCGCTATGTGTGGGTCTCCGCATATGTCGACCTTGCCCACATCCAGATTCTCTCTCACCGCCAGTCGCCACTGGCCGAGTCACTGGCGTCACAGCTGCACGCGGACGCCATTCGCTTCGATCTCCCCGAGTTCGCGCGATGGGCGCTGACCTATCGCGCCTGATTATTGCGCCACGCTCAGCCCAGACAATGACCCGTCATGGTGGCGTCCGATAGCGCGGTGCGGGGAATGAGTTCGAGCGTATCGAGACAGATCAATAACAAATCCACGCGGTGGTTACCAGACGGGACATCGCATCAGTTGGAGACCCTGTGAGACACGGCTGGAGGTTCGAGGTTCAAACGGCAAGTTTGACTGGCAATTTCAGACGAGAGATCTACTCTTTCATGGCAAGATTTTCCAGGGCCACACACCGCGACCGGTTATCGAGTTCCGGTGTGGCCCCACGTCGTCATTGCCGCGAGGATATGGCCGGGTGTCAGCATGAATTTGGGCTCCAATTCTTCCCAGCCCGGTTCCTTGACCCGGCGAGAGAAAGCGGCATGATCGGCACCGATTTGATGGGACTCGTCCAGGCCGCCACCATTGTCGCCGGTGAGGCTGAGGTGGTAAATCCAGAGGGAACCATCCGCTTCTTCATGGCGAAAAGTCGCTTCAAAAACTGATCGCTCAGCAGAGATCGCTGCAAGGCTTTCGTCATAACGGTCGTTGAGCATTTCCATCCACTCGCCGAACTCGCCGTCTTTCCCTGCGATGATGCGCGAACGACTCAATTCCAGTCGTAGCCCACTTGGCACGGTCGAAGGCATCGTAAATCCGGAAAAGTCACGCGGGGTCGGTCGAAACGGTACAAACGGTTTCTCTTCAGCCATATGGCATTCTTGCGTAACTGATTCTCGCTCGCTAGTTCGCGATATTCGACACCATGCCACAGGGGCCCAGCAGTTGTCTGCACACGGAACCGTCAGCGCAACAGAACGAGCGTTAATCGACTTGGCGACCGAGTTCGCCGGTTTTATGTCAAACGGGAGTCGTGAGCGCTCGGCCGTCGTAGGGATGAGTTGCCGGTCGATGCCAACATGGATCGTGGTCAGCGACCGGTGATGAAAAGGCTCACAAGTCCTTCTTCACAAGGGGAGCAGAGGTCGTGCAGGAGAGTCGCTCGCACAGATGGGTGGACCTGTTTCTTAGGCTCGCTAATAGAGGTACAAGTCGATAGGCGCGTGGGGCCCACCTCTAGGGTGGGCGCATGCCTGATCCGATTTTCGATGATCCACGTCTGGCGGCAATCTATGACCTTTTCGATGGGCCCCGGGGCGACCTCGACAACTATCTACACATTGCTCGTGAACTGCGGGCACGGACGGTGCTCGACGTGGGGTGCGGGACCGGATCCTTTGCTTTACGCCTCGCGTCACTTAAGGTCGTCGTAACCGGCGTCGACCCCGCAGCGGCTTCTCTCAACGTAGCCCGAGCCAAGCCGGGCGCAAGTCAAGTGACCTGGTTACACGCCGATGCGACAACCCTGCCCCCGATGCGGATCGAACTGGCAGTCATGACGGGGAACGTCGCTCAGGTTTTCCTGACAGACGCCGCCTGGCATGACGCCCTTACGGGGCTCAGACACGCGCTGGTACTCGGCGGGCACCTCGTGTTCGAGACCAGGAATCTCGAGCACCGGGCGTGGGAAAAGTGGGCGAGCGATCCCATGATTGAGTCGATTGATATCGACGGGGTCGGGCTTGTGACGCAGCGCAGAGTCGTGACAGACGTTGCCCTTCCCTTCGTCTCGTTCCGTCACACGTACACGTTCCCGGACGGCACGGAAATTCCCTCTGATTCCACGCTGCGTTTTCGCGATCCGGACGAAATCGCCGCGAGTCTCGACGCGGCGCGCTTCACCCTCGTTGAGAGGCGCGATGCCCCCGACCGTCCCGGCGCCGAGCACGTCTACATTGCCCAGAGAGATTCCGCCAGCTGAGCCCCCCTCGAGCACTTACGCCCACTCGAACCCGCATTACGCGCTCATGTGTGGGCCGCCGCATCGGGGCGCTGAGGTCGGGCCTAATGGTGAAGTTGGTCCGCGCCCTCGCCATCGCCCCTAAGCCGCACCTTCGGCGCGACAGGTCGAGCGCCAATCCACGCATCGACGTTGCGTGCCGCCGCTGTGTCACTCGGGAACCTCGCTCGGACGGGTTGTGTCTTCGTAGTCGCCTATGGGATCGAGCTTCTGGGCCGGGGTGAATGTTCGTCGAGGCCCGGGCCGGCGGTGCGGGAGGTCGAGCTGGTGTTGGTCATAGGTCTGTCGTCGCGCAGAGCCGACAGGGATGAGCTGGACATGATCGGGTTTTCCTGGTTCTCGCCCTACATCAGACGAAGGACCTGCTCTGAGGTGCTGGCCTCATCCAACCTTGATAAGTAGGGCGGCCCCAATCCGGTCTTACATGGACCCGCTAGGCGATCTCGAGGACGCCGTATTTGCTGGGCTTTAGAAGAGATTGAGCTGCGAGCCCAGCGATGCCGAGCTCGTCGATCGATATCCGCGGCGCGGTGGCGTCGATGAACTAGCCACTCGCCTTTCTGACCTCACCTGACGCGAGGAAAAGCTCCGCGTCGCGTTTCGTCCGAAAGCCGCGCTTGTGGGTCTGCGAATAGTCTGGCTTTCGGTACCGCACGCGATAGCGTTTGCCCACTGCGGTGGCATACGCGGTGATCGATCCCACAGGTGCTCCGCACCGCTGTTTGTCCAGTAGGGGATTGGCACTTCACCCAGCTGATCCGCTCTCAGGCCGCTGCTGGTGGTCGCACAGCGCTAGGGGTTCGGGTCGCATTTTGATCTGTGCTTTAAATCGCGTAAGACTGCGACAACGGTCCATAATTGATCTGAGCAATTAGTTAGGGATAGGTGTGACAAATTCTGGGAGCGGAGCGGATCGGCCGACGGGTCGTGGTCGTCCCGCGCGCAGCGTCATCTACGCAAGATTTGCATCCGCCGTCGACGAACTCCAAAACTACGGCGGATTGCCGAGCCCACAGGAGTCGCGCCTAATTTGGGACGACATCTGGCATCAGGAAGCCCATAACTCGACCGCGATCGAGGGCAACACACTGGTCTTGCGTGAGGTGCGCACCCTCCTCGATGAAAATCGGCCAGTGGGAGGCAAGGATCTCAAGGACTATCTGGAGGTGCTCGGCTACGGCGAGGCTGCCAAGTGGGTGTACTCGCAAGCGCGTAAGCCAGACAGGGAATCCTCCACTCAGCTCATTTCTGTGACGGAAGCGCGAAACGTGCATGAGCTGATGATGAAGCGGGTCTGGGAAATAGCACCGCATCCGGAGGCATCCGCTGACGAGCAGCCTGGCTCCTTCCGGCGCCACGACATTCGGCCATTTTCGGGCGGGATGGTTCCACCACCGTGGGTCGATGTCTCCCCGCAGTTGACCACGTGGGTCGACAAGGCAAATCAGATTGGCGCAGAGATCGGGGGCGGGAAGCTTGCCTCCGCCGATATCCCCTTGGCTCTTGCCGACCTGCACTCATCATTCGAGCGAATCCATCCGTTCATCGATGGCAACGGACGCACTGGTCGATTGGTTCTCAACTTGATCTTGGTGCGGCTGGGATTTCCGCCGTCGATCATCTTCAAGGTAAATCGGAATCGATATCTCACTGCGCTGGACCGTGCCGACAAAGGGGAGCTTGGTCCTCTCGCCGAGTTGCTTGCGCGATCAGTTATCGACAACTTACACAGGCTCATCATTCCCAACATTGCTGGTCCTGCCCGTTTGGTTCCGTTAAAGGCGCTTGCGACGAGGGAGCTTACCTATCAGGCACTTCGACAGGCCGCAGCTCGTGGCCGACTCGAAGCCACCTACGGTGCTGATGGCGCTTGGCGGTCAAGCAAACTGGCCGTCGATGCTTACGTGGAAAGCAAATACACGCGAACACAATAAGAGCACGCCGCGAGTACTTCGCTCGTTTCGTCGAGTCGACGGACTCGCCCGAAGGCTTTGGCGACAGAATCTAGATCTTCCAGCCCTGACAGGTAGGCCACGGGCGCTTCATGGCAGCAACCTCGTCTGGTCGTCGGGAGCTGGCAGCATGTTAGTCGGAGTGTTCGGCGGTCGTTGGCCAGCGCTCGTCCTCGAAAAAGGCACTTGCCCAGTAGTACGGGTTCAGTTCTCTGAGCCGACGGCCGCTCCAACCCCGGGGATCCTCGGTATCGAAGACCCCAACTTCAATATCGGGTCCCCACAGCGCCAATCGCTCCTGGCACAGTCCGCAGGGAGCGAGGACCAGGTCATGCTGGCGATCTCTACTGCGGGTGACGCAAATAGAGTCGACCACTCTGCGTCCTTCGGTGTACGCCTGAGCGATCGGACCGACTTCGGCGCATAATCCCGCTCCGGAATTAATGTTGTCGAGTGCGATGCCGACTCGGATGGACCCATCGTCCATCCGCAAGGCTGCGGCCGTGGCCCAGTCGACGGATGCAAGGCGACTCTCAATGAGACCGACGGCAGCGCGATACAAAACCTCGTCAACTGGCATGACCCAAGCGTGCCATAGGGGTGCAGACCGAACGGTTTTTAATAGAAATGAGTTGAAGCAACTAACTTCTCTCACCGGTTCCCTCTCACGGACGATTGACACGAGAGATTCGAGGTCGCTCCACCACACGGTCGAGGTCGCCGACTTTTTGTCTGACGGGAACCTCTACCGGGCGGCTGAAAGGGTCCAACCTTCGTCTTGGTCGTATCCCCAGGCTTGAACGGCTGATTCGTCCTGCGCGACATCCTTGAGCCAAAAGGTTTGGTCAGGGTCCCAGCCTGCGAGCACGGTCATCTGGTCGCTTTCGACAGGAACCGCGAGTCCGGCAGTGCTCAGGTAGCCGGCCACAGTGAGGTGAACCGCGTCGAAATTTTGTGCCACTTGCGCCCAGTCAGGGATGACCCAGCGGCCGTTACGGGCGGTGGCGCGGTACCAGTCGTGTCTTCGTGAGGCCGTAACGTCCAGGGGGAAAAGCCGGCACAAGTGCGCCAAGGCGTCCGGGCTGTCGATCTCGAAGACCCGGCCGTCAGCGGGAACGTGGATCTGGCGGACCGTTGCGTGGTCCCAACCCATGCTGTCTTCGACGAGCCACAGCCCGGCGGGGCCGCGGGAATTTAGGGCACGTGTGGTTCGCGTTAGGCCAGTGGGCGGCTTCGACCACCAGTTACCGCTCCACGCGGCTCGCGGGTCGGCCGGCCGTTCGCGCTGCGCGGCAACTTCCTCGTCAACTTGAGCGGCATGCCATCGCACAAGCGTTTCCGACGCAGTTTTCGTGATTCCCTGTCCTGCCGGAATGCCTTCGAAGCCGACTTCCCATTGCGTTTCCGGAGCGAGCGGAGTGGCCCACCAGGCGGAGTGGGGCGAGTTCGCGAAAAGGGTGCTGATTCGAGCGAGCAACTCTCGAAGCTCCGGCGCGGCGGCGAGGACATCCTCACCATCGGGCTCCTGCCAGTAGCGGGCACTATCCACAGTCGCGACGAGCGTGGACAGCACCGCATGTTCATCTGGATCGGCGAGCGGAACAACTGCAAGAAGGCGCGCAATCGCTTCGGGGGAATGAGGGGGCGGTGAGTACTGATCACCATCTGTAGTGGCGAGAATCCTCGAAGTACCTCGGCCGGGGTCCAGATCGAACGCAGCGAAGAAAATCGCGCTACCCAGTTGGTCGGCCTCGCGCGCATCAACGTCCAGTCCTCGCACGAATTCGAGGCACAGCCGTCGCCCGCGTGGGCCATCAAGCAGCAGGGCTGGATCTACGGTCATGCGTCACCCTCTCTGGAACCGCGTAGCGCTTTGCCGAACTTCTCAAGTCGATGTTCAACGGGCCGCGGTCAATCTGAATAGTTGGTGCGGATTGGTTCCCAGCCCGGGGTCACCATCGCTGCTTGCCATTGCGCGGAGGTGCTGGTGTTGGTGGCCTCGAGCATGATACCCGTTGCGGTGACAGTGACCGGAAGTCTCAGGGTCGCGCCGCAGGCAATGTCGGAAGAGGCGAGCACTTTGCTGGGTGATGCGGGGGTCTTGATAGCCATGTGAACGACCCCGGTGCCGGTGCACACGGCAAGCAAATCGTATTCACCGTTTGGAACACCGGCCAGTTCGACGCTGCCGCGCGCGCTTTTGGCCCCGCTACCAACTTCGAGACCTCCTCCAGCACCACCCTGCCCTTTGGGGTCCCTGAGCAGAGCGATCATCCGATCGGACCAGTCGTGGCTGGGCGCCGGTGGTGCCGTGCAGCCAGCCAG